>NZ_JAIZRS010000006.1:0-347264 GCF_020419985.1 Burkholderia sp. AU32262
CGTTCAGGCGCCGACCTTCGACACTGCGTAACGGTCAAAACGAGGAAAAAGACACAGCAAAACCAACCTTAAAACCGGACATTTTTAAATAGCTGGAAGGTGGACATCTGAATCCGGGTATGACACAGGTTGTAGCGGCTAGATAGAAATGTCCGCTTTTGGCTACATAGAGATGTCCGCATTCGGGCCGCGTAAGCTGACGGGCCGCCGGTTGTCCGGCGCCGGAGGCTGCGATGGCTGCAACGGAACGGATCACGATGACGATGCGCGAGCTGGATCGATTCAAGGTCATTCAGGACGTAGCCGACGGCAAGCTCAAACCATGGCGTGCAGCGGAACGGCTGGAGTTGACGACCCGCCAGGTTCGCGGGTTGGTCGCCCGGCTGCGCGAGCACGGGCCGGCAGGTTTGGTGTCGGGACACCGATCGAAGCCCGGCAACCGTCGTCTCGACCCGGGAGCCGCTGATCGTGCGCTGTCGATCATCCGCGATCGCTACGCCGATTTCGGGCCGACGCTGGCCTGCGAGAAGCTGTACGAATGCCACGGCATTCGGCTGGCCAAGGAGACGGTCAGGAAGCTGATGACGGACGCTGGGCTCTGGATTCCGCGCCGGCAACGGCCGCCCAAGGTCTACCAGCCGCGAGCGCGCCGGGCCTGCGTGGGCGAACTGATCCAGATCGACGGTAGCGATCATCGATGGTTCGAGGAACGGGCGCCGCCCCGCACGCCCCCTCCCCGACTGCCTCCGTGCAGCCGACGCATCGCAATTCCAAGCGATTCCGCAGAGGACCTTTCCTGTGCAATGTCTTAATCGACGGCCGCACGATCTCCAATAATGGCCGCTCGATCCATCGGCCGTCAGGCCGCTCCAACACAACAACAAAAACACCTATGCATTCCTGCACAATGAACCCGCATGCCGGCGCGCGCATCGCGGGGACCGTCATTGCCGCCTGCCTGACCGGCTTCGTGCCGGATGTCGCGCTTGCCCAGAGCAGCGTGACGCTGTACGGCCTGATCGACACGTCGATCACCTACTCGAGCAACCAGCGCACGCGCGGCGCCGGCTCGCCCGGCGGCGGCAGCGTCGCGATGACGAGCGGCGCGCTGAACGCGTCGCGCTGGGGGCTGCACGGCCGCGAGGATCTCGGCGGCGGGATGGCCGCGGTCTTCACGCTCGAGAACGGCTTCTCCGGCACCACCGGCAAGCTGTCGCAGAAAGGCGTCGACCTGTTCGGCCGCCAGGCGTGGATCGGCGTGGGTTCGGAGACGGCCGGCACGCTGTCCTTCGGCCGCCAGTACGACCTGATCCTCGATTTCGTGACGCCGCTCGGCGCGGCCGGCCCCGGCTGGGGCGGCAACCTCGCGGTCCACCCGTACGACAACGACGATTCGAACCGCAACCTGCGCATCAACAACGCGGTGAAGTACACGAGCCCGACGGTTCGCGGGCTCAGGTTCGGCGCAATGATCGGTTTCTCGAACACGGCCGGCCAGTTCTCCAACAACGCGGTGTGGAGCACGGGCGTGTCGTATGCGAACGGGCCGCTGAAGTTCGGCGCCGGCTACCTGAAGATCAGCCGCGACCGCAACGCACCGAACGCTGACGGCGCACTGAGCACCGTCGACGGCTCGGCGACGGTCACGGGCGGCAACCAGCAGATCTGGGCGATGGCGGGCCGTTATGCGTTCGGGCCGCACTCGGTCGGCGTCGCGTGGTCGCATTCGGCCACCGACGGCGTGACGGGCGTGCTCCAGGGCGGCAACATCGCCCCGCTGAAAGGCGAATCGCTGGTGTTCGACAATTTTTCGATCGACGGACGCTACTTCGTCACGCGGGCGTTGACCGTCGCCGCCGCGTACACGTACACGATGGGCCGCTTCGATACGCGCACGGGCCAGACGCGCCCGAAATGGAATCAGGTCGTCGCGCAGGCCGACTATGCGCTGTCCAAGCGCACGGATGCGTATCTCGAAGGCACCTATCAGCGCGTGAGCGGCGGCAATGGCAACCCCGCGTTCAACGCGACGGTCTGGACCTTGACGCCTTCCGCGAACAGCAACCAGGCCGTCGTCGCGCTGGGGCTGCGGCACAAGTTTTGACGACGCGGCGCGCGCCGCCGCGTCACGCTGCCGACCGGCTTCATCGGGCCAGCGCTTCCCGCATCACCCGAGCGCCATGACCGGCACCGACGAGGCCGCGCCCCGTGCGCGGCATTTTTCGCTGTGGCAGGCGTTGCGTACCGCGCACCGCCGACGGAAGCAAGAATGCCTCCCGGCTGTCGCGTTTGCGCAAAAAATGCGAAGAAACTGGTCGCGTTGTGACATTTTTCCTAATCTGTTTGCAGCGACGCCGCGATCCGGCGTTCCGGTCGCAACATTCTTTCATCTGGCGCACCATCGGCTTACGAACCCGCGTCACGGCAACGAAGCCGGACATTTCGCGCCATGGCGGCCGGACGGCTGCGTGCGAATGGCACGCGCCCCGCTTTCATCGCAGTCAACCGCTGGAGAAGAACGATGAGCAAAATGAACCGAATTGCGGTCCTGGCAACTTTCGTCCTGCTGGCCGGTTGCCACCACGCGGCGAAAACGCCCGAGAATGCCGGCGTGGCGCCGACGCCCTCGAGCGAAGCCGTCGCGACGGTGACGGCCGACGATCTGAACAATCCGAACAGCCCGCTCGCCAAGCGCAGCATCTACTTCGATTTCGACCAGTACTCGGTGAAGCCCGAATTCCAGTCGCTGCTGCAGGCGCATGCCGACTATCTGCGCAGCCACCCGGCGCGGCGTGTGCTGATCCAGGGCAACACCGACGAGCGCGGCACGTCGGAATACAACCTCGCGCTCGGCCAGCGCCGCTCGCAGGCCGTGGCGAGCGCGCTCGAAACGCTCGGCGTGCCGGCGACGCAACTCGAGGCGGTCAGCCTCGGCAAGGAAAAACCGGTCGCGCTCGGCCACGACGAGGAAGCGTGGGCGCAGAATCGCCGCGCCGATCTCGTCTATCGTTGATCCAGGCGCCGCCGCCGCGGCGATACGCGAAAAGCATGGAATAAACGCTTCGCCGAAACGTCTTGTCATCGCGCAGGCGCGCGGTTCCCATGAGCCGCCTTTCCCGTGGCCTGCGCGCTGCAAGGAGATTGCAATGAAATCGGCAACGCTGGCTGCGACGCTGATCGCGGCGCTGGTGCTCGTGCTGTCGGCGGGCTGTACGTCGTCGGGCAGCGGCGTGTCGCAAGGACCGGGCATGAGCCGGTACGGCGGCTCGGGAGGCAGTGGAGGTAGTGGCGGAGGCGGCTACTGACGCGCCGCCGGACTGGCTTGAACGGGGCGTCACGCGCAAACGCGGCCGGCACTCGGCCGTGTCGCGCGCGACGCCCTGTTTCGTCGTCCGATTTATCGCCGCATCGCCTTCACGTCGGCCGGCGTGACGCTCGCGGGCCGGCCGCCCCACGTCGCACGCAGGTAGTTTGCGAGCTGCGCGAGTTCGTCGTCGCTCAGCGTGCGCGCGAAACCCGGCATCGGCTGCAGGTTCTCGAAGCCGGCGAACTTCTGCTCGTCGATGCCGTCGAGCATCGCGACCAGCAGGTTGCGCGGGTCGTCCTGGCGCACCGTCGAGTTGCCGTTCATCGGCACCGCCACGTGCGGCTTGCCTTCGCCGTTGAAGCCGTGACAGCCCGCACAGACCGCGAGATACGCCGAGCGGCCGGCGGCAAGCTGCGCGGCGTCGGCCGACACCGGCTTCACCGGTTGCGGCGCGGGCGGCGTATCGCCGAGCAGGTACACCGACAGCGCGCGCAGGTCGTCCTTCGTCAGGTACTGCGTGCTCAGGTGCACGACCGGATACATCTCGCCGAATGCCGAGCCCTGCGGCGCGATGCCGACGCCGAAGAACGTCTGCAGGTCGGCGCCCGTCCAGCCGCGCGCGGCGAGGCCGCCCGGCGTGATGTCGGGCGCGGCCACGCGGCCGAGCGCGGCCCCCGCGAACGGCTTCGCCCCGTCGAGCTGGCCCGTGAACGCGCGCGGCGTGTGGCATTCCGCGCAATGGCCGAGCGCGCCCGCGAGATAGCGGCCGCGCCGCCAGTCGGCGGATTGCCCGGCCGACGCATCCGGCAGGCTGTCCTTCAGGAACAGCATGTCCCAGAAGAGCATGCCGAAGCGCAGGTTGTACGGAAACTTCAGGTCGTGCGCGCGGTTTTCCTGCGCGACCGGCTTCACCGTCCTCAGGTACGCGTACATCGCATCGGCGTCGGCGCGCGTGAGCTGCCGGTACGACGTGTACGGCATCGACGGATACAGGCGCTTGCCCGGCGCCTTGCCGTCGTGCAGCGCGGCGTAGAAGTCGTCCGCGCTCCAGTTGCCGATTCCGTGTTCCTTGTCGGGCGTGATGTTCGAGCCGTAGAACGTGCCGAACGGCGATTCGAGCGCCGCGCCGCCGGCGAATGGCGCGCCGTCCTTCGCGGTGTGGCACGCCGCGCAGTCGGCAGCCTTGACGAGATAGCGGCCGCGCGCGACCGCATCGGCGCCGGGCGCGCCGGACGCCGCGCTCGACGCCGGCGCGTCGTGGCCGCCGCAGGCGGCGAGCAGCAGCGCGCACGCCGCGGCGAGCGCGGGCAGGCCCGCGGCCCGCGCGACACGATGAGCGAAAGTGCGTTTCATGCGGAGTCCTTCACGAGTCCCGGTGTCGTCAGCACCACGTCCTTGACGGCTTCGTAGTAGCGGACGTAGCCCGTGCAGCGGCAGAGGTGCGCATCGAGCGCGTCGGTGATCGTGCGTTCCACGTCGGCCTTCGCGACCGGCTCGCGCTTCAGGCGTTCGATCAGCACGGTCGCCGCGTTGACGAAGCCGGGCGTGCAATAGCCGCACTGGAAGCTGAAGTGCTCGAGGAACTTCTGCTGGATCGGCGACAGCTCGACGACCTCGCCCGCCTCGTTGCGCTTCGCGTGGCCTTCGATCGTGCGGATCGAACGGCCGTGGAAGAAGTGCGCGCCGGTGATGCAGGTACGCATTTCCTCGCTCGTGCCGTCCGGCTGGTCGACGATCACGACGCACGCGTGGCAGATGCCCTGCCCGCAGCCGAGCCGCGAACCGGTGAGGCCCACGTACTCGTGCAGGAACTCGATCATCATCAGCCCTTCCGGCACCTGCATCGGGCCGACGGCCTTGCCGTTGATCCTGACCGACAGCGGCTTCTGCTGGAACCGAACGAGCGGACGTTCGACGGCGGCCGGTGCCGGTGCAGCCGGCGTGGCGGGAACGGACGCCGGGGCGGCCGAAGCCGCCGCCGGTACGGACGCGCCAGTCGCAGCCGCGCTGGCGCTCGCGGCCGAAGCCGCGGTTTGGGCGGTCGTCATGCGAGCACCTCCTGAATCTTTTGCGGGGTCACCGGCAAGTCGGTGAAACGATGGCCGATCGCGTGCGCGATGCCGTTCACGATCGCGCCGACGACGGGGATCATCACCACTTCGGCGACACCCTTCGGCGGGTCGGTCTCGGACAGCGGCGGCAGCACGTCGCCCGTTTGCGTCCAGACGGCGACGTCGGACGCGCGCGGCAACCGGTAACGGTTGAAGTTCCACGTGCCGTTGCCGGGGCCGTCCTCGTAGAGCGGCAGGTACTCGTGCAGCGCATGGCCGATGCCCATCGCGAGACCGCCCTGCAACTGGCCCGACACGAGTTGCGGCGAAATCTGGTTGCCGCATTCCATGATCGAGTGGTGCGTGAGCAGTTCAACCTTGCCGGTCGCTTCGTGCACGGCCAGCTCGACGAGCGTGCCGACCGCCGTGTAGTACGTGACGGCCGCGTTGTTGCGGCTCGTCGGCGGGATGAACACGCGCTTGCGGTCCAGCACGCGGTAGCCGTTCGCGGTCGGCGGCAGCGTGCCGCGCAACGCGGTCGCGCCGGCCGGGGCGGCGGTGCCCGGGATCGGGCCGTCGTCGCCCGTCTTCGGCGCGCCGACACGCAGCGACAGCCCGTCGATCGGCAGACGCTCGACCGTGCCACCCACCTCGAACTCGGCGTCGGTCCACTGCCAGCGGTTGAACACGTGCACGACGGCGCCGGTCGGCAGGCCGAGCGCATGCGCCTGCTTCGCGAGCTGCTCGAACGTCAGCGGCTCGAGGCCGTCGGCGGTCAGCTTGCCGTCGACCCAGCGCGCATCCTCGATGCGGATCGTGTACGGCGCGGCCTGGCCGCCGCCGAGGCCGCGCGTCCAGATCGACATCGCGGCCGGCCACAGCCCGTAGCGGAACACGGCGCGCGCGGCTTCGCGCGTGCTGTGCGTGAAGTAATACGCCGAGTTCGTCGCGCTCGACGGCGATGCATAGCCCGGCGACCAGCGCGGGTTCGCGCTCAGGCGATCCTGGTCGGCCTGCGACATCAGATACGGATCGCCGCTCGTCTCGATCGGCAGGTCCGGCCATTCGGTCAGCGCCACGCGGACGTCGGTCGCCGGGCGGCCGAGCCATTTCGCGACCGCGACGGCCTGTGACGTCGACATCCCCGTGCCGATCTCGGCCGCCGTATGCTGCAGCGACACCTTGCCGTGCTCGTCGAATTCGACTTTCGCGAACGACGCTTCCGCGCCCGTGCCGAAATCCTTCTGCACGCACGCGAAGCCGACGCCGTAGCGCTTGCCCGGATGCGCGGCCTCGAATTCGACCTTGCGCGCGGCACGGCGCGTCCACAGCGGATGCTGCTTCGCCCGTTCGAGCACTTCGTCGACGCGCAGCGCACCGGCGGGAATCGCGCCCTGCGTGTTCTTCATCCCCGAACGCAGCGCGTTGCGCAGCCGGAAGTCGATCGGGTCGATGTTCAGTTGCGCGGCGATCTCGTCGATCGCCATCTCGGTCGCGGCCATGCTCTGCAGCGTGCCGTAGCCGCGTGCGGAACCGGCGTCGATCGCGCGCGACGCGATCGCGACGGCCGCGAGATCGCTCTTCGGGAAGTAGTAGATCGATTGCGCGGCCGTGGCGCCGACCATCGCGACCGACGGCGAGAAGTTCGAGCGCCCGCCGCCGTTCGCCTCGAAATCGCCCTTGAACGACTGCAGCAGGCCGGTGTTGCGATCGACCGCGATCCGGTAATGCATCTTGAACGCGTGACGCTTCAACGACGTTTGGAACTGCTCATAGCGATCGTTCGCGAAACGCACCGGGCGGCCGTCCGCGTACAGCGCGCAGACGAGGCCGTAGAACGGCACGTTGAAGTGATCCTTCGAGCCGTAGCCGACCGTGTAGCACGGATGCACGAACAGCTTCTTCACCGGGAAGCGGCATTTCGCGACCATCGCGGCCGCGTTCTCCGACACCTCGAGCGGCGACTGGGTCGGCACGACGAGGTGCAGCGCTTGCGTTGCAGCGTCGTACCAGCAGTTCGCGTTGTCCGGTTCGAGTGCGGCCGTATCGACCGACTGCGTGTTGTATTCGCGGTCGAACACGAGCCACTCGGCGGGCGGATGATCGAGTTCGGCACCGATCTGCCCGGCGAGGAACATGCCCTGCTCGTCGAGCTTGCCGTGCGCCTTGCCGTCCGGCCAGACCGGCAGGTGCTTGCGCATCATGCTCGGGAAGATCGGCGCGTCCTTCAGGCTCGAATAGACGTCGTCGTCATAGGCCGTCTTGCCGCCCACGCGCACATAGCGGAAGGTGCCCCACGGATCGCGTTCGAGCGGGCCCGTGACCGCGCCGTAGCGAATCACGTCGTCGCGAAACTTCAGCGCGTTCTTCGCGAAGCGGAAGCGCGCGAAGTCGTGATAGATCAGGATCGCGACCGCATGGCCGAGATACGCAGGCGTCTTGCCGGCCGGCAACAGCATGTCGTCGCCGTAGAACGCCGGGAACGCGACGCCGTCGCGCGCGAGATCGTCGGCCGTGACGACGCGGTCCGGTTTCAGGTCGTCGCCGAGCAGCGACAGGTCGAAGCCTTCGTATGTGCGGTCGGCCTGCGTGACGCGCAGGATCAGCGCGTGCGACTGCTGTTGCGGCCAGTGCGGCATGTCGGCGGCGCGCACGTCACGGGCGAACACTTTCGAGCCCGTGACCTTCGCGATGCCGTCGATGCGAAATTGGGGGATGCCGGTGACGCTATCCCATTTGACGGGGGTGAGGCGTTTTTCTTCGAAGAGCGCCGCGAACGCGCGGCTGCCGATGGGCGCGACATACACAGCGACACCCGCCAGCACGCTGGCTTTCAGAAAACCCCGCCGTGACAGGCCGTGGTTTTTCATTTGGGGGGAACCTCCTGAGGCGGCTCGGACGGCGATCGGGTGTCGCGGCGTTCGGAGCGGCGCGCATTCTGGCATTGTTTTTGATATATCGCCTATAGTATTTCCCGCATGAAATACTTATTGAATTTCTTATAACGGGTTTCAGCCGGCCGCGGCCGGCAGTCGCGGGGGCGATTCGCATGCCGTTTGCGTGCGGCTCGATACCGTTGTGCCGGCCTCGCCAGTTTCCGCGTGGCAGCCGCACATCGTTCCGTTCGCAACGATGCCGCCTCCGCGCCGCCGAATCCGCCGGCCGCTCGCAACCGGGGTGGACGACTCGTGCACGCAGCGATGCGCCGGGGCTGCCGGCTGCCCCGCACCGCCGGTTTTTCATGGTAATGTCGTGCGCATCCGGCTAGGCCGGGCCTCCGCCACGTGCCGTGCGGGCGCCGCCAGCCATCGAGACATCGTGTCGAGGTCGACAACCATGGCAGTCAGGGCATCTCTCCTGAACTCCGTTCTCGCCACTCCCCCCTCCGGTAATCACCGCGTGACGGCCGCGCTGCGTCCGTCGATGCTCGTGACGCTGTTCGAGGACGTGCGCCCGATGGCGCTGTCCGGGCTCGCGAGCGGCTTCGTCGCGGCCGTTGCGCTGATCCGGGTGCAGCAGCTGTGGTGCCTCGCGTGGCTCGTCGTCGACGTCGGCCTGCTCATTGCGCGCCTGTCGATCGTACGGGCCTACACGGTGCGGCGCGACGCCGGCGACGATCGCACCGAATACTGGGCGAGTCGTTATGCGCCGGTGTCGCTCGTCGCGTGCTTCGTGCTCGGCCTCGGCGTGATGGGCTGCGTACAGGCCGCCGACGTCGAGCTCGGCACGCTGTCCGTGATGGTCGCGGGCGGCGTGTTCGGCGGCATCGCGTCGCGCAATTCGGCGCTGCCGCGGCTCGCGATGACGCAGGTCGTGCTCGGCGTGCTGCCGATCGGCGTCGGCGCGCTGCTGGCCCCGCGGCCGGGCGCGTGGCTGCTGGTGCCGCCGATCGCGATCTATCTCGCGGCGATGCGCACGGTCGTGCAGCGCCACTACCGCGTGCTCGTCGCGCTGATCGCCGCGCGCCAGCGCAACGCCGAACTCGTCGCGCGCTTCGACGCCGCCCTCACCTACATGCCGCACGGCCTGTGCATGATCGACGGCGACAGCCG
Organism: Burkholderia sp. AU32262; assembly: GCF_020419985.1. Lineage (NCBI taxonomy): Bacteria > Pseudomonadati > Pseudomonadota > Betaproteobacteria > Burkholderiales > Burkholderiaceae > Burkholderia > Burkholderia sp. AU32262. The sequence continues at coordinate 9,411 of NZ_JAIZRS010000006.1, forward strand.
CGTGATCGTGGTGAACCGGCGCACCGCGCAACTGTTCGGCTCGGCGCGCGAGGTCATGCTCGATACGCCGCTGCCGGCCGTCGTCGCCGCGCTCGGCGCGAACGCGGCGACCGATCCCGCCGGCGCCGGCCTCGCCGCGCAATGTGCCGCGTGGCTGAGCCGCGCCGAGCCCGTGCCGCTCGACATCGCGCTCGCCGACGGGCGCCAGCTTGAACTGACGCGCCACCGGGTACCTGACGGCAACGCGGTGATCATCGTCGAGGACGTCACCGCGCGCCGCCAGACCGAACAGCACATCCGCCACCTCGCGCGGCACGACGCGCTGACGGGGTTGCCGAATCGCCACGAACTGCATGCGGAGCTCAAGCGGATGCTCGCGCGCCGGCCGCGGCTGCCGAGCCCCGCGTTCGCCGTCATGTATCTCGACCTCGACGGCTTCAAGTCGATCAACGACCGCTTCGGCCACCAGGCCGGCGACGAAGTGCTCACGCAGGTCGCCGAGCGGCTCGGCAAGACGTTGCCGCGCGGCGAGCTCGCGGCGCGCATCGGCGGCGACGAGTTCGTCGTCGCGATCGACGACACGACGATGGACGCGTGCTCGATCCTTGCCGCGCGGATCATCCGGCAGATTTCGGCGCCGTACGTGCTGTCGATCGGCGAGACCGTCTGCATCGGCATCAGCATCGGCATCGCGCTCGACGACGGGCATGGCTCGCCCGACGAACTGATCCGGCAGGCCGACAGCGCGCTGTACGACGCGAAGTCGGCCGGCAAGGGCATCTACTGCTTCTATTCGAGCGGCAGCCGCCGCGTGGCGCCCGTCACCGCAAGCTGAGCCGATCGCGCGCCGCGCATTCCTTTTTCGTACCCGCCGCATCTTCCCGACGATTCAATGCCGAAACGCTTTGCCGGGTCGCGCGTGGCGCCGCGCGCTCGCATGTCACGTGACGTGTTCCGTAACATCGCCGTCGGGGACGCAGCACGATGACGGCAGAAGCCCGCACGATCGTGGCCGTGAGCGGCGTTTCGCGACTGGCACTCTTATTGCTCCTTGATACGGAAAGAACGTTTCAGGGAGCCCAACATGAATACCGTCGACGTCCTCGCACGAACCGAAATCATCGACGAACAGGCGGTGATCGACGGCGCATCGCTGATCCGCCGGCTCGTGTCCGACCGCCGGATGCCGGCCGCATACGAAGCCGCATGCGTCGACAATCCGCCGCTTACGCTGTACGGCGCGTTTCGCCAGGGCGTCGCCGATTACGCCGCGCGGCGCGCGAATCCGTATCGCGCCGGGAGCCGTTTCTGGGCGCTGTGGGAAGAAGGACGTCTCGAAGCTGAAACATCCGGCCGGTAAGCCGGTTGCACGCGCCGGCCCTGTCGCGACAAGGGCCCGGCGCGACATCCGGCGCATGAACCGGCCGGCTGGCGCGCCGGCATGCGTTCATCGCTGCAACATCGCGCGCGGTCGCGCGTATCGGCACCGCAACGCACGACAACGCGCCCGTCCGCCGTCACGCGCACCCGGTTGAGCCCACCCGCCGCGCGTTGCCGCTTTCCCCTATAAGATGGCAGATTCCGTTCATCGAACGATACCGCCATGACCGCCTCTTCCTCTTCCCGAAATCCCATTCACTGCGAAATCGACCTCGACGCGCAAGGCAAGCACGCGGGCTACCTGCGGCTGCCGCACTCCGTGCACCGCTCCGCGTACGGCTGGCTGCCGATCCCGATCGCGTCGATCCGCAATGGCGACGGCCCGGTCGCGCTCGTGATGGCCGGCAATCACGGCGACGAGTACGAAGGCCAGATCATCGTGTCGCAACTGATGCGCGAGATCGAGCCGGAGATGGTCAGCGGCCAGTTGATCCTGCTGCCGATGGCCAATTTCCCGGCGGCGGACGCGGGCCTGCGCGTGTCGCCGCTCGACGAGGGCAACCTGAACCGCAGCTTCCCCGGCGACCCGACCGGCACGCCGACGCAGATGATCGCCCACTACATCGAACACGCGCTGCTGTCGCGCGCGCAGTATCTGGTCGACCTGCATTCGGGCGGCAGCTCGCTGCTGTACCAGGGCGGCAACATGCTCGCGATCGATCCGCTCGACGCGGACGAAGCCGAGAAGCTCAACGGGCTGCTGGTCGCGTTCGGGTTGCAGAATGCGCTGCTGCACGCGCCGAATCCCGTGCATTCGGCGTCGGCCGCGCGTCGGCAAGGCGCGATCTCGATCGTGACCGAACTCGGCGGCGCCGGCATGGCCGATCCGTCGCTGATCCGGCTCGGCCGCCACGGGCTGCTGCATTACCTCGGCTATATCGGGCTGCTGCACGGCGCGCTCGTGCCCGACGCACCGCCCGCCGTCACGCGCTTCATGCGCGTCGACGGCGATCGTCATTTCGTCTATGCGTACGAGCGCGGGCTGTATGAGCCGCTCGTCGAACTCGGTGACCAGGTGAAGGCCGGACAGCCGGCCGCGTGGGTGCATTTCCCCGATACGCCGTTGCGGGAACCGGTGCTGCACCGGTTCAACGGCGACGGCGAAGTGGTGTGCAAGCGCGTGCCTGCGCAGGTGCGGCGCGGGGATTGCCTGTTTCAGTTGGCGGAGCTGTCGACGCCGCCGCGTGTCATCCGGTGATGAACCCGACCGACGCGTTCACGACCGTCGTACGCCGATGCCAGTACGTACACTCGGGCCGTCAGTCGGATGACACCGGCGTCTCGTTGCCCTGTGCAACGCCGCATTGATGGCAATGCGGGAAGAAGAAGAAATTCCGACCGCCGCATTCGCAGACATTGAAAAGTCTCAATCCGCAATGCACGCAAAACGTGGAGTCGTCGCCGCCGAGATTCCACTGTTTGTCGCATGACGGGCAACGCTTTTTCTGGAGCGACCGAACGGCTTTTTCGTATCCGATCGTACGCGCGCGTTCGCCCTGATCCTGCTGCAATTCGAGCCGCTTGCGTTCGGCATAGCGCTGAAAGGCCTTCATCATGTAAAGACCGGCGAATACCGTGAGCACGATGCCGACCAGGACCCGGACATAGCCGCCGAAATTCGGCAAGTACGGAACCAGCTCAATGAAAAACGCACTCAACGCAAACAGGCCGAAACCGTACACGAACGGCCAATAACGCGCCTTGCGGTAGCGGATGAACAGCCAGGTCGCGACCAGCAGGATCGGTAACGTCAGCGCGAGCCGCAGCCCGAACACCTGCATCTCGTAGCGCCGGGTCGCCTCGTCGAAGCGCCGTTCGGCTGCTGCGTCCGCTTCGGCGATTTGCGTGTCGACTTGCGTCAGTTGCGATGCCAATGCCCGTTGCTGATCACCGACCGCATCGATCTGATGCTGCCAGTTGACCACCCCTGCCTGGAGCGTATCCAGCTTGCGCGTCCTCGCCACAATGTCCGGGTCCGTCGCACCGTCTCCCGTCACCGCGCGGGTGGCCAGCCAGTTGCGGAAACTTTCCTTCTCGGCCGCGTACTCCTTCGCGGCGCGGCCGCGCGCCACTTCCATCGTGTCGACCTTCTCGGCAAGCGCGTCGCGCTGCGCCTGCAGTTGACGTCGCGCCGCGTCCAGCCGCGCTTTTACCGGCGCATCGGCGAATTGCTCGACGACCGGCGGCCCGCCGCTCGGCGCGAACGCCATGTCGCGGATCACGAGGCTGCCGAGCATGTTCAGAAAGACCGCGAAAACGATCGCAATCGCCCAGGAGGCGAGCCGCAGGAGCCGCGCCGGGCTGGTCAGGCCGTCGCCGGAAGTCATCATTGTTTTTACCCGCTTGTTGGAATGGCTTCCATTGTCGTCAATCTTGATGCAACCGTCGATCGTCTCTATTTCGATGGCGGACAGTCACCTCGACACGGGCATCGACGGTCCGCAACTGACCTGCAACTCTCCGCGTCAGCTAGAATGACGCGCTTTGCCCGTACGCCCATGTGGTTCAAGAACCTTCAGCTTCATCGTCTTCCGGCCCCTTGGGCCGTCACGCCCGACCAGATGGAAAAATGGCTGGCGCCTCACGCGTTCCAGCCCGGCAGCAGCGTCGAAATGCAGCGCGTCGGATGGGCATCGCCGCGTGACGACGGCGCGCTCGTCTATTCGATCAACCGGCAGATGCTGCTGGTGTTTCGTGCCGAAAAGAAGCTGCTCCCGGCGTCGGTCGTCAATCAGGTCACCAAGGCGCGTGCGCTCGAGGTCGAGGAGCAGCAGGGCTTCAAGGTAGGCCGCAAACAACTGCGCGAACTCAAGGAGCAGGTGACCGACGAACTGCTGCCGCGCGCGTTCAGCATTCGCCGCGATACCCGCGTGTGGATCGACACGGCGAACGGCTGGCTCGTCATCGATGCGGCGGCACAAGCGCTTGCCGACGACGTTCGCAGCCTGCTCGTCAAGTCGATCGATCAACTGCCACTCGCCAGCGTTCAGGTGGCGCGCTCCCCGGTCGCCGCGATGACGGACTGGCTGCTGTCCGGCGAGGCGCCGGGCGGATTCACCGTCGACCAGGACGCCGAGTTGCGTTCGACCGGCGAAGGCGGCGCCACGGTGCGATACGTCGGCCACGCGCTGGAAGCGAGCGACATGCGCCGGCACATCGAAGCCGGCAAACAGTGCATGCGCCTCGCGATGACCTGGGATGACCGAATCTCGTTCGTGCTGACACCGTCGCTGACGATCAAGCGTGTCACGCCGCTCGACGTGATCAAGGAGGCGGCGGATCCCACCGCGCAGAATGACGACGAGCGCTTCGACTCGGACTTCACGCTGATGACGGGTGAACTGGCGCGGATGCTGACCGGTCTCGTCGATATTCTGGGTGGCGAACAGCACGACGCGATTCAGCAGGCGGCAGCGGCCTGAACGCCGTCGTTGTCGAGAATCGTCACCCACGACGGCGGGGATTCGCGATGACGCGACCATTCGAGGGGGGGCCGTCGCCACGCTGGCGGCGGGCCGCGACCGGCTGCTCGCGACCCTGACGAGCCAGCCGCGAATCGGCATGGCCCGTCGGCCATCGAAATGACAACGCTCCCAATCCTCGGCGATCATCTACGTCGTACACACGTCGAACGGGCACCGCCCCCACCACGCCCGTTCGCCCACCCCACTCTCCCTGCAAGCCTTCTTCCACCGCTCGCGAAATCCTTATCGAAATTGCTTCGTTCGCCTTTCCCGGCCGCGCCGCTAACGTGTTCAAAACGGCGGCGGCGCGCCGAATGCCTCGCACGCAGCACGACAGCCGCCGCCATCACGACAACCGCGTCGCGATAACGGAACAGACCGGACGGGCCGCGTGCCCGCACCCCGCCGGGAACATCCGCATCGCGCGCCATTCGCGATGCCCATGGCCACGAACGACCGCATCATCGACACGACGCCGCTCGACGTCCGCGCGCAGCCGCTGATCGACGCGCTGATCGACGAATATTCGACCCGTTACGACGCGTACCGCCCCGATAGCCGCGCGTCGGCCCGCGACGAGCTCGCACGCTACCCGGCCGAACTGTTCGCGCCGCCCGAAGGCGCGTTCGTGCTCTTGCTGCGCGACGGCGAGACGATCGGCGGCGGCGCGTTCAAGCGCTACGACGCGCAAACCGCCGAACTGAAACGCATCTGGACGCGCACCGACCTGCGCCGCCAGGGCCTCGCGCGGCGCATCGTCGAAGCGCTCGAACTGCGCGCCGTGCAACAGGGCTATCGCCGCCTCTACCTGACCACCGGCTTTCGCCAGCCCGAAGCGTGGGCGCTGTACGACCGCACCGGCTATACGCGGCTGTTCGATTCGTCGATCGATCCCGAAGCGTATTTCCACCTGCGCTTCGGCAAGGATCTCGTCGATCCGTCGCGCACGTCGACGCTCACCGACTTGTGGGCGCCCGTGCCCGAAGCGGCGCTACCGCGCTGAGCGCACGGCGTCCCGCATTTCACCTCGCCCATTCCGCCTTCCACGCTTCCACGACAGGACGCTTTCATGCATCGAGCCGTATCGCTTTCCTCCCGTGCCGCGCGCACGCTGGCCGCCGCGCTGATCGGCCTGACAGCCTTCGCCGCCGCCACGGCCGCCGCCACCGCGACGTTCGACCTGAGCCCCGAGCAGCGCGGCCGGCCGCGTGGCACAGCCGATGCGGCAGTCGAGCGCGCGGTGCCCGCGTCGTTCAAGTTCGCCGAGCCCGGCACGCTGACGATCGGCATCGCGCCGAGCCTGCCGCCGATCAGCTCGTATGCGACCGACGCGCGCACGGTGGTCGGCTTCGACGCCGATATTGGCCAGCTCGTGTCCGACAGCCTCGGCCGCAAGCTGAAGATCGTCGCGCTCGCATGGGCCGACTGGCCGCTGGCGCTCGAATCGGGGAAAGTCGACGCGGTGATCTCGAACGTGACCGTCACCGAGGAGCGCAAGCAGAAGTTCGATTTCTCGACCTATCGCAAGGATCAGGTCGGCTTCTACGTGCGCAACGACAGCAAGATCCAGGCAATCCGCGAGCCGAAGGACGTCGCCGGGCTGCGCATCGTGACCGATGCCGGCACCAACCAGGAAAAGATTCTGCTCGCGTGGGATCGCGAGAACGTCGCGCACGGGCTGAAACCGGTGCAGATCCAGTACTACGACGACCAGGCGATGCGCATCGTCGCCGTGCAGTCGGGCCGCGCCGACGCGGTCTTCAGCGTGAATTCGGTGCTCGCGTATCAAAGCGCGCAGCAAGGCAAGACGCGGCTCGTCGGTGCGATCAGTGGCGGCTGGCCGCGCACGGCCGACATCGCGATCGCGACGCGCCGCGGCAGCGGCCTCGCCGATCCGCTGACCGTCGCGCTGAACGGGCTGATCAAAAGCGGCCGCTACCGGCAAGTGCTCGATCGCTGGAACCTCGCATCCGAAGCGATCGACCAGTCGCGCACGAATCCGCCCGGGCTGCCGAAGAGCTGAGCGCCGCGCGCCCGCAACCGTCCATCCACGCTCACGCAGGAACGTCGCTCACCATGTCTTATTCGCTTTCGCTGCTGGACAAGAGTCCGATTGCCGACGGCGCGACCGCCGCCGATGCGCTGCGCTTCACCACGACGCTCGCGCAACGCGCGGAACAGCTCGGCTACGCGCGCTTCTGGGTTGCCGAACATCACGGCACGCCGGGGTTCGCCAGCTCGGCGCCGGAGATCGTCGTCGCGCACCTGCTCGCGCACACGTCGCGCATCCGCATCGGCTCCGGCGGCGTGATGCTGCAGCATTACAGCCCGTTCAAGGTCGCCGAGACATTCAAGCTGCTGGCCGCGCTCGCGCCGGGCCGCGTCGATCTCGGCATCGGCAAGGCGCCCGGCGGGCTGCCGCTGACCACGCGCGCGCTGCAGTGGTTCCACGACAAGGCGCGCAAGCCCGATTTCGCGGGTCAGCTCGCGGAACTCGACGCGTTTCTCCGCTGGGGCGTGGCCGAAGATCATCCGCTCGCCGGCGCGGTGGCGATGCCGGCGCCGCCGCAGTTGCCCGAACGCATCCTGCTCGGCGGCTCGCCGGACAGCGGCGCGCTCGCCGCACGCAACGGCTGGCGCTTCTGCTACGCGGGCCATTTCAACGGCGACGACGCGAATCTCGAACGCTCGCTCGACGCATACCGCGGCGCGGGCGGCGAGAAGCCGCTCGTCGCGCTGTACGCGGTCGCCGCGCCGACGCGCGACGAGGCCGAGCAACTGATCGGGCCGCTGAAGATTTTCAAGCTGCAGTTCGCGGGCGGCCAGAGCTTCAACCTCGCCAGTGCACAAGCGGCCGCGGAATTCGCGCGGCAAAGTGGCGCGTCCGACTACCGGATCGACGAGTTGCGCCCGACGGTACTCGCCGATACGCCCGAGCGCATCCACCGCGCGCTCGACGCATTGAGCCGGCAGCTCGACGTCGATGCGTTCGTGATCGATTCGCCGGTCACCGACTACGCGGCGCGGCTCGCGTCGGTCGAATGGCTGGGCGGCGCGCTGTCCACCACCCCGTTGCAGGCGGCCCTCACGGCCGACCGCTCCCTCTCCCCCGACCAGAACGCATGACGCTCCCATCATGACGACCCGACGATCGATCCCCTTCGGCCTGATGCTGCAAGGCGCAGGCAGCCACATGAACGCATGGCGGCATCCGAGCAACCCGCCGGATGCCAGCATCAACCTCGACTTCGCGATCGGCGTCGCGCGCAAGGCGGAAGCCGCCGGCATCGCGTTCGCGTTCGTCGCGGACGGCCTCTACATCAACGAGAAGTCGATCCCGCACTTCCTGAACCGCTTCGAGCCGCTGACGGTGCTGTCGGCGCTCGCGGTCGCGACGAAGAAAATCGGGCTCGCGGGCACGATCTCGACGTCGTACAGCGAGCCGTTCACGGTCGCGCGCCAGCTCGCGTCGCTCGACGCGATCAGCGGCGGGCGCGCGGGCTGGAACGTCGTGACGACGCCGCTCGAAGGCACCGCGAAGAATTACGGCAAGGCGCATCCCGATCACGAACTGCGCTACGAGATCGCCGACGAATACCTCGAGGTCGTGCAGGGCCTGTGGGACAGTTGGGACGACGATGCTTTCGTGCGCGACCGCGCGACCGGCCGCTTCTTCGATCGCGACAAGCTGCATACGCTCGATCATCACGGGCGCTTCTTCCAGGTCGCGGGCCCGCTGAACATCCAGCGCTCGCCGCAGGGGCAGCCGGTGATCTTCCAGGCCGGCTCGTCCGATACCGGCATCGGCCTCGCGGGCAAATACGCGGATGCCGTGTTCACGCATTCGCCGTCGATCGAGGAAACGGCCGCGTTCACGCGGCGCGTGAAACAGAGCGCGATCGAGCACGGGCGGCAGGCCGACGACGTGAAGATCTTCCCCGGCGTCGGGCCGATTGTCGGCCGCACGGCCGCCGAAGCGGAGGACAAATACCAGGCGATCCGCGACCTGCTGACGATCGACGAGGCGCTCGCGTACCTCGGCCGCTATTTCGATCACCACGATTTCACGCAGTACGCGCTCGACGCGCCGTTCCCGGAACTCGGCGAGCTCGGCCGCAACAGCTTCCGCTCGACCACCGACCGGATCAAGGCCGATGCGAAGCGCAAGGGCCTGTCGCTGCGCGAGACGGCGCTCGCGGTCGCGACGCCGCGCCCGAACTTCATCGGCACGGCCGAGCACGTCGCCGACGAGCTGATCCGCTGGCACGACGCAGGCGCGGGCGACGGCTTCATCCTCGGCTTTCCGGTGCAGGCGCAGGGCGTCGACGATTTCATCGAGCTCGTGATCCCGGTGCTCGAGGCGCGCGGCCGCTACAGCCGCGACCTGCCCGGCGCCACGCTGCGCGACCACCTCGGCCTGCCGCGCAAGGCGAGCCGCTACGCGACGCCCGCCGCCGCCGCCCGGGAAACGGCCGCCGTAGCGCACGCCTGACGCGCCGCGCCGCCCGTGCGCGGCGCGCCCGCCGATCGACCGATTCGAGGATGCCAACGACATGAGCGACACGACCCACCTCGGCGGCGCGCTGCCGCCGCTCTCTTCCCCCGGCGCACGCGGGCCCGGCACGCGTTTGCGGATCGTGCCCGCGCGCCACCGGTCGCGCACGGCCGGCACCGTGCTCGCGCTCGCGCTGATCGCGATCACGCTGCATTCGATCCTCGGCAACCCGCAATGGGGCTGGCCGGTGTTCGCCGAATGGTTCCTGTCGCCGCCCGTGCTGTCGGGGCTCGCGCGCACGCTGGTGCTGACGCTGCTCGGCGCGGTGTTCGGCTTTGTACTCGGCGCGTTCGTCGCGCTGGCGCGGCTGTCGCGTTCGCGCCTGCTGTCCGCCAGCGCGTGGACCTTCGTGTGGCTGTTCCGCTCGATTCCGCTGATCGTGCTGCTGCTGATCCTGAACAACCTCGGCTACCTGTACGAGCACGTGCGGCTCGGTGTGCCGTTCACCGACATCGTGTGGTTCGACACGCCGACGACCGACCTGATCAGCCCGTTCCTCGCGGCCGTGCTCGGCCTCACGCTGAACCACGCGGCGTTTTCCGCGGAAGTGATCCGCGGCGGCATTCTCGCGGTCGATCAGGGGCAGCTCGAAGCCGCCGCCGCGCTCGGTCTGCCGCGCGGCCGCCAGACCTCGCGGATCGTGCTGCCGCAGGCGATGCGCGCGATCCTGCCGACCGCGTTCAACGACCTGATCACGCTCGCGAAAGGCACGTCGATGGTGTACGTGCTCGCGATGCCCGAGCTGTTCTACACGGTGCAGGTGATCTATCGCCGCAACCTCGAAGTGATTCCGCTGCTGATGGTCGCGACCGTCTGGTACCTGATCATCCTGACCGTGCTGTCCGCGATCCAGGTGCAGGTCGAGCGGCACTATGCACGCGGCGCGCTGCGCAATCCGCCGCCGTCGGTGGTCACGTTCGCGCTCGCGCGCCTCGGCCGGCTGTGGCGGCGTGTCGCGTCGCGCCGCGCGGTCTCGATCGCTCGTGCACACAGCAATGCCGGCACGCATGCCGATACCGCTGCGGCCGTCTCGCGCACCGGCGGCGAAGTGGCCGTGCATGGCGTGTCGAAGCAGTTCGGCATGCAGCGCGTGCTCGACAACGTGTCGTTCGTCGCGCCGCGCGGCAGCGTGACCGTGATCGTCGGGCCGTCGGGCTCCGGCAAATCGACGCTGCTGCGCACGATCAACCATCTCGAACGCGTCGACGACGGTTTCATCGACATCGACGGCGAACTGATCGGCTATCTCCGCGACGGCGACGTGCTGCACGAGCTGAAGGAGCGCGACGTGCTGAAGCGGCGCACGGCCGTCGGCATGGTGTTCCAGAACTTCAACCTGTTCCCGCACCTGACGGTGCTCGAGAACCTGATCGAAGCGCCGGTCGCCGTCGCCGGCGTGACGCGCGATGCGGCCGAGCACACCGCGCGTACGCTGCTCGCACGGGTCGGCCTCGCGGACAAGGCCGACGCGTACCCGCGCCAGTTGTCCGGCGGCCAGCAGCAACGCGTCGCGATCGCGCGGGCGCTTGCGTTGCGTCCGAAGGTGCTGCTGTTCGACGAGCCGACGTCGGCGCTCGATCCCGAACTCGTCAACGAAGTGCTCGACGTGATCAAGGAGCTCGCGCGCTCGGGCACGACGCTCGTGATCGTCACGCACGAGATCGGCTTCGCGCGCGAAGTCGCGGACAACGTGCTGTTCATGGAGCGCGGGCGCATCGTCGAGGCCGGGCCGCCCGCCGTCGTGCTCGACGCGCCGGCGCATGCGCGCACCCGCGCGTTCCTGTCGCGGGTGCTGTGATGCGCGCCGCTCCCGACTCGCGAGGTGCCGCACGATGACCGATCGACGCCAGTTCATCACGGCCGCGCTGGCCGCGGCATCGGGCCTGCCGTGGCATGCGGCGCGGGCGGCGGCCGCCACGGCCGACCTCGACCCGCGCCAGGCCGGCCGCCTGCGCGCCGGCCCCGACGACGCGGCCATCCGTGCGGCCAGCGGCTACCGCTGGGTGCGCGACGGCGCGTTCACGGTCGCGATTTCACCGCACGCGCCGCCCGTGTCGACCTATGCGACCGACGCGCGCACCGTGGTCGGCGCCGATCCCGACTATGCGCAATTGGTCGCGGACACACTCGGCCGCACGCTCGTGCTGGTGCCGATCGCGTGGGCCGACTGGCCGCTCGGGCTGACGTCCGGCAAATACGATGCGGTGATCTCGAACGTCGGCGTGACCGAGAAGCGCAAGGAGAAATACGATTTCACGACCTACCGGCTCGGGCTGCACGGCTTCTACGTGCGCACCGGCAGCCCGATCGCGAAGATCGCGGAGCCGAAGGACGTCGCGGGTTTGCGCATCATCACCGGCGCCGGCACGAGCCAGGAGCGCATCCTGCTCGAATGGAGCAAGCGCAACGTCGCGCAGGGGTTGAAGCCGGCCGAGCTGCTCTATTTCGACGACGATGCGACCGCGCGCGTCGCGCTGCTGTCGGGCCGGGCCGATGCGGAGCTGAACCCGAACGCATCGCTCGCGTACGAGGCCGCGCGCACCGGCAAGATCCGCCGCGTCGGCGTCGTCAATGCGGGCTGGCCGGCGAATGCGGACGTCGCGATCGCGACGCGTCGCGGCGGCGGGCTCGCGCCCGCGCTGACGCTCGCGACCAACGCGCTGATCGGCAACGGCCGCTACGGGCAGGCGCTCGCGCGCTGGGGTTTGCAGAGCGAGGCGATCGCGCGGGCGGAGACCAATCCGCCGGGGTTGCCGTCGTTCTGAGCGTTTCGTTCAAAACCATCGCCCCGGCATGTCGTCACGGACATACCGGGGCGATTCGATTGACTTGTCGTTCCCCTACGCGGGCACCGCGGACCGAGAGCGATCGAGTTCCGCAACGTGCGCGTGAATCGCCGGGATCAGGTCGCGCCCGTAGGCCAGCGCATCGTCGAGCGGATCGAAACCGCGAATCAGGAACGTCGAGACGCCGAGCCGGTAATACGCGCCCAGCGCTCGCGCAACCTGTTCCGGCGTGCCGACCAGCGCGGTCGAATTCCAGCGTGCGCCGGTCAGGTTCGCGACACCCATCCACAGCCGCTCGTCAAGCACGTCGCCCTGCGCGGCGGCCGCCATCAGCCGCTGCGAGCCCGCATTCTGCGGCGCGTGGCCGTCGATCGGCTGGCCGTTCGCAAGCCGCGCCGCACGCACGCGCTCGCGGATCGCCTCCGCTTTCTCCCACGCGGCCGCCTCGGTATCGGCGACGATCGGCCGGAACGACACGCTGATGCGCGGCACACGCCCGAACGGCGCGGCGGCGGCCCGCACGCGCGCGATCTGCTCGCGCACCGCGTCGAGCGGCTCGCCCCACGTCATGTAGACATCCGCATGCTCGCCCGCGACCGCGAGCGCAGCCGGCGACGAGCCGCCGAAATAGATCGGCACATGCGGTCGTTGCGCGCCCTTCACGACCGGCGACGCACCGCGCAGCCGATAGAACGGGCCGTCGTGATCGACCGGCGCATCGGCCAGCCAGATCCGTTTCAGCACGTCGAGATATTCGCCGGTGCGGCGGTAGCGCGCATCGTGCGGCACGAAATCGCCGTCGCGCTGCAGGTCCGCATCGTCGCCGCCGGACACCACGTTCAGCGCCAGCCTGCCGCCGCTGAACACGTCGAGCGTCGCTATCTGCCGCGCGGCGGCCGACGGCACGATCACGCCCGGCCGGTGCGCGAGCAGCAGGCGGATGCGTTCGGTCGCGGCGGCCGCGAACGACGCGACGATGAAGCCGTCCGCCGCGTTGCTGAAATGGCCGATCAGGATCTGGTCGAAACCGGCGGCCTCGTGCGCCCGCGCGAAGCGGCGCACGTAGTCGGGCTGGACGGCCGCGCCGCCCGGTACGTCGACCTCCGCGCCGGGTGTCGCGGTGATCATGCCGATGATGTCGACTGGCATGTCGGGATGTCCTTGGGTATGTCGATCAGGAATCGCGGGAATCGCTGCAATCGTGACGCGGGCCGCCCGGTCACTGCGCGGCTGCCGTCTTTTGCGCGGGCGCGGCGAACGCGCCCGCATACGAGCGGTCGAGCAGCTTCGACGTGTCGTACGCGGCCGGAATCACGCCGGCCTTGTACAGGAAATCGGCCGTGTTCTGCGCATCCTTCGCGGCCGTTTCGTCGACCGGGCCGACGCGTTGTTTCGCGTTGTCGAGCCAGCGATACGCGACGTCGGGTTCGAGCTTCGCGCGCTTCGCCCACAGGTCCGCGTACTCGCGCGGATGAGTGTCGACCCACTGGCGCGCCACCACCACGCGCCGCAGGAAATCGGTGATCTCGGCGCGCTTGCCCGACGCGGCCTGCTCGTTCGCGGCGACGAAGCTCAGCGCCGGCATCAGCCCTTGCGCGGTCGCTACGGGGCGCGCGCCTTGCCGCAATGCGAGCGTGCTGACGAACGGCTCCCACAGCGACACCGCGTCGACCGAACCGTTCGCGAGCGCGTTGGTCGCGTCGATCGGCATCAGGTACGCGTACTTCACCGAATCGGCGCGCAGGCCCGCGTGTTCGAGCGCGCGCAGCACGAGCTGCTGGCTCCAGGCGCCGCGCCATACCGCGATGGTCTTGCCCTGCAGGTCGGCCACGGTCCGCACCGGCGAGTGCTTCGGCACGAGGATCGCGACGCCGTCGAGGCTCTGCCGCGACACGGCGACGACCTTGACCGGCGCGCCGCGCGCGGCCAGCGTGAGCAGCGCGGAATCGCCGAGGAAGCCGAGGTCGATCGCGTTGCCGTTCAGGCTTTCGGCCACCGGCGCGGCGGCCTGGAAGTGCTTCCACTCGATCGTGTAAGGCAGGTCCTTCAGCACGCCGGATGCTTCCATCGACGCCTGGATGTTGAAGTAGTTCTGTTCACCCACGCGCAGCGTGACGGTGTCTTTGGCGATGCCTGGCTGCGCGGCGAGCGCCAGCAAGAGCGCCGTGACGATTCGGCTCGGCAACATGATCTCCCGGAAGGTTGGCGGGCGGCCTTGCGACGGCGACGCCCTATGGTCCGCCGTGCGAAACCGCCGGCGCAACGGATGGAACCGGTGAAGATACGTCGATCCACTTCATGACACAAACGCAATATTCTTCTATGTAAAGATGCAAATATTTTATGAATTACGCGTGCATGCCCGGGGCTCGCCGCACCACGGCCGCCACGTGAAATTCGAATGATTCCTCGATGGATATTTCGTGCACGAAATAAATCCCACACTATATTTCGCATACGAAACAACTGCCCGAACGAGGACGCCATGACCGCCCAACCCATCGAGTTTTCCGCCGCCGACGGCTATGTGCTGCACGGCACGCTGTGGTCGCCGCATGCGCCGCCGCGCGCGCTGGTGCTGATCCATCCGGCGACGGCCGTGCCCGAGCGGCTGTATGCAGGCTTCGCGCGCTTCCTGACGGAGCGCGGTTTCGCGGCGCTGACCTACGACTATCGCGGCATCGGCGCATCGCGGCCCGCGCGTCTGGGCGCGCTGCAGGCCCGCATGCGCGACTGGATGGAGCTCGACGTCGGCGCCGCGACCGCTTGGGCCCGGCACACGCATGAAGGGCTGCCGCTGCTGGCGGTCGGCCATAGCGTCGGCGGACATGCGATCGGGCTGTCCGGCGCGACGACGCATCTGCGCGCGGCCGTGCTGGTCGCCGCGCACGCGGGCAGCACGCGGCTGATCGCGCGGGCGGCCGAACGCCTGAAGGTGCGGCTGATCCTGCGCGTGCTCGGCCCGCTGACGTCCGCACTGCTCGGCTACGTGCCCGGCAGGCGGCTTGGGCTCGGCGAGGATCTGCCGGCCGGCGTGTTCCGCGAATGGAGCCGCTGGACGACGCTGCCGCACTACTTCTTCGACGATCCGACGCTCGGCGCGGCCGAGCGCTTCTCGAAGCAGCGCTTGCCGATCCTCGCGCTCGGCTTCGACGACGATCCGTGGGCGAATCCGGCCGCGATCGGCCTGCTGGTAAGCTATCTGACCCGCGCGAAGGTCGAACGCCGCCAGATCGATCCGCGCGCGGCGGGCAGCGGCCCGGTCGGGCACATGGGCTTCTTTCGGAGCCGGCCCGGCGCGGTGCTGTGGCCCGACGTCGCCGACTGGCTCGCGCAGGCGCTCGACACGCCGCGCACCGCGGGCCGCCCCCCCCTTTCCATTGCAGCCGGGAACCCAGCTTGAGCGAAGACCGACGACTGTTTTTCCTGTTGAACATCGGCCAGCGGCGCGTGCAGCGCTGGATCGACCGCAAGGCCGAAACCGACACGCGCGCGAGCGCCGCGCAGGCCGGCGCGCTGTTCTGCCTCGCGAAGCAGGACGGCGCGCTGATCGGCGAAGTCGGCGCCGCGCTGCAGCTCGCGCCGTCCGCGATGACGGGGCTCGCCGACCGGATGGCGAAGGCCGGCCTCATCACGCGCCATGCCGATTCGGACGACGGCCGCGCGACGCGGCTATACCTGACCGACGCAGGCCACGCGGCCCTCAAGCGTGCGCGCGTGCTGCTGCGCGAACTCAACGGCAAGCTCTGCGACGGGTTTTCCGATGACGAACTCGACGTCGTCGCCCGCTGGCTGCATGCATTGCAGGAGCGGTTTCCGGCGGAGCGCTGAACGGCGCTTCACACGCGCGCGACCGGCTCGTGCCGGCATCGATCGCAAGCGATTGCGATTCGCGTTTTCGATTCGATTTTCATGTCGCCGCAACGGCAAATCTTGCGTGCCGGACGCCCGCTTCCGGCAACGCTTTCCGGCTACGTCCTGTTACAAAAAACCGCCTGTCGCGCGACATTCGAATCGCCTACATTGCAATCCACTTCGACACATTCGTCGCATGCCCGGACTGGCTTTCCCGACGGGTCGACATCGCAGACACAGCCGACAAGCAAGGAAAACGAAGAGGAGTCTTGACCGAAGCGCTGGCGGCATCCAGCGCACGCGGATCGCGATGGCTGAAACGGCATGCTGAACGGCACGTAACGACGCGTGCGGCACGACCGGCCGCACCGGTGTCGTCTCGTCGTGCCCCGCCATCGCCTCCGCACCTCACCGAGGAGTCGTCCATGCGACGCATGATCGCGTCCCATCCGCTTGTTACCCGCCTGTCCGCCGCGATGGCGCTGGCCGCCGCCGCGGCGCACGCCGAGCCCGTCGTCGTGTCCGGGCCGAGCCCGTTCGCCGCGTGCACCATCGGCGGCCCGGGCACCAACTACGTGAATGCAGAAGTCGAACCGTGGCTCGCGGTCAATCCGGCGAACCCGAACAACATGATCGGCGTGTGGCAGCAGGACCGCTGGTCGAACGGCGGCGCCCACGGGCTCGTCGCCGGCTATACGTTCGACGCCGGCGCGACCTGGGCGCGCACGCCGCAGCCGTTCAGCGCCTGCGCGCCGGGCGGGCTCAAGTACGAACGCGCGTCCGATCCATGGGTCTCGTTCGGGCCGGACGGCACCGCGTACTCGGTGTCGATCTCGTTCAACCAGTCGAACAACGGCAACGCGGTGGGCGCGTCGGTGTCGACCGACGGCGGACAGACGTGGAGCAGCCCGGCCGTGCTGATCGCGAACGACGAGCCGACGACGCAGTTCTTCAACGACAAGGAATCGGTGACGGCCAACCCGGTGAAGGCCGGCACCGCATACGCGGTATGGGACCGTCTCGAACTGCCGAACGGCAACCCGTACGCGAACCTGCACACGCAGGCGTACCGCGGGCCCACGCTGTTCTCGAAGACGACCGACGGCGGCAAGACGTGGAGCGCCGCGAAGGTCATCGTCAACGTGCCGTCGCGCCAGCAGACGATCGGCAACCAGATCGTCGTCGATCCGAAGAGCGGCACGCTCTACGATTTCTTCGACCTGATCCAGCCGCCGTTCGGCAAGGCGGCCGGCAAGGTCGCGTTCGTCAAGTCGACCGACGACGGCGCGACGTGGACCAAGCCGCGGATCATCGCGGGGCTGCAGACGGTCGGCGTCACGGATCCGAACACCGGCGAACCCGTGCGCACCGGCGACATCATTCCGGAACCCGCGATCGACCCGGCATCGGGCCAGCTCTACGTCGTGTGGCAGGACAGCCGCTTCAATGGCGGCACGTACGACGAGATCGCGATATCGACGTCGAAGGATGGCGGCGCGACGTGGAGCGCCCCGCGACAGGTGAACACGCCGACCGGCCGCCCCGCGTTCAATCCGTCGGTGCGCGTCGACAACACGGGTGCGGTGATGGTCACGCACTACGACTTCCGCGACCTGCAGGCCGGCAACACGACGACGCTGCCGACCGGCTTCTGGCGCAAGATCTCGCACGACGGCGGCGCCACGTTCGCCGACGAGCGGCGCGTCGGCGGCCCGTTCGACATGAAGCTCGCGCCCAACGCCGAAGGGTTCTTCATCGGCGACTACCAGGGGCTCGACGTCATGCCGTCGTCGTCGTTCCATCCGTTCTTCGTGCAGACGAGCGCGGGCAATCTGACGAACCGCACCGACGTGTTCTTCGCGCCGTGATGCGCGGATGACCGTCACGCCGCCGCGACGCGATGCGTCGCACGGCGGCGTGCGTGGGCATCAATGCATGTCGGTGAGCACGATGCGCCCGTCGACCTTCCCTTCCCGCAGCTTCGCGAACACGTCGTTGATGTTGCCGAGCCGGTCGCGATGGATATGCGCGCGCACCAGGCCGTCCGCCGCGAAATCGAGCGACTCCTGCAGATCGCGGCGCGTACCGACGATCGACCCGCGCACGGTGATGCCGTTCAGCACGGTCGAAAAGATCGGCAGCGGGAAATCGCCGGGCGGCAGCCCGTTGAGCGCCACCGTACCGCCGCGCCGGACCATCCCGAGCGCCTGCGCGAACGCGCTGCGCGACACGGCCGTGACCAGCACGCCGTGCGCGCCGCCAATTTCCTTCTGGATCACTTTCGCGGGATCGTCGACCGACGCATCGATCGTCAGATGCGCACCCAGTTGCCGCGCCAGCGCGAGCTTGTCGGGTGAAATGTCGATCGCAGCGACGTGCAGGCCCATCGCACGCGCATACTGCACGGCCACGTGCCCGAGGCCGCCGATGCCGGAGATCGCGAGCCACTGGCCCGGGCGCGTATCGGTGACGCGAATGCCCTTGTAGACCGTGACGCCCGCGCACAGGATCGGCGCGATCTCGTCGAATGCCACCTGCGCGGGCAACTGGCCGACGTAATCGGGATCGGCCAGCACGTATTCGGCGTAGCTGCCGTTCACCGAATAGCCGGTGTTCTGCTGGCCATGGCACAGCGTTTCCCATCCCGTGCAGCAGTACTCGCAATGGCCGCAGGCCGTGTAGAGCCACGGCACGCCGACGCGGTCGCCCTCGCGCACGTGCGTGACGCCCGCGCCGACCGCCGCGACGATCCCCACGCCTTCGTGGCCCGGGATGAACGGCAGCGACGGCTTGACGGGCCAGTCGCCATCGGCCGCGTGCAGATCGGTATGGCAGACGCCCGACGCCTTGATGTTGACGAGAATCTGGCCGGGCCCCGGCGTCGGGACCGGCACCTCCTCGATACGCAACGGCTCGCCGAACGCGTGTACCACGGCCGCTTTCATGGTCTGGGTCATGCGTTGCTCCTGTCTGGTCGATGAGCGACCCAGTATCCGGTTTCGGAATCGGAGCGCGTTGATACGCGTCAACGCATTGGAACGGATGCAGCGGTCGACGCGGCTTCGGCACGATCGGCGTCGTTTGACGCGCAAGCGCGAGCCGCCGATTGCACGCCGCCCGCTGTTCCCGCCGCGCCTTCACCGTTCCAACGGAAAGCCGACGAGATCCCGTCATCCGGCTTGGAATTTGACATGATATAACATATCATTTCGCGTGCTCGTCCATCTGAGGCCGTTCCAGTCAGGTGGCCGCGCGTCGCCGAGCCATGTTCCAACGGGTCACTGCGCGTCACTGACGCAACAATATATCGTATCTATCCGTGACCCGCATTGCTCGTTATCCGATCCCGATTCCGACCGATTCACCGACCATGCGCGACCTCCCTCGCTTACCGCTTCGCCCGCTCTCGTCCCTGTCGCTGATGCTGTTCGCCGCCGTCGCCCACGCGCAGACCGATGCGCCCGCCGCACCCGGCACGCCAGCCGCCTCATCGTCGCCGCTCGCACCGATCTTCGTGACCGCGAACCCGCTCGGCGACGCCGAACCGCTCGCACCGACCGTCCAGCTTTCCGGCGATGCGCTGACGCGCCGCCAGGCCGATTCGCTCGGCGAAACGCTCGACGGGCTGCCCGGCGTGTCGACCACCACCTACGGGCCGATGGTCGGCCGTCCGATCATCCGCGGGATGGACGGCGACCGGATCCGGCTGCTGCAGAACGGCGTCGCGGCGTATGACGCGTCGTCGCTGTCGTACGACCACGCGGTGCCGCAGGATCCGCTGTCGATCGAGCGCGTCGAGATCGTGCGCGGCCCGGCCGCGCTGCTGTACGGCGGCAATGCGGTGGGCGGCGTGGTCAACACGATCGACAACCGGATTCCGCGCGAAGCGATCCAGGGCGTGACCGGCGCGCTCGACGCGCGCTATGGCGGCGCGAATTCCGTGCGCGCCGGCGCTGCGCAGGTCGAAGGCGGCAACGGCCGCTTCGCGTTTCACGTCGACGCGTTCGATCGCGAAACGAGCAAGCTGCGGATTCCCGGCTACGCACGCAGCAGCCAGCAACGCGCGATCGACGGCCCCGACACGCCGCAGCCGGAAGGCAACGTGCCGAACAGCGACGGCCGCGTGCACGGCGGTGCGGTCGGCGCGTCGTACACGTGGGCGGACGGTTTCGCGGGCCTGTCGTACAGCGGCTACGAATCGAACTACGGCTCCGTCGCGGAGAGCGACGTGCGGCTGCGGATGCGCCAGGAACGCCTCGCGCTCGCATCCGAGGTGCGCAACCTGAGCGGGCCGTTCACGAAACTGAAATTCGATTTCGCCTACACCGATTATCGCCACAAGGAAGTCGACAACGGCGAGACCGCGACCACCTTCCGCAATCGCGGCTACGAGGCGCGCATCGAGGCGCGCCATCGCAAGATCGGGCCGTTCGAAGGCGCGATCGGCGTGCAGTTCGGCCAGAACACGTTCTCGGCGCTGGGCGACGAAATGCTCGTGCCGTCCACGCGCACCAACAGCGTCGCGCTGTTCGGCCTCGAGGAATGGCAGGTCGTTCCGGCGCTGAAGTTGAGCTTCGGCGGCCGCTTCGAGCACGTGAAGGTCGATCCCGATCCGGCCGGCGTGGAGAAATTCGCGCTCGCGCAGCCACGCGACTTCAACGCGGGCAGCCTGTCGGCCGGCGCGCTGTTCTCGCTGACGCCCGTATGGTCGGTCGCGGCGAACGTCGCGTACACCGAACGCGCGCCGACTTTCTACGAGCTGTATTCGAACGGCCCGCACGATGCGACCGGCCAGTTCCTGATCGGCAACCCGAACGCGTCGAAGGAAAAGGCCGTATCGACCGACCTGTCGCTGCGCTATGCGAGCGGACCGAACCGCGGCAGCGTCGGCGTGTTCTACAACCGCTTCTCGAACTATCTGACCGAATACAACACCGGCCGCGTGGTGGACGACGACGGCGAACCGGTCGCGCCCGGCACCGACGGCTCGCTCAACGAGGCGATCTATCGCGGCGTGCGCGCCGAGTTCTACGGCATCGAGCTGGACGGCAAGTGGCGTGCATTCGCGCGGCGCGGCCATACCGTCGATCTCGAACTGACGGCCGACTACACGCACGCGCGCAACGTCGATACGGGTCAGCCGTTGCCGCGCATCGCGCCGCTGCGCGCGACGCTGGCAGCCGACTACGGCTACGGCCCGTTCGGCGCGCGTGCGCAAGTCACGCACGCGTGGTCGCAGCATCGCGTGCCCGACAACGACTTCTCCACCGACGGCTACACGTCGCTCGGCGTGATGCTGACGTACAAGTTCCGCGTCGGGCCTACGCACTGGCTCGCGTACCTGCGCGGCGACAACCTGACGAACCAGGAGATTCGCTACGCGACGTCGGTCGTGCGCGGCTTCGCCCCGCAAGGCGGCCGCAGCGTGATGGCCGGACTGCGCACCACGTTCTGACCTTCGTACGGCCCGCGGCGCCCGCTGCGGGCGAACACGACGCGCTTCGAGGGGAATCTCACGATCGCGCAGATGGACGAGACGACGCAGCGGAACGCGGCGCGGCAGCGCGGCGTCGTCGGCCGGTACGCGCCGCGGAGGCTTGCGCACACTGCGTTCGCCGTGCGGCGCAAGTTTCGGTCCCGCTCGGGCATCGCCCGTTACCGTATCGCTGCCATGGATACCGCGCGGCAGGCGCCCGCCCCGTCCGTCGACACGGACTTTTAAAACGCACGAATGACGAGTATCCTAAAAAAAGCACTTTTCGACCGGGCGGCGAATCGCGTGCCCTGACTCCCGTCCGATCGCCATGCGGCCCCGTCGTATCGCGCACCGCGCGCCGACGGCGGCGTCTGCCTCTCGCGCCTAGGCCGCACGAACCTTCCCCCAACAATCGTCAGGAGAGCTGGTGAGCCGACTCGTCGTCGTATCCAATCGCATCGCGGACCCTCGTAAAGCCGCGGCCGGCGGCCTCGCCGTCGCCGTGAAGGACAGCCTGCAGGAAACCGGCGGCGTCTGGTTCGGCTGGAGCGGCAGGCTACGCGGCGGCGACGATCAGCCCACGCATGGCGACGACGTGCAGGTCCAGAACGTCGGCGGCATTCAGCTCGCGACGGTCGATCTCGATCCGCAGGACTACGACGCTTACTACCTCGGCTACTCGAACAACGTGCTGTGGCCGGTGTTTCACTACCGGCTCGATCTCGCGCAGTTCGACCGACGCTTCGCCGACGGCTACCGGCGAGTGAACCAGTTGTTCGCGCGCAAGCTGCGCACACTGCTGCGGCCCGACGACGTGATCTGGGTGCACGACTATCAGCTGATTCCGCTCGCCGCCGAGCTGCGCGCGATGGGCTGCACGAATCCGATCGGCTTCTTCCTGCACATTCCGATGCCGCCGCCGCCGATCATGGCCGCGATCCCGGAACACGAATGGCTGATGCGCTCGCTGTTCGCGTACGACCTCGTCG
Source organism: Burkholderia sp. AU32262 (assembly GCF_020419985.1). Lineage (NCBI taxonomy): Bacteria > Pseudomonadati > Pseudomonadota > Betaproteobacteria > Burkholderiales > Burkholderiaceae > Burkholderia > Burkholderia sp. AU32262. The sequence goes on from NZ_JAIZRS010000006.1 coordinate 31,976, forward strand.
GCTTCCAGACCGAATCGGATCTGCTCCACTTCGAGCATTACGTCGAGGCGGAAGCCGGCGCGGCGCGGTTGCCGGACGGACGGCTACGGGCATTCGGCCGCACGCTATCGGCCGGCGCGTTCCCGATCGGCATCAACGTCGACGAGTTCGAGTCGCTCGCGCGCGATCGCGACGGCCTCGACATGTTCGAACGCATGCGCGACGAATATTCGCGGCGCCAGTTGCTGGTCGGCGTCGACCGGCTCGATTACACGAAAGGGCTGCCGCAGCGCGTGCATGCATTCCGCGAGCTGCTCGAACAGTATCCGGAGAACCGCGACCGCGCGACGCTGATCCAGATCGCCGCGCCGAGCCGCGAGGATCTCGGCGCGTACGACGACCTGCGGCGCGAGATGGACAGCCTGTGCGGCGCGATCAACGGCGACTACGGCGAGCTCGAATGGATGCCGATGCGCTACATTCACCGCACCGTCGCGCGCAAGCGCCTGCCGGGCCTTTACCGCGCGAGCCGGGTCGCGCTCGTCACGCCGCTGCGCGACGGGATGAATCTCGTCGCGAAAGAGTTCCTCGCGGCTCAAGACGCGGCCGACCCGGGCGTGCTCGTGCTGTCGCGTTTCGCGGGTGCGGCCGAACAACTGAAGTCGGCGCTGCTCGTCAATCCGTACGACACGCAAGGCACCGCGCAGGCGATCCAGCGCGCGCTCACGATGCCGCTCGAAGAGCGCCGCCAGCGTCACGCGGCGCTGATGGCGATCATGCGCAAGACCGACGTGCACTGGTGGCGCACGCGCTTTCTCGAAGCGCTCACCGAAGCGGCCGAAGTCGCGGCCGCGACCGAATCCTGACGCGCCGACGCGCACTCGCCTCCCCGTCGTCGTGCAAGCGAGCACGATACCTCTCGACCGATACGTGCGCGTCGCTCATGGCGGCGGCTCCGTGGCGGGAAAGACCGGAAAGAAAACGCGCGACGGCTTCATCGATCGGTTTCGTGCGGCCGGCCGTACGCGACGAAATCGCGCTCGACCGCCGACGCCTGCTCCGTTTCGATCGCACCGCCGCGCGCGCTCGTTTCGTCGCCGGGTAATACCGACGTGGCCGACGACGGTTCGATGCGCCCGTCGATCAGCGCCTGCAGCACATCGCGTTCGAGCACCTCGCATTGCAGCAGCCGTCGCGCGATGCGTTCGAGCGCGTCGCGACGTTCGCCGAGCGTCGCCGCGACCCGCGCATGCGCATCGGCCAGCAGCGTGCGCACCTCGTCGTCGATCATCCGCGCGGTATGCTCGCTGCAGCGGCCGTCGCCCGCATGCCATGCGCCGGGCAGCCCCTGGCGCGCGTCGCCGTCGTCGAACGTCGCCAGCCCGATCTTCTCGCTCATTCCATACTGCATGACCATGTGGCGCGCCATCGCGGTCGCGCGTTCGAGATCGTTCTGCGCGCCGGTCGACACATCGCCGAACACGAGTTCTTCCGCCACGCGCCCGCCGAGCAGCGCGTCGATCCGGTCGAGCAGCTCGCTGCGGCGCAGGACGTAGCGATCCTCGGTGGGCACCTGCTGCGTGTAGCCGAGTGCGGCGACGCCGCGCGGAATGATCGACACCTTCTTCACCGGGTCGCAATGCGCGCGGCTTTCCGCGACGAGCGCATGGCCGGCTTCGTGATACGCGATGGTCAGCTTCTCCTGCTCGTTCATCACGCGGCTCTTGCGCTCGAGGCCCGTCAGCGCGCGGTCGATCGCCTCGTCGAAGTCGGCCATGCCGACTGCCGGCTTGCCGAGTTCGGCCGCATGCAGCGCGGCCTCGTTGACGACGTTCGCGAGATCGGCGCCGACGAAGCCCGGCGTGCGCGACGCGAGCTCGCCGAGATCGACGTCGGCCGCGAGCTTCACGCGCTTCACGTGCACGCCGAGGATCTGGCGGCGGCCGTTCACGTCCGGCCGGTCGATCGCGATGTGGCGATCGAAACGCCCCGGCCTCAGCAGTGCAGGATCGAGGATCTCGGGCCGGTTCGTCGCGGCCATGATGATCACGCCGGAGCCGGCCTGGAAACCGTCCATCTCGACCAGCAACTGGTTGAGCGTCTGTTCGCGTTCGTCGTTGCCCGACATCGGGCCGACGCCGCGCACCTTGCCGAGCGCATCGAGCTCGTCGACGAACACGATGCACGGCGCCTTCTGCTGCGCCTGCTCGAAGAGGTCGCGCACGCGCGCGGCGCCCACGCCGACGAACATCTCGACGAACGCCGAGCCGCTGATCGAGAAGAACGGCACGGCCGCCTCGCCCGCCACCGCGCGCGCGAGTAGCGTCTTGCCCGTACCCGGCGCGCCGACGACGAGCACGCCTTTCGGAATCTTGCCGCCGAGCCGCTGGTAGCGGTCGGGGTTGCGCAGGAACGCGACGAGCTGCTGCAGTTCGGCCTTCGCTTCGTCGATGCCGGCGATGTCGTCGAACGTGATGCCGGTTTCCTGCTGCACGTACACGCGCGCGCGGCTCTTGCCCATGCCGGTGAAGTCCTGCAGCCCGCCGCGCTTGCGCAGCATCATGTTCCATACGAACACGAGCAGCATCAGCGGCAGCAGCCACGACGCGAGCGATGTGAGCCAGCCGGTGTCGGGCGTGCCGTGATAGCGGATGCCGGCGGCGGTCAGCGTGTCGATCAGGTGCTCGTCGGTCACGCGGCTGGTCGTGAAGCGCCACGGCGCGCCGGCCTGCCGCACGACCGCGGCATCGGACGCAGGCAGGATCGTGCCGGCCTGCGGCATCTTCAGCGTGCCCGAGATCGACGCCGGGCCGACCTCGAGATCGTCGACGAGCCGCGCCGCGACGAGCCGGTGGAAATCGCTGTATGCGATCGGCGCCGACGTCGGGCGCAGCATCAGCAACTGCGCGGCGAACAGCACGAAGAAGCCCGCCGCGATCAGCAATCCCGGGTAGTCGAATTTCCTGTCCATGGCATCGGGCCGGCCCTGCCTGTTGCGCGGCGTGCGCTCACGCCGGCACGCGCGCGCATCCGGTATGCGGCCGCGGCAGCCATGCGAAAACGGCATGCATCCGCGCCATCGTCGCCTCGCTGTGTCGCGTCGTTCGTCGCATCGATCCCGCCTCGGCAACCCCATCGGCCGGCGTCGCCGGGCGGCCCTCGCCCGGGCGGCACGCCGCGACGCACCGCCCCTGGTTCAAGTCTAGTTCGCGCACGGACGTCGCGCATCGCTCGCCGTGCGAGCGTCGAATCGTCAGACGAACGGCTTTCATCCGCCCCCTTGCCGCGTTATAGTCGCGTGCATGACATTTTCGTGACAGCCGCAGTGCGCCGCCTCGCACGATGCCGGCCGTTGCATTTTTTCGCCCTGCGTCGCGTCAGTCCGCGCGATGCCGGCGCGCATCGAACGACCACACCCACCCGCCCACCCGAGGAGCCCACGACGTGAACGACACCCCCGATCGCCCCGACGACCTTCCCGCCGATCCCGACCGCCGCCGTGTGCTCGGCGGCCTCGCCGCGATCGGCGCCGGTGTCGCGCTCGCCGGCTGCGAAACCACCGCGGGCAACGCGCCGCGTTCGGCCGCCGACCTGCGCATCGACGAAGCGTTGCGCCAGCGCGTGCGCCACATCGTCGTGATCTATGCGGAAAACCGCAGCTTCGCGAACCTGTACGGCGATTTCCCCGGCGTGCGCTACCCGCTGAGCGAAGTGCGCCCCGAGCACGCGCAACAGCTCGATCGCGACGGCAAGACGCCGCTGCCGGTGCTGCCGAAGATCTGGGGCGGGCTCGTGCCGCAGGCGCAGGAGGTGGACGGCAAGCGCTACTCGATCGCCGAGCGCGACATCGACAAGCTGCCGAACGCGCCGTTCCGGATTACCGACGCGCAGGGCCAGCCGCTGCCGAACGGCGTGATCACGCGCGACCTGTGGCATCGCTTCTACCAGAACCAGATGCAGATCGCGGGCGGGCGCAACAACCAGTTCGCCGCGTGGGCCGATTCGGGCGGCCTCGTGATGGGTCATTACCGCAATTCGGCCGACACGCTGCGGCTGTGGAATCTCGCACGGCAATACACGCTGTGCGACAACTTCTTCATGGCGGCCTTCGGCGGCTCGTGGATGAACCACATGTTCCTGATCTCCGCGCAGCCGCCGCTGTATCCGGACGCGCACAAGCATCCGCATGCGGCGAAGCTGTTGTCGAAGGTCGAAGGCGACGATCCGGCCGGCACGCGCCTGAAGCTCGCCGACGATTCGCCCGCGTCCGCGCTCGACGGCCCGCCGAAGTTCGCGGTCGACGGCCCGCTGACGCCGGACGGGTACGGCGTGAACACGATGGCGCCGCCGTACCAGCCGAGCTACGTGCCGCCGCCCGATCCGGGCAACGCCGCGTATGCGGATCCGGCCGACCATCGCGTGATGCCGCCGCAGGGCTATGCGACGATCGGCGACCGCCTGTCGGAGAAGAACATCGACTGGGCGTGGTACAGCGGCGCGTGGCAGTACGCGCTCGACCATCGCGACACCGGCACGGTGCCCGACTTCCAGTACCACCACCAGCCGTTCAACTACTTCGCGAACTACGCGCCCGGCACCGAAGCCCGCCGCAAGCATTTGCGCGACGCGGGGCTCGGCGACGAACCGTCGACCAACCACTTCATCGCCGACATCGACGCGGGGCGCCTGCCGGCCGTCACGTTCTACAAGCCGCAGGGCAACCTGAACATGCACGCGGGCTATGCGGACATCGAATCGGGCGACCGACACATCGCGACCGTGATCGACCATATCCGGCGCGGGCCGCAATGGGAACACACCGTGATCGTGATGACGCACGACGAGAACGGCGGCTGGTGGGATCACGTCGCGCCGCCGGTCGGCGATCGCTGGGGCCCCGGCTCGCGGATCCCGGCGCTCGTGATCTCGCCGTTCGCGAAAAAGGGCTTCGTCGATCACACGCTGTACGACACGAACTCGATCCTGCGCTTCATCAGCCGCGTGCACGGCCTCGCGCCGCTCGACGGCGTGGTCCGGCGCGACAACGCGTTCGCCGCGCGTGGCGCGACGCCGCCGGGCGATCTGACGAACGCGCTCGATCTCGGCTGACAACCGGTCGATCGCGTGAAACGACGACGCCCCGGGCCAAGCGACGGTGGCCCGGGGCGTTCATACCGCTTCCAGAGCGGTGACGTCGATGCTGCTCGTCAGCCGCCGATACGCTGCTCGATCCTCTTCATCGTGTCGGTCATCTCGGCGGGCAAGCGCAGCTTCAGCATGTCGAACAGCGCCGCGTGCAGCTTCAGTTCCTCGCGCCATTCGTCCGCGTTCATCGACGTCACCGCATCGAATTGCTCGCGCGTGAAATCGAGGCCGTCCCAGTGCAGGTCCTCATACGCAGGCGACACGCCGAACGCATGCTCGCCGCCACCGCCCGTGCCTTCGAGACGATCGAGCATCCACTTCAGCACGCGCATGTTCTCGCCGAAGCCCGGCCACACGAACTTGCCGTTCGCATCCTTGCGGAACCAGTTCACGCAATAGATCTTCGGCAGCGTCGCGCCGGCGGCTTCGAGCTGCCGGCCGAGTTTGAGCCAGTGCGCGAAATAATCGCTGACGTTGTAGCCGCAGAACGGCAGCATCGCGAACGGATCGCGGCGCACGACGCCCTGCTCGCCAACGGCTGCCGCGGTCGTCTCGGAGCCCATCGTCGCGGCCATGTACACGCCTTCGACCCAGTCGCGCGCTTCCGTGACGAGCGGCACCGTCGTCGAGCGGCGGCCGCCGAAGATGAACGCGTCGATCGGCACGCCGGCCGGGTTTTCCCAGTCGTCGTCGATCGACGGGCACTGGGCGGCCGGCGCGGTGAAGCGCGAATTCGGATGCGCGGCCTTGCGGCCGGTTTCCTTGCCAATCTCGGGCGTCCACGGATTGCCCTGCCAGTCGGTCAGCTTCGCGGGCGGCGTGTCGGTCAGCCCTTCCCACCACACGTCGCCGTCTTCCGTCAGCGCGACGTTCGTGAAGATCACGTTTTCCTTCAGCGTGGCGATTGCGTTCGGGTTGGTCTTCACGCCGGTACCCGGCGCCACGCCGAAGAAACCGGCTTCCGGGTTGATCGCATACAGGCGGCCGTCGCGGCCCGGCTTCAGCCACGCGATGTCGTCGCCGATCGTCGTGACCTTCCAGCCGTCGAAGCCCTGCGGCGGGATCAGCATCGCGAAGTTGGTCTTGCCGCACGCGGACGGGAACGCGGCCGCGACGTGATACTTCTTGCCGGCCGGCGACGTCACGCCGAGGATCAGCATGTGTTCCGCGAGCCAGCCCTGATCGCGGCCCATCGTCGACGCGATGCGCAGTGCGAAGCACTTCTTGCCGAGCAGCGCATTGCCGCCGTAGCCCGAGCCGAAGCTCCAGATCTCGCGCGTTTCGGGAAAGTGCACGATGTACTTCACCGGATTGCACGGCCACGGCACGTCCTGCTGGCCGGCTTCGAGCGGATGGCCGACGCTGTGCACGCATGGCACGAAATCGCCGTCCTCGCCGAGCACGTCGTACACGTCGCGCCCCATGCGCGTCATGATCCGCATGTTCACCGCGACGTACGGGCTGTCGGACAACTCGACGCCGACGTGCGCGATCGGCGAGCCGAGCGGGCCCATCGAGAACGGCACGACGTACAGCGTGCGGCCGCGCATCGCGCCGCGGAACAGACCGTTGAGCGTCTCGCGCATTTCGGCCGGATCGATCCAGTTGTTGGTCGGGCCGACGTCGTCGCGCGAAGCCGCGCAGATGAACGTGCGATCCTCCACGCGCGCGACGTCAGACGGATCGGATTGCGCGAGATACGAGTTCGGGCGTTTCGCCGGGTTCAGGCGCGTGAGCGTGCCCTGGTCGACCATCGCCTGGCACAGCGCGTCGTATTCTTCCTGCGAACCGTCACACCACACGACGCGCTCGGGCTCCGTGAGCGCCGCGATGCGCGATACCCAGTCGATCAGCTCGCGATGCTTGACGAAGGCCGGCGGAGCGATCAGCGGGCCATGTGTTGCTTCGGCCAAAGTGTTTTGCGACATGGGGATGTCTCCAGATTATTGGGCGGGGGATGGGGGATGCGGGGTGAACCCGCGAGATGGGAATGCGTGCGGAGCGCAGGGAGCGGCAGCGCGCAGCAGAACGGGACGCGCGAGCGGAGCGCGCGTCGATGCCGCGATGCGGGCGAGAGAAGGTGATGTCTCGTATATAAGCGTGCGAACGCGAGTTTCGCCATGCAAGCAACCTGCCATACAACTCCATGTCGGCCAGCATACCATCGCCGTTATTGGGCGGGCGTTGCGTTGCAGCAAGAAACCCGCTGCGCCGGCTCGCCGGCATGCGCGTTGCAGGCAGGTTCTTTTTACGGCGTCGTCGCACACCCTTTGGGGACGAAACGCGTGTGATGACCGCCCTGCAAGGGTTTCGCACGAGCGGCAATTTCAACCTGCCGCTTGGGCAAACGAACAACGCGAACACACGCCGTGCGAATCAGCGTTTTCGCTACTCAGGCAAACCCTGAATCAGTTGCGTACACAAACATCCTGTTCGAATCGCGATAGACGCCCCCGCTCGAAACGAGGTGCCGGGCAATCACGCGCTCCACGCGTCGAATGAAAAAAAGCCAACCCGTCACGGATTGGCTTTCTGCCGCGGATATGACGATTACGCGAACTGGTTCATCGTGTTGTCCTTGCCCGCTGCCTTCAGCGCCGCTTCGCCGCTGAAGTATTCCTTGTGATCGTCGCCGATGTCCGAACCGGACATGTTCTGGTGCTTCACGCACGCGATGCCCTGACGGATTTCCTTGCGCTGCACGCCGGCCACGTAGCCGAGCATGCCCTGGTCGCCGAAGTATTCCTTGGCCAGGTTGTCGGTCGACAGCGCGGCCGTGTGGTACGTCGGCAGCGTGATCAGATGGTGGAAGATGCCTGCTTCACGCGATGCATCGGCCTGGAACGTACGGATCTTCTCGTCGGCGAGCTTGGCCAGTTCGGTGTCGTCGTATTCGACGCTCATCAGTTGCGCACGGTCGTAAGCCGACACGTCCTTGCCTTCGGCCTTCATCGCGTCGTAGGCCTGCTGACGGAAATTCAGCGTCCAGTTGAACGACGGGCTGTTGTTGTACACCAGCTTCGCGTTCGGGATCACCTTGCGGATCTCGCTGACCATGCCGCCGATCTGCGCGATATGCGGCTTTTCGGTTTCGATCCACAGCAGGTCGGCGCCGTTCTGCAGCGACGTGATGCAGTCGAGCACGCAACGCGCTTCGCCCGTGCCGGCGCGGAACTGGAACAGGTTGCTCGGCAGGCGCTTCGGACGCAGCAGCTTGCCGTCGCGCTTGATGACGACGTCACCGTTGCCCAGCTGATCGGCCGACAGCTCCTCGCAGTCGAGGAACGAGTTGTATTGATCGCCCAGGTCGCCCGGCTGGTTCGTCACGGCGATCTGCTTGGTCAGGCCGGCGCCCAGCGAATCGGTACGCGCGACGATGATGCCGTCGTCCACGCCCAGCTCCAGGAACGCGTAGCGAATCGCGCGGATCTTCGCGAGGAAGTCCTCGTGCAGCACCGTGACCTTGCCGTCCTGATGGCCGCACTGCTTCTCGTCCGACACCTGGTTCTCGATCTGGATGCAGCACGCACCCGCTTCGATGAACTGCTTGGCCAGCAGGTAGGTCGCCTCCGCGTTGCCGAAGCCCGCGTCGATGTCGGCGATGATCGGCACGACGTGCGTGACGTGGTTGTCGATCTTTTCCTGGATCGCGGCCTTGGCAGCCGGGTCCTTCGCCGCATCCAGCTCGCGGAACAGGCCGCCCAGCTCACGGGCGTCGGCCTGGCGCAGGAACGTGTACAGCTCGCGGATCAGCGCGCTGACCGAGGTCTTTTCGTGCATCGACTGGTCCGGCAGCGGGCCGAACTCCGAGCGCAGCGCGGCGACCATCCAGCCCGACAGATACAGGTAGCGGCGTTCGGTGCTGTTGAAGTGCTTCTTGATCGAGATCATCTTCTGCTGGCCGATGAAGCCGTGCCAGCAACCCAGCGACTGCGTGTACTTGGACGGATCGGCGTCGTACGCGGCCATGTCGGCGCGCATGATCTTCGCGGTGTACTTCGCGATGTCCAGGCCGGTCTTGAACTTGTTCTGGGCACGCATGCGGGCCGCATACTCGGGGCTGATGGCGTTCCACGCGCTGCCGTGGTTTTCCTTCAAGCCAGCCACTGCCTTGATGTCGTCTTGATATTGGGACATGTCTATCTCCTGGGAACGAAGCGCATTTGAGTAAAGAGTTCAGCGTGCCCGCCGCGTGTGACGAAGCGAACTGCATGGACTCAATAGTAATCCCGCCCGGCAACATTTCGGTCAAGTCTTATATAAGACATAAGATATAAATTTTTGTTGTTTTTCAATGAGATAGCCACGCGTTTTTGCGATGCAAAACACGGTTTCAAGCGGCGGTAAAACGCCGCGGCGGGAAGCCGATGCGAATTCCGCGATATGAAATCTCCTTTCGGCTGCTGGAGAACGGGCCGCGCGGGCAAGGCCGGACAGCGACGACTGCTCTCCCCTTTGTCATGGCTGCGACAAAACGTCTATACTTGGACAATTCTTTGATTCACGCGCGTCTGCGCCTCTGCCTGCCTCCCGGAGCGCCATGAACGACTCTCCCGTTTTCGACACGCTTTGCGACCTGCTGACTACCGCCGGCGCGCGTTTCCGCGTGCTCGAGCATCCGGCGGAAGGCAAATCCGACGCGATCGCCGCGCTGCGCGGCACGCGCCCCGAACAGGGCGCGAAGGCGATGCTCTGCACGTTCAAGGACGGCGGCGACGCCACCGCGCTCGCGGTGATTCCCGGCCACCTGAAGATCGACTTCCGCAAGGTCGCCGATGCGGTCGGCCGGCGCAAGGCGACGCTCGCCTCGCCCGACCTCGCGGCCGCCGTCACGCGCTGCGTGATGGGCGCCGTGCCGCCGTTCGTATTCGATGCGAACGTGACGCTCGTCGTCGATCCGGCGCTGGTCGAGCGCAACGCCGAGATCGCGTTCAACGCGGGCCGCCTCGACCGCTCGGTCGTGCTCGACACGGCCGACTACGTCCGGATCGCGCGCCCGCTGCTGGCCAACATCACGCGCCCCGAGACGACGGACGCGCCCGCCCCGCAGGAGCACGCATGAGCACGAACCGCAAACCGCTGCTGTCGGAGCAGGCATCGCTGATCGAGCAGGTGCAGCGCATCGCCGAAGGGCTCGGCGAGATGTTCGCGCCGTTCACCGAGGTCGTCGTGCACGACCTGCGCACGCCCGAGCACGCGATCCTCGCGATTCACAACAACCTGTCCGGGCGCGCGGTCGGCGACCCGGCGACCGAACTCGGCCTCGCGCGCATCGCCGACGACGATTTCCCGCAGGTGCTCGCGAACTATCCGAACCGCTTCGCCGACGGCCGCACTGCGAAAAGCACGTCGATCGGCATCAAGGATTCGACCGGGCGCTACGTGGCCGCGCTGTGCCTGAATGCCGACGTCACGCTGTTCCGCGGCTTCCAGGGCATGCTGAGCCAGTTCTGCCGCACGGACGGCGAAGCCGTCGTCGAAACGCTCGACCCGGCCGGCGCGGACGCGATCCGGCAGCGCATCGACGCCTTCGCGACACGCCTCGCGACGACGCCGCGCGAGCTGAAGACCGACCAGCGCCGCGAGCTGATGCACACGCTGAAGGCGGACGGCTTCCTCGAGGTGCGCCGCGCGATGGAAATCGTGTCGCAGCATCTCGGCGTGTCGCGCGCCACCGTCTACAACGATGCGAAGTGACGCGGCGCGCCCCGCATTCCAATTGACTGACTTTTTCGACCCCGAGCGACCATGAATTCTCCGACTCTCCCCACGTACGACGACGTCGCCGCCGCCGCGGCCCGGCTCGAAGGCCATGCGCACCGCACGCCGGTGATGACGTCGCGGACGATCGACGACGCGCTCGGCGCGCAGGTGTTCTTCAAGTGCGAGAACCTGCAGCGCATGGGCGCGTTCAAGTTCCGCGGCGCGTTCAACGCGCTGTCGCGCTTCGACGCGGAACAGCGCCGCCACGGCGTCGTCGCGTTCTCGTCGGGCAACCATGCGCAGGCGATCGCGCTGTCGGCGCGCATCCTCGGCATTCCCGCGACGATCGTGATGCCGCAGGACGCGCCGGCCGCGAAGATGGCCGCGACGCGCGGCTACGGCGGCAACGTCGTGACCTACGACCGCTACACCGAGGATCGCGAGCAGATCGGGCGCGAGCTCGCGGAAAAGCACGGGCTCACGCTGGTTCCGCCCTACGATCACCCGGACGTGATCGCCGGCCAGGGTACCGCGGCCAAGGAACTGTTCGACGAAGTCGGCCCGCTCGACGCGGTGTTCACGCCGCTCGGCGGCGGCGGGCTGCTGTCGGGCACCTCGCTCGCCACGCGCGCGCTGTCGGCGCAAGCGAAGCTGTACGGCGTCGAGCCCGAAGCCGGCAACGACGCGCAGCAATCGTTCCGGTCCGGCACGATCGTGCACATCGACACGCCGCGCACGATCGCCGACGGCGCGCAGACGCAGCACGTCGGCAACCTCACGTTCCCGATCCTGCGCCGCGACGTCGACGACATCCTGACCGCGACGGATGCGGAACTGGTCGACTGCATGCGCTTCTTCGCCACGCGCATGAAGCTCGTCGTCGAGCCGACCGGCTGCCTGGCGTTCGCCGCGGTGCGACGGATGAAGGACGCGCTGCAGGGCAAGCGCGTCGGCGTGGTGATCAGCGGCGGCAACGTCGATCTCGAGAACTTCTGCGCGCTGGTGTCGGCACCGGCCTGAGCGTCACGGCGCGCATGAAGATCCTGTCATGCGCGCACCGCCCCGCCTCCACGTCGCGCCAGGTTTCGCGCCGCGGACTGATTACGTCGTCGTCCCGAAGTCGGTCTGAAGGCGTCTTCATGAATACGCGCGCGATCGCCGCCGCCCGGGCGCGACGGCATGCGTTGGAACCCGACCATTTCTTCAGACCTGAAACGCCGCCCGGGCACCTCGAACGCAAGCATCCGGAAAGCCGACACCGGGTAATGACGTTTTTTCGCATCCGCGCGCCCGGACGATTGACGTGCCCGACCGCGCGCCATTACCCTTGCGCGCTGATGGTTCCCAGGGATGGGATCAAAAGGGAACGCAGGCGAGGCGACGTCTCGAATCTGCGGCTGCCCCCGCAACTGTGAGCGGCGAATCCGTGCCACCGCATGCCACTGGGAAACCGGGAAGGCCCGCACGGATGGCGACCCGCGAGCCAGGAGACCTGCCATCGACCCGAGGTCCAGCAGCCGCACCGGGCGGGGTGTCCCGATGTGCAAGCACCGCCGTTGGCGGCCGCCCGTTGCATGGACGACCCGACCTCAGGATCCGTCAGATGTCCATCGTTCCCGAATCCGCTTCCCGGCCGGAAGCGTCGCCCCGACGCGCCGTCGGCATGCATCCCCTGCCGGCCCCCGGCTCACGATCGCCGTACACGTCACACGCTTTGTCCCGCTGTCTCATGAACCTTCGTCACCTGCTTGCCACGTCCGCCGCCACCGCGCTGCTTTCCCCGCTCGCCCATGCGGCCGGCGACGCGGCGCCTGCGCAGCCCGCGGCACCGGCGTCAGCCGCGGACCTGCCCGCGATCAGCGTGACCGACACGCGGCACCTGCCCGAATCGTTCGACCGGCGCTATGCGTCGACGCAGGTGCTCACGCGCGAGGATCTCGACCGGCTGTCGCCGGCCGACCCGAGCATCACGCAGGCGCTCGCGACGCTGCCGGGCGTGACCGTCTCGCAAAACGGCGGGCCCGGCTCGTCCGCGTCGGTCAGCATCCGCGGCTCGTCGGCGAGCCAGGTCGCGGTGTTCATCGACGGCATCCGGATCGGCTCGCCGACCACCGGCATCGCGCCGTGGGCCGACCTGCCGACCGAAGCGTTCGAGCGCGTCGAGGTAATCTCCGGCCCGGCCGCCGCATCGTTCGGCAACAACGCGATGGGCGGCGTCGTGCAGCTCTTCACGCGCCGCGCCGCCGACCAGCCGAACCAGACCACCGTGTCGTTCGGCGGCGGTTCGAACAAGACGTTCGACACGCAGTTCCGCACGTCGGGCACGGTGCCGTCGACCGGGCCGCTGGCCGCGCTCGGCGGGCTCACCTATTCGCTCGGGCTGCACGACTACAACACGGCCGGCATCGATGCGACGCGGCCTTTCTTCTACGGCCACGAAGATGGCCGCAATCCGTATCACGCGCAGGATCTCGACGCGCGGCTCGGCTATGCGCGCGACAACTGGTCGATCTCGACGTTCGCGCTGTACCACCGCTCCGATCTGTCCTACGACAACAGCGGCTACGCGAATCGCGAGCGCGATCACCAGTTGACGACCGGCGTCGCATTCCATCTCGACATCACGCCCGATACGCAATTCGACCAGTCGTTCGGCTATGCGAACGATCGCCAGTTCATCTACGCGGACAACCCGGCCCTCGCGACGGACCAGATCAATTCGCAGCGCATCAGCACGTCGACGTCGCTGACCCATCAGGCGCACGGTTTCCACCTGTTCGGGCTGCCGCTGTCGGGCGAATCGAAGCTCGCGTACGACTTCACGCGCGAACAGGCGTTCCTGCCGGTCGACATTCCCGGCGGCGTGCCGACGCGCAACGATTCCGCGTTCTCGCTGCACCAGTCGGCGACGCTCGGCAACGTGACGATGTTCGTCGCCGGCCGTCACGAGATCATCGCCGGGCAAGCGGTGAACACCGGCAACGCCGCGCTGTCGTGGGCGATCACGCCGGTCTACACGGCGCGCGTGTCGTACGGCAACGCGTTCCGCCTGCCGACGTTCAACGACCTGTACTACCCCGGCTACGGCAATCCGAGCCTCAGCCCGGAACGCAGCACGTCGGTCGAGGCCGCGCTCGACGCGAACACGGCGTACGGCATGTTCACCGCGGCGATCTACGACACGCGCGTCAACAACCTGATCGCGTACAACCCGGCGACGTTCTCGCCGATGAACATCGGCCGTTCGCACATTCGGGGCATCGACCTGTCGTACAAGGGAACGATCGGCCGCTCGACGCCGGTGAGCGTCGCGGTCGGCATCCTGAATCCGCAGGACGAGACCAACCAGACCTGGCTCAGCCGCCGGCCGCGCCAGACGGTCAGCCTGAACGTCGACCACACGTGGGACGAACTGAAGCTGCACGCGCTGAGCACAGGCGCGTCGCTGCTGTACGGCGGCTCGACGTTCGACGACCCGGCCAACCGGCAGTATCTGGCGTCGTACCTGACGGTGAGCCTGCGCGCGTCGTACCGGATCAATTCGCACCTGACGGTGTCGGCGTCGCTGTCGAACCTGTTCGACCGGCAATATATGACCGCGTACGGCTACAACACACTCGGGCGCACCGCGTTCGGCAAGGTCAGCTATACGTTCTGACGGCCCCACGCACTGGAGCGACGCACCACACCGGCACGCGCGGAAAATTGACAGCGCGGCAAAAGCTAATAGAATTAGTTCTTTGACTAACCTGCATAGCATTCGTCATGGCGCGTGCCGGCATTACCGTGGACAAGCTCGTCGAAGCCGGCGCGCAGCTCGCCGATGAAACCGGCTTCGAGCAACTCACCGGCGCAGCGCTCGCGCGGCATTTCGACGTCAAGCTGGCGAGCCTGTATTCCCATGTCGCGAGCTTCGACGATCTCAAGAGCCGGATCGCGCTGTTCGCGCTGCAGGAGCTGGCCGAGCGCGCCGCCGACGCGCTGGCCGGCCGCACCGGCAAGGACGCGCTGGTCGCGCTCGCCAACGTCTATCGCGACTACGCACGTGCGCATCCGGGCCGCTTCGCGGCCGCGCGCCATCCGGTGAGCGGCGGGCGCGCCACCGCAAGCGCGGGCGGGCAACTCGTCAGGATGACGGCGGCGGTGCTGCGCAGCTACGGCTTGCCCGATAGCGAACAGGCGCATGCGATCCGCCTGCTCGGCGGTTTCTTCATGGGCTACGTGACGCTCGAAAGCGCCGGCGGCTTCTCGCACAGCGCGCCGGATTCGGACGTGTCGTGGGCACGCAGCCTCGATGCGCTCGACGTGATGCTGCGCCACTGGCCTTCGGCCGCCTGACGTACCGAACGGAATCCAAGCAATGAAAGACAAACCCGACGGCGTCGTGCTGCCGAGCCGTGTCGTGCCCTTCCCGACCTCGATCAGCGACGAAGCACGCGCCGCGCTGCAACGCGTGACCGGCGACGACGGGGTGCCGCTGAATGCGTTGCACGTGATGCCGGCGCCGGACGACATCGACGCATGGATGCGCGTGAAGGCCGGTGCCGACGCGCATTACACGGCCGCGGTCGAGCAACTCGCCGGCTATTTGCGCTCGAGCGTCGAGACGATCCGCGTCGGCGATGCGGACGTGCATGTCGCGACACCCGACGCCGCGGCTTCCGGCGCCTGCGCCTACATCGATCTGCATGGCGGCGCGCTGGTCGTCGGCGGCGGCGCCGCGTGCCGCGCCGGCGCGCAGATGCAGGCCGACCGGCTCGGCATCCGCTGCTACGGCGTCGACTACCGGATGCCGCCGGAACACCCGTATCCGGCCGCGCTCGACGATTGCATCGCCGCCTATGCTTACGTGCTGGCGCGTCACGCACCGGAAAACGTCGTCATCGGCGGCCGCTCCGCCGGCGGCAATCTCGCCGCCGCGATGGTGCTGCGTGCCCGCGACGAAGGCTTGCCGCTGCCTGCCGCGCTCGTGCTGCTGTCGCCGGAAGCCGACCTGACCGAATCCGGCGACAGCTTCGAGACCAACCGGCTCGTCGATGTCGTGCTGCCGGCGCCGCTGATGGCGAACAACCTGCTCTACGCGAACGGCGCCGATCTCGCGCATCCGTACCTGTCGCCGCTCTTCGGCGATTTCGCCGCCGGCTTCCCGCCGACCTTCATCCAGAGCGGCACGCGCGACCTGTTCCTGTCGAACGCGGTGCGCCTGCATCGCGCGTTGCGGCGCGCGCATGTGCCGACGGAGCTGCACGTGTTCGAGGGCATGCCGCACGGCGGGTTCATGGGCGCGCCGGAGGACATCGAGCTGAGCCAGGAAATCGCGCGCTTCGTGCACGCGCACTTGAATCCGCACGGATCGAATTGAGCCGGCGATCGACGGGCAAGCACACAAGGACGACATCGGCATCGGCGGGATCGCCGGCTCCCCGGATCGAATGCGGCAAATCTGGCGGGTGACGCGAGCCGGTCACCCCGCGCCGCGCCGTGCACCTAGATCAGCCCGCGCACGCCCGCGGCGAGCTGGATCGCGCCGAATACCGCGACGACGGCCGCCGACGCGCGCGACAGCCCGTGCATGAACGCGAACGACAGCTTCGTGCGCAGCGCGGCGGTCGCGCTGCTCAGGCACAGCCACCACGTGGCCGAGCCGACGAACACGCCGGCGACCATCCACGCCACCGTCGCCCACATCGCGCCTGCCCGTGCACCCGGCAGCGGGCCGAGCGCCGCGAAGATCCCGACGAACGACACGATCGTCATCGGGTTCGACAGCGTGAGGCCGAACGTCGTCAGGAAATCGCGCAGGACGGTCGTCCGCGGCAAGTCGCGTGGCCCGGCCGGTGCGGCCGGCGCCTGGCGCGCGATGGTCCACGCGAGCCACACGAGAAACGCGCCGCCGCCGATTTTCAGGCCGACGGTCAGCATCGGAAATGCGGTGACGATGCCCGCGACGCCCAGCGCGCCGAGCAGGCCGTAAATCGCGTCGGCGCACGCGGCGCCGATGCCCGTCGCGAATCCCGCCTGGAAACCGCGGCTCAGGCTGCGCTGAATGCACAGCATGCCGATCGGGCCGACCGGCACCGCGATCGACAGCCCCATCACGACGGATTTGATGAACAGCATCGCCTGCTCCTTGCGACATCCGGTGGATCGAACAGGCATCGTAGGGAAAGTCCCGCCGTCGCTGAATGGGGTTTTTAAGGAAAAATGGCGGCTCTACCTTAAAAACGCCCGCCGCGATGGACGATCTGGACTGGAAGATACTGGCGCTGTTGCAGGACAACGGGCGCATCAGCTATACGGAGCTCGCGCGCCAGGTTCACCTGTCGGTGCCGGCGGTGACGGAGCGCGTGAAGCGTCTTGAAGCAGCCGGCGTGGTCGAAGGCTACACGGCCCGGATCAATCCGTCCGCGGCCGGCTATCCGGTGAACGCGCTGATCGGCATTACGGTGCCGCAACCGGCGAAAGCGAAGTTCCTCAAGCTGCTGGAGACGATTCCCGAAGTCGTCGAATGCCATCACGTGACGGGCGCGGATTCGTATGTGATGCGGTTCGTCGCCGTCAGCATGGCCCATCTCGAACAGTTGATCGAACGCATCAACCTGTACGGCGAAACGCGCACGTCGATCGTGATGTCGACGCCGCTGCCGGCGCGCGGGCTGGCACGGCCCGCGGCAAGGGCCGATATCGTCAGGAAATGAACGGGCGCGGACCGCCCCGCCGCCCGCGGCGGCTCCGGGACCGTTGACCACGGTCGCCGGTGTGGCACCGACGATACGGGCGACCATGCCGGAAATCGGCGCTGCGCTGGCCCTCGGTTACGTAGCACGTGCAGAGAAAAACCGACGGCGTCGCTCCGTGCACGCGCCGCACCTCACACGATCAACGTCACACCGGCCCACGCGATCAGCACGACACCCAGCACACGGCCGATACGATCGCCGCCGGGCAGGACCTTTTCCACGAACACGAACAGCGACAACGCGACGATCCACACGACGTTCATCACGCCGCCGACGAACAGCAGCGCCATCAGCAGCCAGCAGCAGCCCACGCAAACCGCACCATGCCGCGCGCCCAGCAGGAAACTGCCGGCAACGCCCGGGCGCCAGTGCGCGACCAGGAACGCAGCGGGCGCGCGGCATTGCCGCAGACACGCGCGTTTCAGCGGGGAGAATTGATAGAGCCCGGCCAGCGCCAGCACGATGGCGGAAAGGAGCGAGCTCTTCGACCACAGCATCATCGCGGAGATCACGCCGGCCGGCTGCAGCAGCGCCTGAAGCAGCGCTGCGCCGATCGAGAACGCCAGCCACGTCGTCAGATAGCCGGCCAGCAGCGCCACGGACGTGAACGCCGATCCCGCCGCCCCGTCGCCTTGCTGCCGCAGCACGCGCCGGTACAGCATCACGAGCGGCGCGGCGCCGGGTGTCATCATCGCGATCATCATCACCCACCACATCGCGATCACGGTCGGCAGCGACGGATCCATGCTGCCCATGCCGTCCGCCAGCCGATGCGGAAACAGCGCGACGGCCGTCATCTCCCGCGCCGACATGCCGGTTCCCGCACCCGTCCACAGATAGAACCAGCACAGGCCGACGAGCGCGGCCATGCCGAGCAGCGTGACGACTCGCTCGCGCGCGAGCCAGGTATCGACCGGCGTCATGCCGCGGCGCGATGCCGAACCAGCCCGTGGTTGTTCAGATGCAGCCGCGCGAATTGCGCATAGGTTCCGTCGAGATTCAGCGCGATGTTGCCCTGCGAGCGCCCCGTGCCCGAACCGATCTCGGCCAGCTCGTATTCGAAACCGTGCGGCAGGTCGATCCGCACGCGGTGCTCGTCACCGGTCACCGGATTGCGGATGGGTTCGCCGGCCGCGTCGAACACACCGTCCACGTGGATCCGGCCGCGCCGCGCATCGACATCGACGTCGAAATCGATCTTCGTGAAGATCGGCTCGAACGCGTGCTCGAGCGTCGACGCATACACGGAAAACATCGTCGCGAATGGATCGGTATCCTGACCGGTCATGATCTTCAACACGGCGTCGCGCTGCGCCGGACTGGCGCGCTCGTCGACGACCGGCTGGCACTTGCCGTGGCCTTCGTGAACGGCGCCCGGCCACTGGAACACCACCGCGATCCTGACGCCGTCGAGCACCACGTCGCCGTAATGTCCGCTGTCGATCGAAATCGCCCCCATCGCTTCGCAGTTGCCGTTGGTCGGCAGCGCATTGAACTGGCAAGGGCAACCGTATGAGCAATTGCAACTGATCATTTCGGTACCCTGAATCTCCCACGGCGTCATGGCTCCACCTCGCGCTCTGAAACAAACGAACGCTTCGAATCTAGTGCACGCAATGGGGGAAAGCAACGCGGTCATGGCGGCGTGAAAACCCTGCGTTCCGGCCTCACGTAAGACGTTTCGGGAGGCGCTCGCCGGGCTGTGCCGAGAGCCGTCGCGTCACCCCGTTCTCACACGAACAGCGACGCGACGATCGCACACCACACCGCACCCGCGCCGCACAGAAACACGCGTCGCGCGACGAACATTCGCGACTCGTCGTCGGACGTTTTCATCGGCGATGTTGCGAGAAACGGCACGCTGGCGAGGCACGCGAAACCCGCCAGCGCGGGCACGATCACGACGAAGTCGCCGAATCGCCAGGGCAGCGCCTCGTGCAATCCCCAGTAGCCGAGAAACAGCATGCCCATCGAGAACATCGTCGCCGCGGCCGAGCTGAGCGCGACCACCGATCCTGTCGGAAATTGCACGTGAACCTCCCCTCGCGCAGTGCGCGATGCGACGCCTGTCGCCGAAGATCGCCACGATGTCGCCCGACGGCCGCGGAATCAGGCGTTCGTTTCGGGCCCGAATGCGTCGAGCGCGCCGGCTTCGCTCGCGAGCCCATGCGCGTTGTCACGAATTGACAGATTCGATCCGGTCGAGCGGGATGTCGAGCCTGCTTGATCGAGCAGCACGTGCATGACGTCGCTAACCCGGCTTCTTCGCGCCCTGCGCAACGGAAATCCACCCGACCACCGCCGCGGCGACCCAGCAACAGGTGATCATCAGGTCCAGATCCATCCAGCCCTCGAAATTCGTGCTGTTTTCGAAACTGCAGCGCTGATGGCCCCTGACCCACATGCAGCCGCTGATCAACTGCTGGACGTGCATGTAGACGCTGTACACGGCAACGGCCGAAGCGATGACGGCGACCCGCAGGCTTATGCTCTTTTTCATTGACGCTGAAGGCGTGGGATGATCTCGCGACGATCTTAAGCCAATGGCGAGGCGCGACGCAATCGATCCGGTATCGGCGCCGGTGGTGTACGCGGTGTCATGCATGCAATCGGCCGCGTACGGCGAAATCGTCGCCACGGAGTCGTTGCGCGCGATCGAGCCGGTCACGCTCGGAAACATCGACGCATTCGCTGAAGCACGATTGCGCGTCCGACGGCAATCGCGCATCGGTGTTCATCAAAACCGATGGGCTCGGCGATTATCTTGCCTGAGTACGCGGACAACCATGCCGATGAAAACGCTCGTCGTGGTATGCGACCGGATGAGGGTAGACGCAGGCCGTTGACGCACCCGCGATCCTGAACGCGAGTGGCGACCGGAGCGTATGCGCAGGTGCGGGCATGGCGCTTGCATCGCGTGGTGCCCTCGCCTGCTGACATGACGCTGGCAGCGGGCCGCGCTCAAGGTTGAACGATCGCCTGCCGAGGAACGCCGCCATGACCGATACCGCCGCACTCGCCGACCACGCCCCCAAACGCCGCGGCGTGACGCTGCTCACGCTATGCATCGCCGTGCTCGTCGCCCAGGTCGATACGGCCGTCGTCAATCTCGCGACGCGCGCGATCGGCGCCTATTTCCATGCCGGTGTCGGCGCATTGCAGTGGGTCGTCGACAGCTACAACCTCACGTACGCGGTGCTGCTGCTGACGGGTGGCCTGCTCGCCGACCTGTACGGGCGCCGCCGCATCTTCATGGCCGGCACGACGATCTTCACGATCGCGTCGCTGCTGTGCGCGCTGGCGCCGTCGGTGTCGGTGCTGATCGCCGCACGCGCGCTGGCCGGCGTCGGCGCCGCGTTGTTGCTGCCGGCATCGCTTGCGATCGTGCGCGTCGTGTGGCGCGACCCGGTCGAACGCGGTCGAGCGCTCGGCATCTGGGCCGCATGCAATGGCGTCGCGATGGCGATCGGCCCGACGCTCGGTGGCGTGTTGATCCGGCACTTCGGCTGGCGCAGCATCTTTTTCGTCGTCGTGCCGCTGAGCATCGCCGCGATGCTGCTCGCGATCCCGGCCGTGCCCGAGTCGTCCGATCCGCACGGCCGGCATTTCGACGGCGCCGCGCAAGTCGCGGGCGCCCTCGCGCTCGGCGCGCTCGCGTATGCGGCGATCGTGTTCCGCGAAGCGCCGGCCGCCTGTGCGATCGCCGGCTGCATCGCGGTTGCGTCGTTCGTCGCGTTCGTGGCGATCGAGCGCCGCCACGGCGAAGCCGCCCTGGTGCCGCTCGATATTTTCCTGATCAGTGCGTTTCGCGGCGCGATCGCCGCGACCACCGGCATGACGTTCGGGATGTACGGCGTGCTGTTTCTGCTGCCGCTGACGTGGCAGAGCGTCGGCCGCCTCGATTCGACCGGCGCGGGCCTTGCGCTGTTGCCGATGGCGCTCGTGTTCGTCGTCGTATCGCCGTGGTCGGGGCCGCTTTCCGAGCGCATCGGCGCGCGCGACGACGGCCGGCGGTGTCGCGGTGATCGCAAGCGGGCTCACCGCGATCGGCGCGTCGGCGGACGCGTCGAGCCTGTTCGGCGCAGAAATCGGCCTCGCGTTGACGGGGCTGGGGATGGGAATCGCGACGGGCCCGTTGATGACCGTTGCGGTCGGCGCCGTCGACGCGGCGCGCTCGGGCACCGCCAGCGCGCTCGTCAACGTCGCGCGGATGACTGGCGCGACGCTCGGGATCGCGGTGCTCGGCACGGCGTTCGCCGCCATGCACGGCGGCGCGACCGGCCTGCGGGTGGCGATGTTCGCCGGCGCGGCGGTTCAATTGACGGGCGCGGCGGTGGCGGCAGTTGCCGTACAGCGGTCGGCATGACGCGTGACATGCGCGCTCGGCACACGCGGCGCCGGTAAAGGCGGGGGAAACAGAAGAAGCCGCGGCGCGACAGCGCCGCCGACTACCGACGAACGGCACGCCGCGTGCCGTTCATCCGGTTCGTCCGGCCACGAGACCGGACGGGGAACGATAGGTGCGCGCTGCGCACCTATCGTGGCCGCTTAGCGGCGCGGCTGGCCGCTTCGCGGCGGACGCGGGGAATTCGCGTCCTTGTGCCGGAAGTTGATGCGGCCCTTGGTAAGGTCGTACACCGACAGTTCCAGCGTCACGCGATCGCCCGCGAGAATGCGGATGTGGTTCTTGCGCATGCGGCCCGACGCGTACGCGCCGACCACGACACCGTTTTCCAGCGTGACACGGTATTTGCTGTCCGGCAGCACTTCGTCGACGATTCCGTCCAGTTCCAGCAGTTCTTCTTTTGCCAAACCAATTCCTCCAGACAAGGTGATTGACCGCGGCCGCGGCGACTGCCCGGCGCCGGCTCCCGCAAACGGGACGGCGGCCGGCAAGCGGCCGGGATCGGTTCGTTCAGACGGGCCTCGGGCCAGTCTTGCGATCGGTGCCCGGCGCGTTGCGACGTTCGGGCGGTCGGTGGCTGCGGCGCCAGCGGCGCCGCGCAAGTCGGGACCGCGCCAGCTACGGCATGGCGGCGGTCTGCTCGGGTTGATGCGTTCAAGCGGTGATGCGCTCGCGAAACGGCATGCATTTCACGAGGGCGTTGCGTCGCATGCGGTCAGGCATGCGATGAGGGAGGCGTCACGACCGATGCATCGTGATTGTCGCGATGCATCGGTCGTGCGCATCGGAACGCACAGGCCGCCGTCGAGCGGCGCCCCGGCGATACGCTATCCGGCAGCGGCCGCCGATGGGCGACCGATGCCGATGCGGCTTACTGCGGCGTGATGTTCGACGCTTGCAGACCCTTCGGGCCGCGCTTCACTTCGAAGCTGACCTTCTGGCCTTCGGCCAGGGTCTTGAAGCCCGTGCCGCGAATTTCCGAGAAATGGGCGAACAGATCGTCGCCGCCGTTGTCCGGGGAAATGAAACCAAAGCCCTTGGTTTCGTTGAACCACTTGACGGTACCGGTATCCACAAATACTTCCTTAATACAAATGACGAATGATGAAGATGCGCCCGCGACGGGCACAGAAAGAATCAAAGAGGGAGAGACCAACGACTGCCGCACGGTGTGCGGCCAATGATGAGCAATCGAACTTCTTGACGACTTCGGTCTCGGACACTACGCGGTCGCGGCCGTTTCGTCAAGTTCTTTTGGTGCAGCGCACAAGCGCGGACCCTCGGGCGCTGCGCAGGATGCCGGCCGGCCAAGGGCGCTACATCGTCTGTTGGGACGGGAGGACCGCCCCTGCGACGCTAGTCGAATGGATTCAGCAGCCGGACGCCGGTGCGAGCGAAATCGTCGACGTTGCGCGTGACGACCGTCAGATCGTTGATCAGCGCGGTGGCCGCGATCAGCTTGTCGAGCTCATGCGTCGGATCCGGCACGCGCAAATGCCCCCACATCTGGCTGGTCTCGACATCGACCGGCAGGATGTTCGGCGCATAGCCGGACAGGATCATCGCCACCCAGGCCTCGAGCGCCGACGCCTGACTGTGATCGCCGCGATGACGGATCAGGTCGACACCGCGCCGCAGCTCGGCCACCGTCACGACCGACAGGTAAAGCGGGCTCGCGTCGGCTTCGGCCTGCCTGAAGAACGCCCGCACGCCCCGGTTGGTTCGCTTGCCCTTCCTGATTTCGCTGATGACGTTCGTATCAATCAAGTAGGCCGGGCGATCAGACGTTTTTTCTTTGGTTTTCAATGGTCTTAGGGTCCGGTTTCGGCCAGAAATCGAGTGCAGAAGTGTGCCTCATGCGGCCAGTCGAATCAACGACTTACAGTAGGGTTCCGAACAGGCTCACCGGTCCCCGTCGCCGTGCCGGCTCGCCCCGCACAGGTTCGCCAAGCAAAACATCCGACTTGCCATTCTGTACCCAGTTGGGTACAATTTTGGCATGGTTACTTTGCAGCGGTCAGACGAATTTAACGAGTGGCTTGCCAACCTACGCGATCAGCGCGGCAAGGCCCGAATCGCCGCCCGCCTGGTTAGCGCGCAGCTCGGCAATTTTGGCGAGTACCGCATGCTCGACGAAGGGGTCTGCGAACTGAAGATCGATTTCGGGCCGGGCTACCGCGTGTATTACGTCCGTCGCGGCGAAGTGGTCTACCTCCTTCTGTGCGGCGGCGACAAGTCGACGCAGAAGAAGGACATCAAGCGCGCGGTGCAGATGGCGCGCGAACTGACGGAGTAAACCATGACCAACTACACCGAGTTCGATGCGGCCGACTACCTCGACAACGATGAGGCGGTCGCGGAATTCCTCGCCGTCGCGGCCGAGGACCCAAATCCTGATGTGTTCCTCGCTGCCGTCGCGGCTGTCGCGCGCGCGCGCGGCATGACGAAAGTTGCAGCGGCCGCCGGCGTCGGCCGTGTCGCACTTCACAAAGCGCTGACGCCCGGCGCACACCCGCGCTACGAAACCATGCAGAAGATAATCCGGTCGCTTGGCCTTCGCATGAGCTTCACCGTCGCACACTAACAAAGAGAGAGAAGATGAGCCGATTTGAAGTTCCGAAAGAAGAATACGACCGCGTGAGTTACCACCTTGCGCAGTTGGCCAGCGAGTTCGACCGCCCAAACAAGGCCGACCAGAAAGTACGCGACAAGGCAATCTCACTCGGTGAAAAATACTTCACCGATCCGCGGAACACGACGCCGGCTGACATTTCGCAAGCCAAGGAATTTCTCAGGGGGCACAACCGCAATCCGGACGCACCGATTCCCCCGATCAAGCTGATTCAACCTGTGCCTATGCCCACTGACGACTGGATCAGCGTCGGCGATCAGCTGCCGACGATCTCGGAGAATGTCAACGAAGCGCCGGTCAAAGTTCAGCTTCTCGTGGATGACGAAGTGGTGGAATTGAATGCTTTGTTCATCAACGAGCAGTCCGGCTACAACATGTTCGACAAGCCGTGCTTCGTGATGCTCGGTCGTCGCATGGATCGACTCAATCTGGATAGCGGCGCGCCGCTCATTGCCGAATTTATCGAGCCGACCCACTGGCGCCCGCGCGAGGCGTAACGCCGGTTACGTGCTCTCGTCGGCCGCCTCAATCGGCCGACGCCGATTCAGTGCCCGCGTCGCGAGCAGTTCTAGATACTGCTGCCCGAGAACCCCAAAGACGGCCCCAATACCTGTCACCGCCAGTGGCGGCAGGTCAGGGAACAACGTCAGCGCCGCGCCGGCGGCGACGCTCAGGCCGGATCCGACGATCGTACGCCCGATGATAATGCGGACCCCGGGCCGCTCCGGTTCGGCCATCATCTTCCCAAACGCGATCACGCCGCCGATCGCCGCCAAGCCGCTGACTTCCTTCCACACCTTCCAGATTTCGCTTTCGGTCGTCATACGCCCGCCGTGTACGTCGTCTTCACGCCGACCTTCCGCGCCGTGAGTGCCTGACGCCGCGGCGTCGCGCCTTCGGCCGGCACGCTGATATGCACCCACCGGTCGTATTCGTTGATGATCTGATCGAACGGTAGTCCGACGCAGCGATCGCACGCGCGATATCGCGCGGTGCCCCGAACCCCGAGCACTGAAAGTCGGCCGCGCGGCCTGTCAGGTGGTCGCTGTTCGGCACGCCGCCGACCGCACGATTCACGACCTGGTTGCGATAACCAGACGTGATCCGAATCGGCTTCGAGCCGAGCATCACGCGCACCTGTTCGAGCACCGGCGCGAGCCTGCACAGATTGTCCACGGCCGCCGCCGTCGGCGTGTTGTCGATCTTCCGGTCGCGTGCCGTATCGCTGCGCGTGAGTTCTTCGAGCGTGAATTGTGGGGTGAGCTGCATCGGTCCTCCTGATCGTCACGCGCCCGATCGCGCGATAGCGGCGTCGATCAGCGCGCGCAGCGCGACCAGGCCCACGCGCGCGGCCGCCGTGTCGCCGCCATTGGAAAAATCGACGATCGGCACGATCGCCGTAACGTCGCTGACGGCCGCGCCCGTGTCGCTGTCGACGACATGCTCGATCGTGCGCAGCGACACCGCGTCGACCGCGCCGGCAGCGTCGAGCTGCACGATGTAGTGCGACGGCTTCGTTACCTTCTGAAATGCCATGCCTCTCTCTAATTCACATGCGCTTCGAGCGCAAAACTCACCTGACCGCCGGGGCTCGACGGGTTGATGCAGCGGTATTCGAACTGCACGTTCGTGTCGTCGACCTGCCGCACACGCCAGTACGAGAACTGCGCTGGTGCGACCGATAGGCCGGTCATCGTCAGCCGCACGTCGTGGCGCCGGCACGGCCACAGCAGCCCATGCGCGACCGTCACCTGTTGCGCGACATCGGTATCGACCGGCAGCGCCTCAATCTCGGCGACGAAGTGCATGCCCTTCGGCCCGGTCGGCAAGCCGTTCGCCTGAATGTCGAACACGTCGCGGTCTGGAATCGGCGCGTTGCCGGCGACGTACACGGTGCCGGCGTCCGTCTGGTAGATGCGCAGCTCGACGCGGTTCGCCCCCTGATAGACGTCCGTCGGCCGCGTGTAGCTGAAGCCCGTCAGGCAGAGCACCAGCAGCCCACGCACGCGGTTCTGCGATCCGGTGATCGTCAGGCCAACGCGGCATTCACGCGCGATCAGGTCGTTGATCGAGTTGCCGACGCCGGAAATCACCACGCCGTCGAAACGGTTCAGCGTGCCGATCACCTGCGACGTGCCGACCTGGTTGTAGTTGCCCGAGATACGCAGCACAGTGCTGCCCCCGCGAAACGCCGTCGTTTCGCATGATCCCGTAGTGAGTCCCGATCTTGATATCGTTGCCCGACAGGATCAGCGAGTCGCCACCCTGCCCGCCGAAATACTGCTTCACGATGCCGATCAGGGTGCTGCTGCCGCGGATCTCGCACTGGCTGCCGTCAACTACAAGCAAGCTGCAGGACATGTTGCTGCCGATGTACATGTTCCGGCGCGCGCGGTCGCTGTCTTGCGTCCATTTCATGTCGTTCGAGTAGCAGTGGATCGGCCCGTACAAGGATCGTGTCGTCGGCGTGCATACCGGCGCGAAGCAGTCGACCGGCCGCAACTACAACCTGCGCGCGAAGGCGTGGCGCGGCGCCCGCGACTACCTGGCCGACGGCCCGGTGAGCATGCCGCCCGATCCCGAACTGAAGGCGCAGCTCGCGTCGGTGAAATACAAGTTCCGCGACGGCGCGCTGCTGATCCAGTCGAAGAAGGAATACAAGGCCGAGTTCGGCAAGTCGCCGGACCGCGCTGACGCCTTCATTCTGACGTTCCTCGCACCGACCGAAGAAGCCCGCAAGCCGCAGAGCGCGCCCGTCGCGCGCGTGCCGGCGCCCTCGAACCTCGCATGGATGGCCTGATGGCGACGAACGAAACCCTCGACCGTGATGACGTCGCCGACGTGCGCGATGAAGTCGTCGAGCGCGCGCAGCGCCGCTGGAAACGGTGGGACGAACGCGAGAGCGAGAACCGCGCGCGCAGCACGGCCGACCTGAAGTTCTGCGGCGCATGCTCGCGCTCGTCGTAGCCATCGGGCTGCAGCTCGGCCGGCAGCATGGCGATGAACTGGCGCACCTTCCACAGCAGCGACTTCGGGTCGCCCGCCTTGTCCACGTAGTCCTCTTTCCGGCTGCCGAAGCCAACGACGGTGCCGGCGTGAAACAGCCACATCCAGACCGCAACGCCGACGCACAACCACGACGCGCCGACGCCTTACGCTGGACACTTTCCTGACGATTCTGGGAGAGGCGCCGAAGGTGTCGTCGTGGCTGGAAAACGCGATGCTGCTCGCGCTGGTATCCGGTCAGGATCGGTCGACCTGCGGGCGGTGGGAGCGGTCGTGGACGCGAAACGGTTTCTCGCGCGTGACGAGGCAGAAAACCGGCGTCGTCGTCGAGATTCCCGTCTCGCTTCGGCTGGATGCGATCGGCCTATCGCTCGACGACGTGATCGCCCGCTGCAAGCGGACCGGCGTCATCAGCAAATACCTGATCCACTACACCGGCCGGAAGAATGGCACCACGCCCGGCGCGCAAGTAAGTCTGGCGACAATTTCCGCAGCGTTCGCGCGGGCACGGAAACGAGCCGGCATCGCTGACGAGAACGCGCCCTCGTTCCACGAAATCCGCAGCCTGTCGAAGCGCCTGTACGACAAGCAAGGCGGCGTCGACACGAAGGTTCTGCTCGGCCACATGTCCGACACGTCGGCTGCGCTGTACGCCAACGCGCGCGGCGTCGAACCGCTCCGCGTGCGCGTGAGTTCCTAACGAATTCTGAACAAGTTCTGAACACGCCCTTATGCGACAAGGGTTTCCGGGCGATCGAATGTTTCAATCAAAAACACGCCCGACCTCGCCTGAATCCTGAACACGTTGGAAATCCGCGTCTTCGCCAACCTCCGGCATGCTCATCAACACTTGCGCGAATGTCCGCCGCTTCGGCCGGCCGAGCGCTTCGGCCAGAATGGCTCGATGTTCGGCCTCGGCGCTCCTGCCGTTGGCCGCTGCCTGCTCACGCAGGCTTTGAACGATAGTGTCATCCACGTTACGCACCAGAAGATTTGCCATGAGTACCTCCATCCAGGTTTGCTATCAATGATAGCGTCACGAGGGTAAATTGCAAGCATTGCTATCACCCTTGTGACCGGATGGACACGGGAGCCGGCGCGAACCGGCGGCAACGGACGGCGAGCATCCGCCCCCCTTTCGCCGCTGGTCCGACGCATCGACCTGCTGTCGCTCAAGGTAAGCCCGAGCGGGACGATATGGAAGCCGGCCGAACGGCCAATCTGGCACCCATCGATCACGACGCACGTCGGCCGGCGAGGAACTCAATTTGCGGCGCGGCCTAGTCGGTGACATGCGCCAAGACCGCGGGCGTCGCGTCGATTCGCGCTGAAACATCGTGTTGCATAACCGGCCGCGGGCATCGCTATCGTTTGATACCATCAGACCACAAGACCGGCGATCGAACGCCGTGCGAAGCGCGCAGAAGACCTTGCATCGACGCGGACCCTCCGTGCCTGAAATCCCGATCCAAGACACGAGACGCTCTTCAGTGGACCTTGTTACGCCAACGCTGGAAACCCTCTTCTCCCCGACACCCGACAAACTCTACTTCCCGGCCTGCCTTGCGGCCGTGGCGATCATCGCGTGGCTCGTCGCCCGACACGTGCCGTTCTACCGATCGGCCGTCGACAAGTCGCTGTCGATGCGCTATCGCAATCTCGACGGTTTCCGCGGCATCCTGGCCACCTCCGTGGTCTTTCATCACTTCGCGTGCAACCAGGCGTTGCTGTCGACCGGCGTCTGGGGCGCCGGCACCGAACTCCTGCGCAATCTCGGGACGATCCCCGTCGCGATGTTCTTCATGGTCACCGGGCTGCTGTTCTGGGAACGTGCATGCCGAGGCACGCTCGACGTGCGGACTTTCTTCGTCGGACGCGTGCGGCGCCTCGCGCCGCTCTATCTGTTTTACGCGGCCGTCATCGGCGCATGCACGCTTTACTGGTTTCCCCGCAACGCCGTCGGCGCACCGACGCAGTTGCTGGCCGACCTGCTCAAGACCGTTTCGCTCGGCTGGTTCGGCGCGTTCCCGATCAACGGAGCGGAGCGCACGCCCTATCTGAGCGGCGTCTGGTGGACCCTCGCCTACGAATGGCGGTTCTACGTCGCCGTTCCGTTTCTCGCGTGGTTCGTCGCCACCCGTGCGTGGCGCAAGCTGCTCGCGCTCGCGATCGTCACGGCCTGTGCCGCGCTGTACGGGCCGCCGGGCGGCATGGCGCTACTGTTCGCGTTCGGCGCCGTGGCCTACGAGGTGTCGCGACATCCCGCGATCCGCGCGCGGCTCGCCACGAAACCGGCGGCAACCGTCGCGCTGCTGATCCTCGCGACGTCTCCGTCCCCGGCCGAACGCTATTCGATCGAAGGCGCGCTGCCGCTGCTTCCGGTGTTTCTCTGCATCGCCAGCGGAAACACGTTCTACGGCGTGCTCAAGACCCGGCCGCTCGCGCTGCTCGGCACCACCAGTTTCAGCATCTACATGATCCACATGGTGATCGTGTACATGATCATCCATGCGTTCAACAAGTTCGTTTTCCCGATCAATTCGGCCGGCGACTCGGGCATCTGGGCGCTCGCACTCGCATGCGCGCTGATTGCCGTCCTGTGTGCGCTGCTGACTTACCGCTACGTCGAGCATCCGTTCATCGCCACGCGCAACGACGCACGCCCGGCCCGCGGCGCGCCCGAGCGAACGCGCGTCCGCCGCGTCGAGCACCGTCCGTCCGACGAGGAACATGTCGTCGATGCAGTAGGCGAAACCGCTTCCCGATGACGAGCGGAATCGGTACCATCGGGCGATCGACGTCCGGCCGCCGCCGTGCGACCATGCAGCGGCGCCGCTCACGCCGGACTTCCGTACCACCGATTTCGCCATGTCCCGGGAACCCACACATTCCGCGCTGCTCTGGATCGTCGCCGCTGCCTTCTTCATGCAGTCGCTCGATACGACGATCGTCAACACGGCGCTGCCTTCGATCGCCCAAAGCCTGCATGCGTCGCCGCTCGCGATGCAGCCCGTCGTGGTCGTCTACACGCTGACGATGGCGATGCTCACACCGGCATCCGGCTGGCTCGCCGACCGTTTCGGCACGCGCCGCGTGTTCTCGGTCGCGATCCTCGTGTTCGTGCTCGCGTCGATCGGCTGCGCGGCGTCGCACACGCTCGGCCAACTCGTCGTCGCGCGCGCCGTGCAGGGCATCGGCGGCTCGATGCTGCTGCCGATCGGGCGGCTCGCCGTGCTGCGCCGCGTGCCGGGCGAACAGTACGTCGCGGCCATCGCGTTCGTGTCGATCGCCGGGCAGCTCGGCCCGATCGTCGGGCCGACGCTCGGCGGCTGGCTCACACAGGCGATTTCGTGGCACTGGGTGTTCATCGTCAACGTGCCGGTCGGTGTGGTCGGCTTCATCGCCGTGCAGCGCTACCTGCCGCACGACCAGGCGACGCAGCCGCCGCCGTTCGACTTCATCGGCTGTGCGTTGCTGTCGGCCGCGATGATCGCGCTGTCGCTGGCGATCGACCCGCCGATGTCCGCGCATCGCGCCGCGTGGGCGGCCGCGCTCGCCGGGCTCGGGCTGGCGAGCGCGCTCGCGTACCTGCCTCACGCGCGACGACGCACGCAGCCGCTGTTCCGCCTCGGGCTGTTCCGCGAGCCGAACTTCGGGTCGGGGCTGCTCGGCAACCTGCTGTGCCGGATCGGCACGAGTTCGGTACCGTTCATGCTGCCGCTGCTGATGCAAGTGCAGCTCGGCTATACGCCGCTGCAGTCGGGGCTGATGATGCTGCCGGCCGCGATCGCGGGCGTCATCGCGAAGCGGTGGATCGCGCCGCTCGTGAAGCGCTTCGGCTATGCAGCGTTTCTGGTCGTGAATACGGGGATCGTCGGCTGCGCGATCGCGGGGTTCGCGCTGGTGTCGGCGCGGCCCGCGCCGGTGCTGGAAGGTGCGCTGCTGATCGTGTTCGGCGCCGCGAATTCGATGCAGTTCGCGGCGATGAACGGCGTGACGCTCAAGGGGCTGTCGCATGCCGACGCCGGCAGCGGCAACAGCCTGTTCACGATGATGCAGATGCTCGCGATGGGTTTGGGCGTGTCGATCGGCGGCGGGCTCGTCAACCTGTTCGCCACTTATCGGGGCTCGACGGCGCACGGGTTCATGCTGTCGTTTGCCTGCATGGGTGCGGTGACGCTGCTGTCGTCCGTCGTGTTCCGGCGGATCGATACGGCCGCGCCGGCGGCCGGTACCGCGGCGCGCCCTTCCGCGTGATCGCGGCCGTCAGTTCACCTGGCGGCGCTCGACGACGCGCTTGAGCACCCAGCGGATCGACGAAGCGTCGGCCGGCGGCCGCGCGACGCGGTATTCGTCGACTTCGAGCGTGTACAGGTAGCCGGGCTGGTACGCAAACCCCTCGATTCCCGCGTACCACAGGCTCCATGGTTCGCCCGGGCTGCCGCGCACCTGCAGGCACTCCATCGGCGCGACGCCCGTGCAGCGCGCGGACTGCGGCGCGACATAGACGGTTTTGGTCACGGGCTTGCCGTCGGCCGCGCGAGCTGCATTCGGCGCGGTGGCCGCCGCGTCGGTCTGGCATCCGGCGACGAGCATGCTGCCGGCAATGGCGGCCGCGCCAAGCAGCGTTCGGGTCTTGTGAATCATCTGGCATGCCTCTGGAAGCATTGGAGGGCCAATTAGACGAGCCACGCGGCGAGAAGGTTCACCAACACCTTGCAGAACGCGTTCGGCCATTCCGGTTTGTCGGATGTCGCGTGCGAGCCGATACGTTACCGTCTCCCGGGCCCGCGGCGTGCATCGTCCCCGGCCACGCGATCGCAATCGACGGCCGCTTCACCGGATAGTGATCGTGTACCATCGACGCTTCCCGATACGCTTTGGCGCGCTGCCTTCGTTCGCCCGGCCACGCCCGCGCGGCTCGCGCGGCGCGTTTCCTTCGCATGACCTCATCCGCTTCGTCCGACACCGCGCTGCGCCCGCTGCCGATCGATACGCTCGCCGTGCCGGCCGCACTCGACGGACGCACGGGCACCAACCGCTCGGGCAGCACGCATCCGCAGATCGCCGCGACCAACGACCTCGACGCCGTGCGCGCGTGGCTCGCCCGCTTCGTCGATACGCCGACCACCTTCCAGAACTACCGCAAGGAAGCCGAGCGCCTGCTGTTGTGGGCCGTGATCGCGTGCGGCAAGCCGCTGTCGTCGCTCACGCACGAGGATCTCGTCGTCTACCGGCAATTCCTGCTCGCGCCTGCGCCGGCCGACCTGTGGTGCGCGAACGGCGGCCGCAAGCATCCGCGCGACGATCCGCGCTGGCGGCCGTTTTACGGGCCGCTGTCGGCGGCCAGCCAGCGACAGGCGCTGGTGATCCTGAACGTGATGTTCTCGTGGCTCGTGCAGGCCGGCTATCTGGCCGGCAACCCGCTCGCGTTGTCGCGACAGCGGCAGCGCCGGCCCGCGCCGCGGGTCACGCGTCATCTCGGGCAGCCGCTGTGGCAATCAGTGAAGGACGCGATCGCCGCGATGCCGCGCGACGATGCCCGCGCATGCGTCCATGCGGATCGCGCGCGGTGGCTCTTCACGCTGCTGTATCTCGGCGGCCTGCGCATCACCGAAGCGGCCGATACGACGATGGGGCAGTTCTTCTGCCGGCGCGACGCGAACGGGCACGAGCGCTGGTGGCTCGACGTGACGGGCAAAGGCGGCCGGCAGCGGCTCGTGCCGGCCACCGACGAGATGATGGCCGAGCTGGCGCGCTACCGGCGCGCGCATGGCCTGCCCGCGCTGCCGCTTGCCGGCGAACCGACGCCGCTCGTGCTGCCGGTCGGCCAGGCGCGCAAGCTGCTCACGCGCGCGGCGCTGCACCGGATCGTGAAGCAGGTGTTCCGGTACGCGGCCGATCGGCTGCGCGCGAACGGCGAAGCCGGCGAACAGGCGGCGCGCGTGCTCGAACAGGCGTCCGCGCACTGGCTACGCCACAGTGCAGGCTCGCACATGGCCGACGGCCGCGTCGACCTGCGGCTCGTGCGCGACAACCTCGGGCATGTGTCGCTCACGACGACGAGCCAGTATCTTCACGCGGACGACGACTGGCGGCATCGCGAGACGGAAGAGAAGCACCGGATCGGGTGGGACTGAACACCTGGCCGGCGCACCGCGACTCGGTGAACGAGGTCGAGCCCGCCCCAAACGCGTCGTGGTTGCACTTCGCACGATTGCTTGCCGCGCGCATGTCGAGCTCGCCGCGCGACGCGTCGACACGCGTGCCGTGTCAGTACACGGCGACCCAGTGCCCCGGCACCCACGCCCAGTGATTGCCGGCCCACCGGTAATGCCCCTTCGCCCACCGATAGCCGGGCGCGGGCGGCGGCGGCGCCACCTCGACGACGGGCGCGGGCTGGGGTGGCCGCACGGGCTCGACCACGCAGGCGGACATCAGCGCGGCACTTGCGCCCACCAGCATGGCCAGCGAAACGGATCGGATCTTCATTGTCGATTTCTCCCTGTTGTGTAATGGGTTGATCGGGCCGCGCGCGGCATGCACCGCGTCACGCGCCCCCGCGAATCAGGCCGCTCATCGGCCGTGTCGCGCCGCTTTCCGCGAACAACGCGGACGCGGTGCGGCCCGGATCGAGCCGCAGGCTGTCGGCGGCCGCGCCCGCGATCAGCGCGTCGAGCGACGCGGTCGGCTTCAGGTCGCGCCCTTCGTACAGGTCGCCGGGCCGCAGCCCCGGCCAGTCGGCGATCACACGTCCGCCTGCGACCGCGCCGCCCGCGAGCATCGCCACCGACGCCTGCCCGTGATCGGTGCCGCCCGTGCCGTTCGCCGCGGCCGTGCGGCCGAACTCGGTCGCGACCAGCACCGTGGTCTGCTGCCATGCCGGCCCGAGGCCGTCGCGCAGTGCGGCGAGCATCGTATCGAGCGCCTTCAACTGATTCGCGAGCCGCGCGTTCTGCGCGCTGTGCGTATCCCAACCGCCCGTCTCGATCATCGCGATCCGCGGCCCGTCGTCGCGCGCGAGAAACGTCGCGGCGAGCTTGCCGACGCCGGCCGGGTCCTGCCGCGCATGCGCATCGCCGGCGAGGCCGCGCGCTTCCATCGCCGACTGCCACAACGGGCCGAGCTGTGCGTCGGCTTCGTAGAGCGCCGACACGCGCGTGAGCAGATCATCCGGCGCGGCCGGCAAACCGGACGGCGCATACGACGCGGCCTGCACCGTGCCGCGCAGCGCAAGCGGCACGGTCGGCGCGAACGCGATTGCGCTGTCGCGCGTCGCCGGCAGCAGCGCGGCGAGCCGGTTCAGCCAGCCGTCCTTCACCTGGTACGGCGCACGGCCGCCCGTTTCGAGCACGTTCTGGCCGTCGAAATGCGAGCGGTCGCGATACGGCGACGCGATCGCATGGACGAACAGCGCGTGGCCGTCGCGGTATAACTGCGCGGTCTGCGCGAGCGACGGATGCAGCGCGAACGTGCCGTCGAGCCGCGTTGCCGCCGTGTCGATCGCAAGCGGGCCGCGCAGCGACGCATACGCGGGCTCCGCATACGGGACGACGATGTTCAGGCCGTCGGCCGCGCCGCGCTGGATCACGAACACGAAGCGCCGGTCGGTTTCGACATTCGCGAATACGATTCGCGGCGCGACGAGGATCGCGCCCGCGCCGGCGGCGGCGACGCTGAGGAATTGTCGGCGGGACAGTGCCATGGTCATCTCCGTTGGAAATCGGGCGACACGAGCAGCAGCGCGAGCGACGTCGTCGCGCTTTCGGCGCGCGCGAGCGCGGTCGCGGTCGGCGCGCTCATCGAACCGGCGAGCAGCGTGTCGCCGAGCGTGCGCGGGTCGAGCCGGTCGCCCGTACGCGCGGCGAGACGCTGCGCGCTCTCGACGCGGCGCACGAGCGCGTCGGGCGCGGCCCAGCTCGCGGCGACGTCGTCGTAGCCGGCCGGCGAGCCCGGCCGCCACACCGGCTGGCCGAGCTGCGCGAGCAGCGGCTCGGCCTTGAGATCACCCGTGTCGCGCCAGCCGAGCCCGCGCAGCGACGATACGGCCCACTCCCACGGCGTCTTGAACTTGCGGTTGACCGGCGCCCACGCATCGGGCGCATCGACGAGCGCGCGATAGACGGTCGGCAGATCGCCGCCGCTCGCGGCGAATGCGCGCGCGAGCCGGTCGGTCAGCGCGGGCGGCGGGTTGTCGGCGACGAAATGACGAGCAAGCTGGAACGCGATGTGCCGGCCCGTCGCCTCCGAACGCGCGAGGTCATGCAGGATCGCGCGCGCCTGCGCTTCGCCCGGTTGATCGTAGGTGCGGCCCATCACCGTGCGCGTGCCCGGTTCGTGCAGATTCGGGCGAAACACGAATGCGCCGGGCGCCGCATCGCCCGGCTGCGGCCCGCGCCCGCCGGCGATGCTCCAGCCGGTCAACGCACGGGCGAATTCCGTCACGTCGGTTTGCGTGTAACCGGTACGCACGCCAAGCGTGTGCAGTTCCATGATTTCGCGCGCGAGGTTCTCGTTGAGCCCGCGCTTCGCCGACGGATTGCGTGCCTGCGCACGCAGCGCGGCCGGGCTGTCGGGGCCGACCGAGCGCGCCTGATCGAGGAACACCTGCATCGCGGGATGCTGCTCGACGGCGACGAGCATGTCCTCGAACCGGCCGAGCACGTGCGGACGGATCGCGTCGCGTTCGAATGCGCCCGCATACGCGGCCACCTGCCCCTTGTCGACCGATACCGCGAAATGGTTCGCCCAGAAATGCACGAGACGCTCGACGAACGGCGCGGACGTGGTCAGCGCGCTGTTCATGCGCGCGGCGACGGCGCTTCGATACGCGTCGTAGCTGTCGCGGCGGATCGATTGCGCGGTCGCGCGCTTCGCGGCCGCGTCGTCGCCCGTCATCGCGTTGCGGATGTTCGCGAAGCGCGTGGCAAGCGTGACCGCGTCCGGCTCGCCGGCCCATGCGGCGGGCCGCGCGTCGTAGCGGTCGAATTGCGCGACGAGTGCCGCCTTCGGCTCGGCGGGCGGTGCTTCGTCGGCCCGTGCGCCGAGACCGAAACGGTTCAGCGCGATCGCGGCCGGCGTGGCGTCGTTCGGATGGTCCATGACGGGCTCTCTTGCGGTGCGTACTCACGTTCAACGCAAGCGCACCGGGAAATCCGTCGCGGGGCGGGAAAATATTTTTCGTGATCGGGAAACGGCGGGCGGAAATCTCGCCGCACGGCGGCGCACATCGTCGACGGACAACGCCCGGGCGATGCGCCGGAACCGGCACACGCATGACGCGCGAGCAATACGCGGAGTCGCGTGCCGCCCGCGCGCGGCTTACTCGCTCGCCGATGCGTCCGGCTTCTTCCGCAGCTTCGGCGGCAGACGCCAGTTGCCGCTGTGCTGCAACCCGTCGACGAACTTCACGCGCTCGTCGGGCGTCAGCGTTACCGCGAAATCGACGACGCTGCGCTCGACCTGCGCACGCATCGCGGTGTCGGCCGCGCGCGTGCGCTCGAGCGCCGCATCGATCGCCGCGCGATCGAGTTGCGGCGCGGCGAGCAGGTCCAGCACGGTAATCCGGCCGTCGCGCCCTTCGCGCGCGAAATCGCGGCCGCTCTTGCGCGCCGCCTTCAGCGCGGCGGCGAACTCGCGCTGCCGCGCATCGGGCAATTCGTCCGCCGCGAAACGCAACGCCGTGCGCTGCGCGGGCGTGCCGCCCGCATGCAGGTCGCGATGCGTCGAGAACCATTGATATGCGCCGCCGCCGATCGCGCCGAGCATGAACACGTTCAGCACGACCGAGCCGACGAGGGTGAGTTTCCAGCCGCGTTCGGTCATTCGTCGCTCCCGTCCACGCTCGGGCTGCCGAACGTCGTCGTCAGATAGCCCGGCTCGTGCGGCGCCGGCGGCGCGCTGCCGAGCATCAGCATCGACACGGCCACCGCGCCCGCGAGCGCACCGGCCAGGCCGACGCCCGCGAACGCCGCGCCCGACCACCATACGGCGCCGCGCCGGCGTGCGCGCCGCGGCGCGGGCGCCGTCGCGACGATGCGCTCGACGAGCGACGGCGCCGGCGGCTCGACCGTATCGCACGCGAGCCACGCATCGAGGTCGGCCGCATCGTCGAGCGCCAGCAGCGCGTCGCGCGGGTTCGCGTGCGCCCACGCCTCGGCGGCCGCGCGCTCGGCGGCCGGCCAGCGCCGCGCGTCCGAGCCGTACGCGGCGACGATGGTGCGAAATCGTTCGGGTGTCATCGCTTGTCCTCGCTAGGTGGGTCGCCGGCCAGTTGCGCGCGCAGATTGCGCCGCGCACGGGCGAGCAGGCTTTCCAGCGCATCGACGGTGATGCCCATCAGGTTGGCCGCTTCCACGTTCGACATTTCCTGATAGTACTGGAGCACCAGCGCTTCCCGCTGCCTCGGCGGCAATGCAGCCAGGGCCTGGCGCACGCGCGCGTCGCGCGAACGCAGTTCCGCATGCGCAGCCGGCTCCGGTTGCGTGTCGGGCACGTCGGGCAGCGTATCGACGGGCTCCTCGCGCCGGCCGCGCAACCGGTCGTAGCACAGGTTCAGCACGACGCGATGCAGCCACGTGTCGAAGCGGGCTTCGCCTTCGCGCCAGCGCGGCGCCTGATTCCAGATTCGCAAGAACGTCTCCTGCGCGACGTCCTCGGCTTCGTTCCGGTCGCCGAGCATGCGCGTCGCCAATGCGAGCAGCCGCGGCAGCTTGCGCGCGACGAGCACGCGCACCGCCGATGAATCGCGCGCGCCGACGCGCGCGACGAGTTCCGCGTCCGGATCGCGGTCGCCGCGATCGCTCAACGCCGCCGGCTCCGTCGAGCGGCGCGCGAGCGCTGCACTGTCACGGCAGAGGGAACCGCCGCCCGGCTGAAGCTCATCGTGGTGCTCTCCTTGCATGCGTCGGGCCGGCGCCGGACGGCGCCATGCCGACCGTTCGTCAACGCCGCGCGCGTCGCGCCCGGCATGGCACACGGTGTCGGCCATATCCGTTTCATCGACGTCCGGTTCGCGCCGCATGTCGATCCCGTCAGCCGGCCGCGCGAGCGTCGGCCGGCGCGCTCAATATACGACGACCGGCGCGGGCCGGTAATACACCGGACGGGCCGGCACCACGACGCAGCCGGCCAGCACGATGGCTGCGGCCGCCACGATCACGATGGTTCGAAAAGGCATCGCTTCGGCTCACGATATTGCGTGGAAAATCCGCTGCGCCGGCATCGCATGCCGGGCGGCGGCCTGCGCGTCAGGCCCAGTGACCCGGCACCCAGCGCCAGGCCGGGCCGCGCGCGGCCCAGTGTCCGGGCACCCAGTGGTAACCGACCCGCACGACCTGCCAGTGGCCCGGAATCCATACGTAGCGGCCTTGCCGCCAGTGCCAGTGGCCCTGATCCCATACGTAACCCGCACGGGGCGCTGGCATCACCTCGACGCGCGGCGGTGGCGGCGCGTAAGGCGCGACGATGACGGCCTGCGCGAATGCCGCCGACGCCGCAAGCGCGGCCACGCATCCGGCAGCCAATCGCAACGGAACGGAAAGTTTCATGAAAGACTCCGAAATAACGGGCATCGACCAGAAGCGGTCGTTCATGCGTTAAACGGAGCAGGCAGGAGAAATCCGTCGCGGTGTCGGCAAATAATTTCGGAGACAGCGAACGGGCGCGGGAGCAGATCGGAGGCCGCGACACGCACCCTTGCACATCGACCGCCGCAGACGCCGGGTCGCGGTACTGTCACACCGCGGCAAAACTGCCCTTCGACAATGCATGCGACCGGGATCCCGCTCGTTTCCGGCCCAGGCCCCGGCCGTGCTCGCGCATGGCCGCACGGTTCCCCACCTCGCGCCCCATCAACGAAAACACCGACCATGTCGAACCAGGACACTCTCCCTGACCAGCCGAACGAGCCGGCCGCCTCCGTGTCGCGTCGCGGCTTCCTGAAACTCGCCGGCGTCTCCGGCCTCGCCACCGCCGCCGGCGGGCTCGCGGCTGCCCGCGCCGGCGCGTCGAACCCGGACGGCACGCCCGAACAGGTTCACCTGACGTGGGGCAACGACCCGACGTCCGAAGTCGTGATCTCGTGGGCGTCGCTCGCGCCGGCCGTGAACCCGCGCGCGCGCATCGTCGCCGACGGCGAGCCGGCGCGCACCGTGCACGGCGTCCAGCGCCTGTACACCGACGGCCTGAACGGCGAAACGGTGTTCACGTACCACGCGCGCGTGCACGGGCTGAAGCCGGATACGCGCCACCGCTACGAGATCACGGCCGACAACGACAGCCATGCCGCGCAGCCGTTCTCCGCGAATTTCTCGACCGCGCCGCGCGGCCGCGCACCGTTTCGTTTCACGAGCTACGGCGACCTCGCGACGCCGAACGGCGCGTGGGTGCTGTCGTCGCCGCAGAGCCGCTTCGCGGTGCAGGCGGTCGAGCAGTTCCAGCCGCT
This sequence comes from Burkholderia sp. AU32262, assembly GCF_020419985.1. Lineage (NCBI taxonomy): Bacteria > Pseudomonadati > Pseudomonadota > Betaproteobacteria > Burkholderiales > Burkholderiaceae > Burkholderia > Burkholderia sp. AU32262. Next base: position 72,031 of record NZ_JAIZRS010000006.1, read on the forward strand.
GTTTCACCTGCTGAACGGCGACCTCTGCTACGCGAACCTGAACCCCGCGCACCAGCCCGACGTCTGGCGCGATTTCGGCAACAACAACCAGACGTCGGCCGCGAATCGCCCGTGGATGCCGTGCCCCGGCAACCACGAGATCGAATTCAACAACGGTCCGCAGGGGATCGACTCGTACCTCGCCCGCTACACGCTGCCGGAGAACGGCACGCACTTCCCGGGCCGCTGGTACAGCTTCCGCGTGAGCTCGGTGCTGTTCGTGTCGCTCGACGCCGACGACGTCGTGTACCAGGATGCCGCCGCGTTCGTCGGCGGCCCGGCGCCGCTCGTGCCGGCCGCGAGCACCGGCCGCCCGCCGATCGAGCCCGGTACGTCGTTCTATGTGCGCGGCTACAGCAACGGCGAGCAGACACGCTGGCTCGAACGCACGCTGCGGCACGCCGCGCATGACGACGACATCGACTGGATCGTCGTGCAGATGCACCAGGACGCGCTCAGTTCGTCGAAGACGGGCAACGGGTCCGACAAGGGCATTCGCGAAGCGTGGCTGCCGCTGTTCGACCGCTACGGCGTCGATCTCGTGCTGTGCGGCCACGATCACGACTACGAGCGCAGCTATCCGGTGCGCGGCTGCAATCACCGCGCGGGCGTCGATGCGAAGACCGGCGAAGTGGTCGAAACGCTGCAGCCGCGCCCGGTCGGCTCGAACGATCCCGGCCGCACGACGTTCGACACGAGCCACGGCACGATCCACCTGATCCTCGGCGGCGGCGGCACCAGCGCGCCGCTCGACGTGTACGGCGAAAACCCGTCGACCGGCTTCGCGCAGGCGAAGGTGTTCACGAAGCCGAACCGGCCGGTGCCGGGCACCGCGCCGAACACGTTCGTGCGCCAGCCGGCCGATGCGCTCGAGGATGCGATCTGGTCCGCGCGCCGCGATACGGGCACCAGCTACGGGATCGCGGTGTTCGACCACGATCCGGGCAAGCCGGGCGGCCACACGACGATCACGATGCGCTACTACCACGCGCCGGGCGCCGACCAGCAGCCAACCGCGCAATACGAACTGTTCGAGACGATCGAGCTGAGCAAGAAGCGGCACGAGCGGTGATCGCCGCGTCGGGCGCCCGCTGCGGCGGACGTCCGACGCGTTGCCGTCGAGAACGGAATACCCCGGCGCGAGTTAGACTGCCCGCCTCGCACACCGCCCCATGCAGATGAGTTTCGAATACCGCATTCACACGCCGCCTTCGGCCGCCGCATTCGATGCCATCGCCATGTGCCGCGACAAGCGCATGGCGACGTCGACGTCGATCCACACGAACGGCGGCTTGAAGTTCGCGATGCGGCCGGCGGCTGGCCGCTGATCGATCTGTCGATCGACGAAGCCGGTTTCCTCCTTGTCACCACGCTCGGCCCGATGCGAACGCGATGCTCGACTCGATCGACCCGCGTTGTCGGAAATTGGCGCACCGTGGCGCATCGACGACGCGTGATCGGTTCGCGCGACCGAATCCGTCATACATGCCCGTGCGGCTGCAACGCCGCAACGGCCGCGCCCCCGTAAAATGCGCGTTTCCGGCGGAACCTTCGCTTGGTACCGCTGCTCGCGACAACAGCACGCGCGAGCCGACCCGAATCATCCGAAATCGAATGGGCATGTTGAAACACGCAGCAAGCATGAAAGGCAAGAACCAGGCAACGCTCCTCGGGCTCGGCGCGGTGCTGTTATGGGCGTCGGTGGTCGCGCTCGTTCGCGGGGTCAGCGAAAGCCTCGGCGCGACCGGCGGCGCGGCGATGATCTATACGGTGGCGTCCGTGCTGCTGCTGTTCTCGATCGGCTTCCCCGACCTGAGCCGATTCCCGAAAAACTATCTGCTCTGGGGCGGGCTGCTGTTCGTGTCGTACGAGGTATGCCTGTCGCTGTCGATCGGCTATGCGCGCAACGGTCAGCAAGCGATCGAAGTCGCGATGGTCAACTATCTGTGGCCGAGCCTCACGCTGGTCGCCGCCATCGTGTTCAACAAGCAGCGCGCGAACCTGCTGGTCGTGCCGGGCGTCCTGCTGTCGATGCTCGGCATCTGCCGGGTGCTCGGCGGCGACCAGGGGCTCGATCCGGCCGGCATGCTGCGCAACGTCGCGGACAATCCGCTCAGCTACGGGCTGGCGTTCTTCGGCGCGCTGATCTGGGCCGGCTATTGCACGGTGACCGCGCGCCTCGCCGACGGCAGGAACGGCGTCACGCCATTCTTCATGCTGGTCGCCGCGGTGCTCTGGATCAAGTTCGCGATCGAAGGCGGCGGCGCCATGACGTTCAGCTGGCACGCGGTCGTGTATCTCGTGCTGGCCGCGTCGGCGCTCGGCTTCGGCTATGCGGCCTGGAACACCGGCATCATGCACGGCAACGTGACGATCATCGTCGGCGCATCGTACTTCACGCCGGTGCTCGCCGCTGCCCTCGCCGCGATGCTGCTCGATGCGCCGCTGTCCGCCGAATTCTGGCAAGGCGCGTCGATGGTGTGCGGCGGGTCGATCCTGTGCTGGCTCGCGACACGCGGCCGGCGTCGTGACAAGGCCAAGCCCGTGCGGACGAGCAAGCAGGCCGAGGGCAATTGCCACGGGTGACGATGGCCGGGGCATTGACGGCAGGCCGGATCGCGACCGGCCGTGCTCGGAGCCGCGTCCACCGCGCTAGCTTCGCGATTCGAGCGCGATCCGCATCGCCAGCCCGGCCAGCACCGTCCCCATCAGCCAGCGCTGAACCGCCGCCCAGAGCGGCCGCCCCGCGAGAAAGCCCGCGATCGAACCGGCCGCGCACGCGATCAGCGCGTTGACGCTGACGCTCACCGCGATCTGCACGCAGCCGAGCGCGAGCGATTGCGCGAGCACGCTGCCGTGCCCCGGCACGATGAACTGCGGCAGCAACGACAGGTACATCACCGCGATCTTCGGGTTCGCGAGGTTCGTGATGAAGCCCATCGCGAACAACCTGATGCGGCTGTCGTGCGGCAACTCCCTGACCTGAAACGCGGAGCGCCCGCCCGGCTTCAGCGCCTGCCACGCGAGGTAGGCGAGATACAGCGCGCCGGCAACGCGCAGCGCATCGTACGCATACGGCACGGTCATCACCAGCGCGGTGATGCCCACTGCCGCGCAGACCATGTAGAACACGAATCCCAGCGCGACGCCGCCGAGCGACACCAGCCCGGCGCGGCGGCCTTGGCAGATCGAGCGCGAAACCAGATAGATCATGTTCGGTCCGGGCGTCAGCACCATGCCGAGCGACACGAGTCCGAACGCAAACAGGGTGGGCAAGGCAGGCACGGCACGCTCCTTCAGGGCGACGATCACGAGGTGCGAACAATGTATTGCATCGCGGCCGTCGTCGGCATGAATAAACTGCAAGCGGCCCATGAGCGCCGTTCATCTTGCGGCCGGCCGCTACCTGCCCTTTTTCGCGCGCGTGCGAATCGTCTTTTCCGCTTTCGCACGTTGCGCGTCGACGAGCCGCACGAACGCGTCGGCGACCGCGTTGCCGGCGGTATTCCACGCCAGCCGCACGGACCGATGCAGCCGCGGCGACAGGGCCAGCACGCGGCCGCCGAACGGTGTGTACGTGAGCGTGATGCGCGGCACGATCGACACGCCCATGCCGGCTTCAGCCATCGACAGGATGGTGCGCATCTCGACCACGTTGAACGCCGCCCGAAGCGGCGCGCCGCCGCGCGCGAAGTAATCCGCGATCACCGGCCCGCACCCGGCCTTCGAGAAGATGAACGGCGCCGCGGCCAACTGCCTGGCCGACACGCTCTTGCGGCCGGCGAACATGTCGGCGGCCGCCACCGCGACGAAATCCTCGTCGAGCAGCGGCAGGTTGTGCGCGAACGTCTTCGTGCCGGCCACCACGCCGACGTCGGCCGTCCCGTCGTCGATCCACCCTTCGACTTCGCTGTCCGTGCCTTCGAGCAGCACCGCCGATACGCCCGGGTGCATCGCCTTCAACGCCTCGAGCGCGGGAACGACGAACGCCAGCGAGACGCTCGGCAGCGACGCGACCACCAGCTTTCCTTCGAGCTTGCCGCGCGCCAGGCTGAACTGCTGACGCAGCATCTGCGCTTCCCGCACCACGCTCTGCACATACGGCCACAGGCGTTCGCCGGCCGCCGTCAGGACGACCGGCTGCCGGTCGCGCCAGAGCAGCTTGATCTGCGTGATGTCCTCCAGCTCCGTCAGCGCGTGGCTGATCGCGGATTGGCTGCGGCTGAGCCGGTCTGCCGCGGCCGTCAGCGAGCCGAGCTCCACCACCGCAGCCAGGGCCTGCAACTGGGCAAGCGTCATCGGGTTTCCTTGTTCGAGGGCATGTATTCTGTGCATGGTATGCCGCGTTCTCTTGAATTATATTGAACCGGCCCTGCGGTCAGGCAGCGGACAGCCACGCGTCGCCACGCCGCACCATTCGATGATGCACTTCAATCCGACTGAACGACTGCCACGCCCGGCGCCGCCGGCGTCCGGCACCACGTCCTGCTTCATTCCCGAAGACGCGCTAGACTAGCCGGATGGAACAATGCCGTTATTGCCTGAGAATCCGCGATGAATGGGATTGCCACGGCGACGAATGCCGCCGGGCAATCGCCAAGGCGCTGCGCCGGCAGCGCGCGGGCCTGCCGATGGTCCCCGATCGCATCCGCAACGAGTTGCCGTCCGGCGCGCCGACCCAGCAAGTGATCGCGGTCCTGTCGCGCCAGCGGCTGCGCGCGCGTCGCGGCAACGAGGAGCGCCGCGAGCGCAAGGAAATCGACGACGACGGGGTCTGAGCCGGCACCCTGGCGCGAGCCGTGCCGCCGCGCGACGGTCGCCGGCCCTTCGACGCCCGGGCGCCCGCGCCCGCGCGACATCCCGCCCTTTCACTCTCCCGCCACTCCGTTCAATCCCCGTAATACAGCGTGGGGACAGAAGGGGTTCGGTCGCGGCATTGTTACCGCGAAAGCAACGATCTTTCACTCAAATTCACGTTTACCCTAGGTGACCCCGCGCCTACGATGTATTCAACCGCTGACGACATGGCGTCGAACGCGGAAAGCCAATAAACACCGGAGGTCATCATGAAATCGCTCGTTTCCGCAGTCGCAGCCGCCGTCGCCCTGTCCGCCTCGTTCGGCGCATTCGCACAAAGCACCGTGACCCGTGCCCAGGTGCGCAATGAACTGGTCCAGCTCGAAAACGCCGGCTACAAGCCGAGCCAGTCGAGCCCGTACTACCCGGCCGACGTCCAGGCCGCGGAAGCCCGCGTGCGCGGCGTCGACAACAGCGGCTTCGGTTCGCAACCGGCCGCGACCGGCGAGAGCGGCGCACCGGCCGTGCGGGTGCAAAGCCGGCACGACTCGGTCTACTTCGGCCATTAAGCGCGCCGCCGCGCGCCCTGCGCGCGCAGCCCGCACGGCGAAGAGCCCGTCCCGCGACGGGCTCTTCGCGTTTCGGCCCGCCGTCAGCGGCCGCCCGACGCGACGCGGCCGGTCTCGTCCGGCGCGCTGCCCCGAATCAGATCCTGGTAGCGCACGCATGCGCGCTGCGCGGACGCCTTGGCCGCGTACATCGCCGCGTCGGCCTTGACGAGCAGTTCCTCGGCCGACGCGCCGTCCGCGGGGAACTCGCTGACACCGATGCTCGCCCCGACGGCCACGCGCCGTTCGTCGAACTCCAGTTCCTCGGCCATCACGATCTGGATGCGCGTCGCGACATCGCCGATCACCGCCGGCGAATGCACGTCCGAGAGCAGCACGATGAATTCGTCGCCGCCCAGCCGGGCCACCATGTCGCCGCTGCGCAGCACGTGGGTCAACCGCTTCGCAACGGTGACCAGCGTGCGATCGCCGGCCGAGTGTCCGAGCTGGTCGTTGATCTGCTTGAACCCGTCCAGGTCGACGAACATGACGGCCAGCCCTTCGCGTACCGCGGCCGCGTGCCGGATCGCGGCGTCCAGATGCTCCATGAACAGCATACGGTTCGGCAGCGCGGTCAGCGGATCGTGGCCGGCGAGATGCGTGAGCTCCTGCTGCTTCGCGCGCAGCATCGCGACCTGCGTGCGGATCTCGACGCGCATGCTTTCGAAACAGCGCGCGAGCACGCCGATCTCGTCGGCACGCTCGACCGGCAGCCGCTCGGCGGCCGGATCGTCGAACACATGCGTCGCCGCGCGCGCAAGCGTCTGCAACGGCCGCGTGATCGCACGCGCGAACAGGATCGCAAGGATCACCGCGAGCATGCTCGATACGAGCACCATCCTGACGATCCGTTCGCCCAGCATGCCGGCCGGCGCGAGCACGTCGCCCAGCGGGCGGGCCATCCCGAGCACGACGAAGCGGTTGCCGTCGTCGTGCCCGAACGGCGTACGCACGAACGCGAACATCTGGCCCGGCGCCTCGTCGGGCTGCGCGAGGCCGTTGAGCGTCACGTTCGTGCGCGCACTGTCGAACAGCGCGCGCGTGGCCGCGAAGCGATCCTGCATCAGCACGCGCCGGCCGCGATCGAAGCCGAACGTCTGTGACGAATCGGGATGCACGAGAAAGTCGCCCCACTCGTTCGCGAGATAGACCCCGTAGTCTCGCGGCAAGTCGCGTTCGAGCCGGTCGAACACGCGCGACAGCTCGACGTCGACGACGAGCGCGCCGACCGTCTGGCCCGACGCGTCGACCACCGGCGTCCCCACGCGCAGGATCGGCAGCCCTTGCGCCGCATGCGCGCCCGTCTCGTGATTGATCGCGATCGGCGACAGGTAGATATGACCGGGCGCCATCGCGAGCGTATCGAATACGTAGGAAAACTGTCCTTTCTCCTGGAATACGCTTTCGGGCAGCACGACGATGCCGCGCGCATCACGATCGAGGCGAATGCGTTCGATCCCGAAATGCCCGCTCGCGATCAGGCGGATCTGCAGGTATTCCGGATGATTCCTCATGAAGCTGTAATACACCTGCTCGAGCCGCATGCGGCTCGCGTTGTCCGGGTGGTCGGTGCCCGCGACGAACGCGGACGACGGCAACTGCGCGAGCACGAGCGCATCGTCGGCCACGTCGGCGAGCGCGGTCGTGAAGCGCTGGCCGAGCAATTGCGTCGACATCAGCAGGCTGTGCTGCGCTTCCTGCACGAGCATCGCGCGGTTGGCGCGATACGCGTAGTAGCCGGTCGTGCCGGACGCGATCACGCCGATGCATGCGAACAGCACCGACAGCTTCGACGTGAGCCCGAGCCGGATCATTTTCCGAACTGCTCCGGCCGGTCGCCCGACACGATGCGGCTCCACAGCGATTCGCGGCGCGCGATGTCCTCCACGGGCTGAATCCAGACGAGATGCTGGCGCCCGGTCTCCACGCCGCGAGGCGGCTCGAGCGTGTTCGCGAGACCCTGGCGCTCGGTGAGCAGCGTGCCGATCGCCGGTTCGAGCATGTAGTTGATCCACGCGAACGCGAGCTGGGGACGTTGCGCGCCGCGCGTGACGGCCCAGCAGTCGAGCCATGCCAGCGCGCCTTCGTCCGGGATCACGTAGCCGACGTCCGCGCCGGCGCGACGCAACTGCTCGACCTGCTGCGTGCCGTAGTTGCCGAACATCAGCGCTGCGCGATGCTGGACAAAGAGCGCGGTCGCCTCCTCGGGCAGCGTGTAGTACGTCAGCAGGTTGCGGCGCAGGTCGATCAGCTTGCGGGCGACGGCAAGCGTCTGCGCAGGCGACAGGCGGAACGGGTCGGGATAGCCGAGCGCCAGCGCCGTAAACGAGAAATTGTGCTGCGCGCTGTTGAAGTCGAGCACCTTGCCGCGATAGCGCGGATTCCACAACTCGCGCATCGAGCGCGGCGCGGCCGGCACCTGCTTGCGGTCGTAGATCAGCCCCATCGACGAATACGTGAACGGAATCGCGTAGGACGCGCCGTCCTGCACGAGGCCGCCGATCGTCGCGAGCTGCTGGAAATTCGGCAACTGCCGCCGCCGGTTCGGGACGCGCGGCAGGTCGATCGGTGCGAGCAGGTGTTCGTGCGCATAGCGCTGGATCTCGGCCGTATTCGCGGCCAGCACGTCGTACGGGGGCGGCGATGCGCTGTGCATGCGCGCCCACAGCGCTTCGTCGGAATCGACCAGCGTCACCTCGACGCGCACATGAAACTGCGCCTCGAATGCGCTGACGATATCGCTGTCGGCATAACCGGGCCACGCCAGCACGCGCAGCACGTTGTCGTTGGCGGTTTCGGGAGAGGCGGCGAAGGTGGGCGGCACGGGCGCCAGCAAGCCCAGCGTCAATATGACGAGCAGCGCGCGCACGGCGCCGCGTGCGCGCCTGGGTGCGCCAATTCCGCTGATCAATGGGACCCCGTGTGAATCGCCCGGCTGCATTCGACTGTCCTTTTTCGAGTCGATGCGATATCCCGCAACGAGACCATAAAACGCACGGTCGCGCAATTGGAACAAGCCGCACACGGCGCGCGTTCGCGGGCCGCGGACGGCAAATGCGACGCGATTACACAGGCCCGTGTCGGGTCGCGAAGACGAACGTCAGCGCCAGGCCTGCGTGAATTCCGCGATCACGCGCGACAGGTGCGCGCGCATCGCGTCGCGCGCACCGTTCGCGTCGCGCGCCATGATCGTCGCGAAGATGCGCTGGTGATCGTCCTGCGACGCCTCGCGCAGCGCGGTCGAGTGAAAGTGCTCCTCGATCTTGTCCCACAGCGGATCGCTGCGCGCACAATCCCACATCGCCGTGACCATGTGCAGCAGCACCGTGTTGCCGGTCGATTCCGCGATTCGCAGATGGAACTGGCGATCGGCGGCGTCATAGGCGGCCTTGTCGTTCATCTGCTCGCGCATCGTCGTCAGCGAGAAAAACAGGCGGTCGAGATCGGCATCCTTGCGTTCGGTCGCCGCGAGCGCCGCGACTTCCGCCTCGATCAGCCCGCGCGCGCAGCGTCTCGATCGGCCCCGGGCCGCGCGGTACTTCGAACGTCACAGGCCGCGCGGCATCGGCCGCCGACACATAGATGCCCGAGCCGATCCGCACCTCGACGATTCCCTGCACCTCGAGCGCGATGATCGCCTCGCGCACCTGCGTGCGGCTCACGCCGAACTGGTCGGCCAGGCTGCGCTCCGACGGCAGCCGCGCGCCGGCTTCGAACGCGCCGGCGGCCACCATCGCGTGAATCTGCCGCGCGAGGCCGATATAGGAGCGGTCCGCGGCATCGGTGTCGCGGCTGGCGGGCAGGCTGGAAAGATCGGTCATCGGAAGGCTCGCAACAGGCTGGCCGGCGCCGCTGCGGCGCCGGATCGTCAAAATGGTACACCAATTTGTACGACACACCCGGTTCGACCGTTGGCGGGCCTTGTCTGGCGCTTCCGGAAACGTCACACGGGCCAGCGTTCGCCCGAACAACTGGTAAACCACTATCCCGCACAACTGGCATACCAATCATAATCCGCATACCGACGACGGGCCGGCACGCCGCCGCCCCGGCCGTCCGACGCATGAACCGCCAGCCAGGAGCCGCTCCAGTGAAGATGTCTTTCCGTTGGTACGGCGAGTCCGATCCGGTCTCGCTGCAATACATCCGCCAGATCCCCGGCGTCACGCATATCGTGTCCGCGATCTACGACGAACCGGTGGGCGAGGTCTGGCCCGCGCACAAGATCGAAGCGCTGAAGGCGACGATCGAACGCGCCGGCCTGCAGTTCGACGTCGTCGAGTCGGTGCCCGTGCACGAGGACATCAAGCTCGGCAAGCCGGGCCGCGACCGCCTGATCGACCACTACCGGCAGACGATCCGCCATCTCGGCGCGGCCGGCATCCGCGTCGTCTGCTACAACTTCATGCCCGTGTTCGACTGGACGCGCACCGAGCTGTCGAAGACGCTCGACGACGGTTCGACCTGCCTCGCATTCAGCACCGACGCGGTCGACCGGATCGATCCGAACGACGGCATCGCGTTGCCCGGCTGGGATTCGAGCTACCGGCCCGAACAGTTGCAGGCGCTGCTCGCCGACTACCGCGACGTCGACGAGCACACGCTGTGGGCCAGCCTCGAATACTTCCTGAAGGCGATCATTCCGGTCGCCGAGGAAGCCGGCGTGAAGATGGCGATCCACCCCGACGATCCGCCGCGACCGATCTTCGGGCTACCGCGCATCGTGAAGAACCGCGACGATCTCGCGCGGATCGTGCGCCTCGTCGATTCCCCCGCGAACGGCTTGACGCTGTGCTCGGGCTCGCTCGGCGCGGGCCCCGAGAACGACGTCGAAGCGCTCGTGCGCGAGTTCGGCGCGATGGGCCGCATCCATTTCGCGCACATCCGCAACGTGAAGGTCGATGCGAACGGCGATTTCGAGGAAACCGCGCATCTGTCGAGCTGCGGCTCGCTCGACATCGCCGCGATCGTGAAGGCGTACCACGACACCGGCTTCACCGGCTACGTGCGCCCCGACCATGGCCGCATGATCTGGGGCGAAACGGGCAAGCCCGGCTACGGCCTCTACGACCGAGCGCTCGGCGCGGTCTACCTGAACGGCCTGTGGGAAGCGCTGACGAAGTTCGACCGCGCACCGCAAGCGTCGCGGTAATCCGCCTTTCGAGGCGGCCGGCGCAGCGGATCGCCGGTCGCCCGCCACGACATTCCGCACGGAGACACCTGCATGCCACGCATCCGATGGGCCATGATCCTGATGTGCTTCCTGGCCAACGTCATCAACTTCATCGATCGCGCGAACCTCGCGATCGCCGCACCCAGCATCCGTGCCGATCTCGGCCTCGACGCGGTCGGCATGGGGCTCGTGCTGAGCGCGTTCTTCTGGACCTATGCGTTCCTGCAATTGCCGGCCGGCTGGTTCATCGACAAGGTCGGCGTGCGCGTTAGCCTCGCGCTGGCCGTCGGCTGGTGGTCGGTGTTCACCGTCGCGACGGGCGCCGCGCGCGGCCTCGCGCAACTGGTCGGCGTACGGCTGATGCTCGGCGTCGGCGAAGCGGCCGCGATCCCTTCGTTCGCGAAGGTCGCGTTCAACTGGTTCCCGCGCAGCGAGCGCGGGCTGGCCAGCAGCATCTTCGACAGCGGCTCGCGCGTCGGCTCGGCGTTGTCGCTGCCGCTCGTCGCGTGGCTGATCTCGCTGGTCGGCTGGCGCGGGTCGTTCGTGATCACGGGCGGCATCGGCATCGTATGGGCGCTGGCGTGGTGGTTCGTCTATCGCGATCCGGAACGCTATCGCGCGATCGCGCCGGACGCCGTCGACGCGCTGCTCGCGCAACGCGGCGCGCCGACGGTTGCGGCCGCAACCGACGGCCCGAAGGTGTCGTGGCTCGACCTGTTCCGCTACCGCACCGTGTGGGGAATGATGATCGGCCTGTTCTGCCTGAACTTCGCGATCTACTTCTTCATCACGTGGTTCCCGAGCTACCTGCTGCAGTCGCGCGGCTTCTCGCTCGCGTCGCTCGGCACGTGGGGCATGCTGCCCGCGCTGCTCGCGATTCCCGGCGGCTGGCTCGGCGGCTACGTGTCGGACAGCCTGTTCCGCCGCGGCTGGAGCGCCACCGCCGCGCGCAAGACCTGCCTCGTGTTCGGCATGCTGCTGTCGTCGTCGATCGCGCTGTCCGCGTTCGTCGAAAACGACTGGGCCTGCCTCGGCCTGTTCGCACTCGCGTATGCCAGCCTGTCGTTCGCCGGCGCCAACGTGTGGACGCTCGTCGGCGAAGTCGCGCCGACGCCCGCGCACGTCGCCTCGCTCGGCGGCATCCAGAACTTCGCGGGCAATCTCGCGGGCATCTTCATCACGACCTTCACCGGCGTGATGCTGTCGATCACGAAAGGCTCGTTCGTGGTGCCGCTCGCGGTGGCCGGCGCGCTGTGCGTGGTCGGTGCACTGTCGTACCTGTTCGTGGTCGGCAAGGTCGAGCCGTTGCCGCCGCTGCGGCGCGGCGGCAGCGGGCGCAACGCCGAGCCGAACGCGGCCTGACGCCGCGGGACGGCGCGGCCGGAACAGCCGCGCTTTCCTTTTCGGGCCGCGCATCGGACAATGGGCCGCGCCCGCCGGCGCGGCGCCGCTGCGGCCCGTGCACGGCGGCGACGCGCTCCGCCCACGCCGATGAAACGCTACGAAACCCTCGCCCATACGATCGCCGACGACATCCGCAACGGCAACCTCGCCGTCGGCACGCGCCTGCCGTCGCTGCGGCAGATCATCGCGCAGCATGGCGTGAGCCAGTCGACGGTGTTTCGCGCGTATTACCTGCTCGAACAGTGGGGGTTGATCCGCGCGCGCGAACGCTCCGGCTACTACGTCGCGCCGGGCGCGCAACCGGCCGCGAGCCCGGCGGCGAAGCGCCGTACGCGCCGCGTCGGCGCCACGCGCAAGGTCGACATCAGCAACCTCGTGTTCTCCGTGCTCGATGCGGCCACGCAGCCGGGCATCGTGCCGCTCGGGTCCGCGTTCCCGGCGCCGCAACTGTTTCCGCTGCCGCGTCTGGCGAAGTCGCTCGCGCAAGCTGCGCGGCTCGTGAGCCCGTGGAGCACCGTCGTCGACCTGCCGCCCGGCAGCGAAGCGCTGCGCCAACAGATCGCGCGGCGCTATCTCGCCACCGGCATCTCGCAGCCGATCGACGAAATCGTCGTCACGAACGGCGCACTCGAAGCACTGAACCTGTGCCTGATGGCCGTCACGCGGCCCGGCGACGTCGTCGCCGTCGAAGCGCCCGGCTTCTATGCGGCGCTGCAGGCGATCGAGCGGCTCGACCTGCGCGCGGTCGAGATTCCCGTCGATCCGCGCACGGGCCTCGATCTCGATGCGCTCGCGAACGCGCTCGACCGGCACGACATCCGCGCGTGCTGGTTCATGACCAATTTCCAGAATCCGACCGGCGTCACGCTGTCCACCGAAAAAAAGCGCGCGCTCGTCGACTTGCTCGCGGCGCGCGAGGTGCCGCTGATCGAGGACGACGTGTACGGCGAGCTGCATTTCGGCCCGGACTACCCGCTGCCCGCGCGCGCGTTCGACCGTCATGGCCTCGTGATGCACTGCAGTTCGTTCTCGAAGACGCTCGCGCCCGGCTACCGGATCGGCTGGGCCGCCGCCGGCCGGTTCGCGGAGAAGGTGCAGCGGCTCAAGCTGATGACGACGCTGTCGGCCAGCATTCCGGCACAGGCCGGCATCGCGAACTATCTCGAGCACGGCGGCTACGACCGGCACCTGCGCAAGCTGCGCGGCGCGCTGCACGCGCAGCTCGACCGGATGGACGACGCGCTGCGGCGCTGGCTGCCGGCCGGCGTCGAATGGGTACGGCCCGACGGCGGGTATTTTCTGTGGCTCGCGTTTCCCGACGCGATCGACGCGATGGAACTGCATCGCCAGGCGATCGCTCGCGGCATCAGCTTCGCGCCGGGGCCGCTCTTTTCGGCCGCGCACGGCTTCGAGCGCTGCGTGCGCGTGAACTTCGGCCACCCGTGGAGCCGCGACATCGAACGCGCGATCCGCGTGCTCGGCGAACTGGTCGCGCAGCCGCCGGTGCGCAAGGCAGGCTGATCGCACACGATGCGCGGGGCGCGTCACGGCCATGCAGCCAGGCCGCACGCGGGTTACATTGCAGGTCCTGCCGCCCTTTCCCGATTGCCCATGAGCCCACTGCCTTACGTCGATCACGACGCGCTGCTGAAACTGACGGCCGAAGCCGCGCATGTCACGCAGCCGTGCGCATGCACGAGGACCTCGCTCGCCGGCTGGACGACCCTGCCGCTGTCGCTGCCGGACACGCAACTGACCGAAGTGGCCACGCTCGTCGCGCCGGGCGAGGCCGAGCCGACCTATGCGGAATATCATCCGGCCGGCACGCGCTACGCATCGGACGACGCACCGATCGCGCCGCGCCATTTCCCGTACAACCGCTGCACCGTCAGCCGCTGCCGCGCGTGCGGCCGCCTGTTCCTGCGCTACCAGGAAGGCGGCGGCTACTTCATCGACCAGCGCATCCGCGCGCTCGATCCGGCGCTCGTCGTCGACGCTTGACCTCGGAACGCGATGAACCGCAAGCAAACCGGCCGGCGCCCGACGTCACGCGGGCGCCCGCCGGCGTTCAGCGCGCCGCCGTCGCCTTGCCGAACCCGCCGAGGATCTTCTTTTCGAGCGCGATGTAATCGCGGCCGAAGTGGTGATCGCCCTGCGTCTTGATCACGTCGGCGCCCGTGTTCGCGAGCGCCGGGCACATCGTGTCCGTCTCTTCCGCGCCATAGAAGCACTGCACGAGCGCCGGCGGCACCTTCGCGATCTCCGGCGCGACCTTCAGCGCGTTGTCGCTGGCGGGCATGCCGAGCCAGCCCGTCACGCGGATCTGGAAATCGGCGGACGGCGCGAAGCCGAGCAGCGACATCACCACGACCTTGTCGCGCAGGTCGGCCGGCAGCCGGTTGTACGCGAACGGCATCACGTCGGCGCCGAACGAGTAGCCGACCAGCGCCACGCGGCTCGCATGCCAGCGCGCCATGTAGGTGCGCATCACGCGGGCCAGATCGCGGCTCACCTGCGCGGGCGGCTTCTCGCTCCAGAAATAGCACAGGCTGTCGATGCCGACCACCGACACGCCGTCGCGCTGCAGCGCCTCGGCGATCGTCTTGTCGAGATCGCGCCAGCCGCCGTCGCCCGAGATCACGATCGCGAGCCGGTCGCTGCCGCCCTTGGCCGGCAGCTCGACGAGCGGCAGGTCCGACACGTCGAGCTCGTCGCTGCTGGTGGTGTCGTGCAGGTGCGACGTGACGAGCGACACGAGCTTCGCGGTGTCGCCCGCCGCCACCGTTTCGACGAAGCCCGGCATCGCGCGGCGCACGATCGTCGGATCGGGCGGACACGGCTTGAAGCGCGGATCGAGCTTCGCGGCCGGACCGACCGCGACGACACCGGCGATCGTGTTCTCCGGCGCCATCGACAGGATCTGCTTCGCGATCGCGCCGCCCTGGCCCACGCCCGCGACGATCGGCGTGAAATAGCGCGACGACTGCGCGAGACGTTCGAGCTGATGGCTGACCGCCTCGGCGTCGCCGTCGAGGTGGTGGCAGGCCTCCTGCTTCGCGGCGAGATTCGCCGCGTAACGCCCGGAATCGACGCCGACCGTCATCGCACCGGCTTTCGCGAGCGCGTCGGCCGCCTGCTGATCGGCGGCATGCCAGCCGGCCTCACGCGAGAACAGCACGACGAAACCACGCAGCGGCCCGCTTGGCTTCGTCACGGTCACGGGCCCATAGCGGCCGCCGGACACGGTTTCGGCTTTCACTGCGGCCGGCTGCGCCGCGCACGCGGCGCCGGCCAGCATCATTCCCGCGCAGGCGGCTGCCGCCCGCGCGATTCCCTTCGTCAACATCATGAACGCCGACCTCCAGCCAGCAATGACAGATCCGCGAGCGTGACGAACACGCCGACCGAACCCGAGGCCGCGAGATAACGCGGCTCCCAGTGCGGTTCGAACTTGCTCTTGAAAGCGCGCAAGCCGCGGAAGTTGTAGAAGCGGCCGCCGAAGCGCCAGACCATCAGGCCGAGCCGGTGGAACGGCGACGGCATCTTCGCCGCGCCCATCCCCGAGAACGGCGCGATACCCAGGCTCAGCTTGCGGAACCCCGCTTCCTTCAGATGCAGCGCGAGCTGCGTAAACAGATACTCCATCGCGTACGGCGAAGCGTCCGGCAGATGGCGCATCACGCCGACCGTCGCCTCGGTGTTGAGGTCGGTCGTCATGAACGTGACGAACGCGATCGGCTTGTCGGCCTGCCGCACCAGCATCACCGATTGCGTCGCGAGATAGCCGTCGTGGAACGCGGCCACCGAGAAACTCTTCTCGCGCGCATCGCGGCTGTCGAGCCAGCCGTCGGAGATGTCGCGCAGCGCGGGCAGCGCGGCCGGCACGTCGTCCGGCGCGATCACCTCGACCGTCAGCGCATCCTTGTCGCCCCGGCGCAGCGCGTAGCGCAGGTGCGAACGGTTCGATCCCTTCAGGTCGAACTGGTCGAGCGCGATATGCGCTTCCTCGCCCAGCTTCATCAGCGTGAGCCCCGCGTCGAGATACAGCGGCAGCGCGTTCGCGCGCACCTGGTAGAACGCCGCGCGGCCGCTGTGCGCATGCGCGAGCGCGATGAACTTGCTGATCAGCGCCGGCCACTCTTCGCGCGGCCCGACCGGGTCGTGCAGCGCGGCCCACGTGCGGCCGTTCTTCGCGTACATCAGGAACGCGCGGCGCGACTCCGAGAACAGGAACGACTTGTCGCCCATCAGCGCGAGGCCCGCGTCGCTGCATTCCTGCGCGCGGATGATCTGCTCCGCGTCGACCAGATCCTGCGCCGCGGGCTTCACGAAACGCCCGGGCGCCGGGCGCAGCAGTTGCCACAGCGCGAACAAGGCAACGAACACGCCGGCGGCGAGCGTCGCGCGCAGCGCCCGCGGCGCGCGCGCATCGAACGAGAAATGCGACCACAGCTCGCGCGTGTAAGGCACGTCGCGGAACGCGAAGAACAGCACCCACACGGCCAGCATCAGCACCAGCGCCACCGACACGAACCAGCTCACGGTGAAGCGCTCGGCGAGCAACGACGAATGACGGTTGAACCGGCGGCGGCTGACGAGCAGCAGCACGAGCAGCGTGCCGAGCACGCCGGCCTCGACGAACGCGAGGCCCTTGGCCAGCGACAGCGCGAGGCTCGCGAGCGTCAATGCGAAGGTCATCCACCACGCGCCGTCGAGCCGGCGCAGCAGCCCGCGCGCGACGAACAGCAGCGCGACGCCGAGCACGCTGCAGATCACCTGCGAGCCTTCGAGCACCCACAGCGGCACGATGTGACGCAGAATCGCGATCCGGTGCCAGAACGCGGGCGTCGCACTCGAGATCACCAGCATCCCGCCGACCGCGAACGTCACGAGGCTGAGGAACACCGGCGCGAGCTGCGACACGCGCGCGGCCTGCCGCGTGACGAGCCGGCGCCGCAGCGCACGGCCTTCGAAGCCGGCCAGCAGGCCGGCCGAGAGCACGAGCGGCACGCCGAAATAGATCGCGCGATACGCGATCAGCGCGGCGACCATTTCGTGCGCGGGCACTTCGCGGCCGAGCGTGAAGACCATCGCCGCTTCGAACACGCCGATCCCGCCCGGCGTATGGCCGATCATCCCGAGCAGCAACGCGGCGGCATAGACGGTAATGAAGGTCGGGAAGCCGACGGGCGCCGCCGGCAGCAACACCCACAGCGTCAGGCCCGCGGCGGCGACGTCGAGCACCGCGTAGACGACTTGCGCGACGAGATCGCGCCGCGCCGGCACGTCGAACGACAACCATTTGAAGCGCGTGGCGACCGGGCGCGCGGCGTTGCCGCACAGCCCGACCAGCGCGGCGAGCACGACGAGCAACGCGGCCCCCGTCCACGTGAGCACGCCGGGCGCGACGTGCAGCATCGCGGCGAGCGCCTCCGGCACGCAGACCATGCCGACCGCCGTCATCAGCACCATCGCGAGCGCGAGCGTGCCGCTCGTGAACACCGTCATCCGGCCGATCTGGGCGGGCGTGACGCCCGATACGCCGTACACGCGGGCGCGCACCGCGCCGCCCGTCAGCGCGCCGAAGCCGGTCGCGTTGCCGAGCGCGGAGCCGGCGATCGCGCCGATCCATAGCGCGACGCGCGGCACCCTGGCCGCGACGTAGCGCAGGCCGACCGCATCGCGGGCGACGAGCGCGAGATAGCTGAGGGCCGTCGCGGCGAGCGACGCGCTCCATTCGACGACGGACATGTGACGCAACTGGCGCATCACCGACCGGTAGTCGACGGATTCCGACAGGTGCTGGAAAACCACGATCAGCAGCAGGCCGATACCGAGCGCGAGCAGCGGCGACAGCACGCGCTCGTGGCGGATCAGCGCCCGGGCACGGGCGATCACCGCCGCGGCAGGGCCGGGCGAACCAGGGTGGCGGGAAGACATAACGTGTTCAGTGGTGGTGCATAGCGTGTCGCGGCGCGGGTGGGCCGGGCGGCGACGAAAATCTCGTTGTTCTGCGTGGGCGGCCGGCCAGGACGAGGGCGGGCGGCGCCGAAACCAGAACTTACGAGTATACGGAACTTATATTACAAAATCTTTCATGTTCGCTTTGTGCGAATTTGTGATGTCTTGCGCATCAAAACCGCATAGAAATATGGCGTTCCACGAACGCAGGTGCGCATCATACCGGGAACCGGGGCGGTTTTTTCATCGGATGAACGCGTTGTGATCCATTTGGGAGAAATCTGCCGCGCCAAGCGCGGACGGTGAGGACGAAAACGCGACGGCGCGGCGCGTTTCGAAATGGGAACGAGTCGATCCGGTGCGCCCGTGCGGCGCACCGTCGGTGCGGAAATACACCCCTGTACGCTACTTCGCCCGCTCATGCTCGCCCAACCCGATCGCCTTGTAATCGTAAGTCGGGTAGAACTCCGTCCGGTACGCGCCCCAGGCCGTGTCCTCGAGCACGCGATTGACCTCGCGCAGCCGCGACGCCGGCAGCCGCAGCACGACGATCTGACCGATTCCCATCGTCACGGTCCAGCTCACGACTTCGACGCCCGGCGGCGGAAACGCCTTGTAGAACCCCTGCTTCGCGAGTTGCGCATTCAACTCGGCGAGCGGGCGGGATTGGTCGTGTTTCAGGAACACCGTCAGCAGGATCGCATTGTCGGGCGTCGCGACAGCCGTGCCGGCCGGCACCGTCGACGTCTGGCCGATGGCCGGTGTGCCGGAAATCGCGACGGCCGCCACCGCCGCGGCAATCACGAGCGTTCGAATCGGAAAATGCGGAAATATGGTCATCGCGCGACTCCATGGCTTCGTGGTGGAGCCGCCATCATGCGCCGCCGGATCCATTGCTGCAGCGAACGGCCGCTGCGCTTACGCCGCGCCCGCGCCGTCACGCTCGCGCAGCACGTCGATGAACGCGCGCAGCTTGGCCGGCACGTGCTTGCGGTTCACGTAATACAGCCACATCGGCGGCAGCGTCCGGCACGCACCGGGCAGCACCTCGACGAGCGTGCCGTCGCGCAGGTCCTGCTCGATCCGCTCGCGCACGAACGCGAACGCGATGCCGACCCCGGCGCGCGCCGCGTCGATCACCGCATCGTCGTCGTTCGTCACGAACACGCCGTCCGGATCGAGATCGACGTCGCGTCGCCCGTCGCGCAGCAGCCATTTGTGCAGGCGTCCGCTTTCCGAAAACCGGAAACGGATGCACGCATGCCGCGCGAGCGCGGCGATCGACTCGGGCGTGCCGTGCCGGGCAAGATAGGCCGGCGACGCGACCAGCGCACACGTCAGCGCAGGCGCGATCCGCACGCCGATCATGCCCGGCTGCAGCCGGTCGGCCAGGCGGATTCCCGCATCGAAGCCGTCCTTCGCGATGTCGACGAGTTCGTTCTCGTAGCGAATTTCGAGCCGGACTTTCGGATAGCGCTCGCGGAACGTCGCGAGCACCGGCGCGATCACGAGCAAGCGCGCGAGCGGCAGCGCGGTCACGCGCAGCAGCCCGTTCGGCTCGCTGCGTGCATCCTTCAGTTCGTCGCGTGCCTGCATGACCTGCCGGTACGCGGGTTCGGTCTGCCGCCAGTAGCGCTGGCCGGCTTCCGTGAGACTCACGCCGCGCGTACTGCGGTTGAACAGCTTCACGTTCAACTCGCCCTCGAGCTGCCCGATCGCGAGGCTGACCGCGGCCGGCGTCAGGCCCAGCGCGGCGGCGGCGCGCGTGAAGTTGCCGGCCGTCGCGACGGTCATGAACACGTGCAGCCCGGCCATCGGATCGCGTCTGCTCATCGCCTGCCCGATCATTAAAAAAACTTGAAACTACTTCCAGTGGAATGCGGATTCTCCCATATACCGCGACTGCCTACACTGGCCCTGTCGTCCTATCGGAGCCCCTCGCATGAACCCGCTCACCGCCGCGCTGCCGCTCGCCGTCGCCCGCCGCACGATCGACGCGGCGCTCGCGCATGCCGCATCGCTACAGATGGCCGGCGTCGCGATCGCCATCGTCGATGCCGGCGCGAACCTGCTCGCGTTCGTGCGCACCGACGGCTGTTTTCTCGGCGCGATCGATCTCGCGCAGCGCAAGGCGCTGACGGCCGTGCGCTTTCGCGCGTCGACCGGCGCGCTCGGCGCGATGTCGGGCGACGGCCCGCTGCGCGGCATCGAGCACAGTCACGGCGGGCTCGTCACGTTCGGCGGCGGCGAACCGCTCGTCGACGGCGACGGGCGCTGCGTCGGCGCGATCGGCGTCTCGGGCGGCAGCGTCGACGAAGACACCGCGATCGCACAGCACTGCCGCGACCTTTTTCAGGCAACCCTTCACACCACAAGGTAAGCAGATGGCACAGAAACGCATCCTCATCACCGGCGCGGGGACCGGCTTCGGCCGCGAAGTCGCGCTGCGGCTCGCCGCGCGCGGCCATCACGTGACAGCGGGTGTGCGCACCGCGGCCGAGATCGACACGCTCGACGCCGCAGCAGCCCGGCGCGGCACCTCGCTGCAGGCGATCAAGCTCGATGTCACGTCCGCCTACGACCGCGCCCGCGCGGCCGATCTCGAAATCGACGTGCTCGTGAACAACGCGGGGGTGGGCGAAGCCGGCGCGCTAGTCGACCTGCCGGTCGAGATCGTTCGCGAGTTGTTCGACGTCAACGTGTTCGGGTCGCTCGAACTCACGCAGCAGATCGCACGCGGGATGCTCGCGCGCAAACACGGC
Source organism: Burkholderia sp. AU32262 (assembly GCF_020419985.1). Taxonomy (NCBI): domain Bacteria; kingdom Pseudomonadati; phylum Pseudomonadota; class Betaproteobacteria; order Burkholderiales; family Burkholderiaceae; genus Burkholderia; species Burkholderia sp. AU32262. Next base: position 92,775 of record NZ_JAIZRS010000006.1, read on the forward strand.
AAGATCGTGTTCGTGTCGTCGATCGCCGGGCTGATCACGGGGCCGTTCACCGGCGCGTATTGCGCGTCGAAGCATGCGATCGAATCGGTGGCCGAGGCGATGCATGCAGAGCTCGCGCCGCACGGAATCCAGGTCGCGGTCGTGAACCCCGGCCCGTACCGCACCGGCTTCAACGACCGGATGATGGAAACGATACGGCGCTGGCACGATCCGGCCGCGCATACCGTGACGCCCGCGCGGCTGACGTTCCCGCTCGAACAGCACGACCCGGAGGAAATGATCGCGAAGATGGTCGACGTGATCGACGGCGACGGCGGCGCGTTCCGCAACCTGCTGCCGGCGGCGTCGGAAGCGTTCGTGCGCGCCGAGCAGGCGCGTGCGTGGGAGCGGCGGCAATAACCTGCCGCCGACGCGGCGGGCGGGCGTTGGCCGCTTCGCTCACGCGATTCAGTACACGTCGCGCATGTAGCGCCGCGCCTTCGAAAGCCGCGCGACGTAATCGTTCGCGGCTTCGTCCGACATGCCGCCATGCTCGGCGACGATCGCCTTCAGCGCCGTATCGACGTCCTTGGCCATCCGCGCGGCGTCGCCGCATACGTAGAAGTGCGCGCCCTCCTCCAGCCATGCGAACAGCTCGGCGCCCTGCTCGCGCATCCGGTCCTGCACGTAGACCTTGTCGGCCTGATCGCGCGAAAACGCGAGATCGAGCCGCGTCAGGAAGCCGCTTTCGTGCATCTCGCTCAGCTCGTCGCCGTAGTAGAAATCGGTCCGCGCATGCTGCTCGCCGAAGAACAGCCAGTTGCGCCCGCGCGCGCCGCGCGCCCGCCGCTCGTGCAGGAAGCCGCGGAACGGCGCGACGCCGGTGCCCGGGCCGACCATCACGATCGGCACGTCGCCGTTCACCGGCGGCCGGAAATGCGCGGACTTCTGCACGAACACGGGCACGCGGCCGTCGTCCGCGCGATCGGCGAGGAACGTCGACGCGACGCCTTTGCGCGCGCGGCGGCCGTTGTGATAGCGCACGGCCGACACGGTCAGGTGAATCTCGCCCGCGTGCGCGCTCGGGCTCGACGCGATCGAATAGAGGCGCGGCTGCATGCGCTTGAGCATGCCGACCAGCTCCGCGCCCGACAGTTCGACCGGGTATTCGTGCAGTACGTCCGCAAGCTGTTGCCCCCACAACCATTGCTTCAGGTCGCTCTTGCGGTCGTCACCGAGCAGCGACTTCAGCGCGCCGTTCGCGCTGCGCGACGCGATGAAGGCCAGCGTGTCCGGATGCGGGCGCGTGATGTCGAAGTGGCGCGCGAGCGCATCGCCGAGCCGGATGTCGCCGACGCCCGGCACCGACACCGGCGCATCGGCCTTCAGCGCGGTGACGGACAGCAGTTCGTCGACCAGTTCGGGGCAGTTGGTCGGCCATACGCCGAGCGCGTCGCCGGTTTCGTATTCGAGATTCGCGCCCTGGGTCGACAGCGACACGTAGCGCGTGTCCTTCGCGGCGCCCGGACGGTTCAGCCGCAGGTTCGCGACGAGCTTCGACGGCGCCGGATGCGCCTTCGTCGGCACCAGCCCCGACGGACTCATCCCGCCGGACGGCACCGCGTGCAGCGCGGCATCGGCCTCCTTGATGCGAGCGACGACGCGTTCGAGCCACTGATCGGCATCGTGCTGGAATTCGACGTCGCAATCGACCCGCGCGCACAGGCGCGCCGCGCCGAGTTCCGCGAGGCGCGCGTCGAGCCGGCGGCCGTGGCCGCAGAACTGGTCGTAGTTGCGGTCGCCGAACGCGAGCACCGCGAAATGCACGCCGTCGAGGCGAGCGGCGCCGCCGGCCTGCAACGCGTCCCAGAATTCGCTGCCGTTGTCGGGCGCATCGCCGTCGCCGAACGTGCTCGTCATCAGCAGCACGTATTGCGCACCGGCGAGCGACGCGACCGGATAGTCGGACATGCACGCCGTGCGGATCTCGAAGCCGGCGTTCATCAGCTTCGTCGCGTAATCCTCGGTCAGCGATTCGATGTTGCCGGTCTGCGACGCCCACAACAACGTGACCTTCGGGCGCGGGCGCACGATGCGCACGCCGCCGGCCGCGGCGGCGTCGGCCGGCAGCGCGGGCGCCGCCGCGCTCTGCGCGCCGGCAGGCAGCGCGCGGCTGAACAGGCCGGCGAGCATCCCGTCGAGCCAGAACCGCACGGGCGGCGTCAACGGCGCGCCGGCCGGCAGCACGGGCACGCCGCCGTCGCGACGGCCGACGCTCGCCTTCAGCCCGCCGACGAGGCCGGCCACGTACAGCCGCTCGGCGTCGGTCAGCGGCGGCGGCGCGAGATCGGCGACGCCGAGCGCGGCCGCGAAAGTGTCGATGTCTGCCATGTCGAATTCCTGTGAAGCCGTGATCGGCGAGATCGCAGGCGCGGGCGGTGCATCGTCCGCGCCTGCGTCGACGCGCGCCGTGTCGTCGTCGGCCGACGCGAACGCGTCCGTGTCGACGCGCGTGAGCGCGACCGCGCAGTATTTCAGTTCGGGTTGCTGCGATTCCGGGTCGATCGCGTCGTTCGTCACCGCGTTGATGCACAGGTCGTCGCCGTACACGTCGTTCCAGTGCATCGGCGCGAAGCAGTTGCCGCGCCGCACGCGCTCGGTCACGACGGCCGGCAACACCGCGCGGCCGCGCGCCGAACGGATCTCGACGCTGTCCTTCGCGGCGATGCCGAGCGCGCGCGCATCGTCCGGGTGCAGTTCGACGAATGGACGCGGGTTGAGCTTGTTCAGCATCGCGACCTTGCCCGTCTTCGTCATCGTGTGCCACTGATGCTGCAATCGCCCGGTGTTCAGCACGATCGGGAACGTGCCGTCGGGCAGTTCGGCCGGATCGACGTGCGGTCGCGCGAAAAAGCGCGCCTTGCCCGACGGCATCGGGAACGCGAGACGCGGCGCGGCGCGGCCGTCGGCCGCCGCGCGCGGCGTCTGGCTCACGCCGTCGTTCAGGTAACGGATCGGGTGGCGCTCGCGCGCGGTGCCCGGCGCGACCGGCCATTGCACGGGCCCGTCGCGCAGCGCCGCGTGGCTCGCGCCGCGCAGGTCGTAGCCGGTCGCCGGATTCGAGAAACGCACGATCTCGTCGAACACGTCGGCCGCCGACGCATAGTCGAACGCGTCGCCAAAGCCCATCGCGCGCGCGACTTCCGCGACGATGCGCCAGTCCGGCAGCGCATCGCCGGGCGGCGCGACCGCCGCGCGCATCAGCGTCATGTTGCGCTCGGAGTTGATCATCACGCCGTCACCCTCGGCCCACAGCGCGCCGGGCAGCAGGATGTCCGCATAGCGGTTGGTCTCGGTATCGAGGAACGCGTCCTGCGCGATCACGAGCTCCGCCGCCTGCAGCCCGGCGATCACGTTGCGCCGGTTCGGCACGGTCGCGACCGGGTTCGTGCAGACGATCCAGCATGCCTTGATGTCGCCGCCCGCCATCCGCTCGAACAGGTCGACCGTACCGTTGCCGGTGTCCTTGCGCAGCGTGCCGGCCGGCACGCGCCACAGATTCTCGACGAAGCGGCGGTCGTCGTCGGACGCCACCGAGCGCTGGCCCGGCAGCCCCGGGCCCATGTAGCCCATCTCGCGCCCGCCCATCGCGTTCGGCTGGCCGGTCAGCGAGAACGGCCCGCTGCCCGGGCGGCAGATCTTGCCGGTCGCGAGGTGCAGGTTGCAGATCGCGTTGGTGTTCCACACGCCGTGCGTGCTCTGGTTGAGCCCCATCGTCCAGCAGCTCATCCATTCCTGCGCGTCGCCGATCCATTGCGCGGCCGTGCGGATGTTGGCCTCGGCAAGCCCCGTGATCGCGGCGACGCGCTCGGGCGTGTAGTCGGCGAGGAACGCGGGCATCGCGTCCCAGCCTTCGGTGTATGCGTCGATGAACGCGGCGTCGGTGCGCCCGTTCGCATGCAGCAGGTGCAGGAGCCCGTTGATCAGCGCGAGATCGGTGCCGGGCCGGATCTGCAGGAACAGGTCGGCCTTGTCGGCCGTGCCGGTGCGGCGCGGATCGACGACGACGAGCTTCGCGCCGGCCTTCACGCGATCCATCATCCGCAGGAACAGGATCGGGTGACAGTCGGCCATGTTCGCGCCGATCACGAAGAACAGGTTCGCGCGATCGAAATCGTCGTACGACCCGGGCGGGCCGTCCGCACCGAGCGACTGCTTGTAGCCGGTGCTCGCGCTCGCCATGCACAGGCGCGAGTTCGACTCGATGTTGTTGGTGCCGACGAAGCCCTTCGCGAGCTTGTTGACGAGATACTGCGCCTCGATCGACATCTGCCCCGACACGTAGAACGACAGCGCATCGGGCCCATGCGCGTCGAGCACCGCGCGCAACCGCCGCGCGGTCTCGGCGATCGCATCGCGCGCCGGCAGCGGCACGAGGTCGTCCTCGCGCGCGCGGCGCACGAACGCACGGTCAAGCCGGCCCGAGCGGCGCAGCGCGACGTGCGCCGACGAACCCTTCGTGCACAGCCGCCCGAAGTTGGTCGGATGGTCGGCGTCGCCGGATACCTTGACGACTTCGCCGTCCTCGACGTGCAGCACCATCCCGCAGCCGACGCCGCAGTACGGGCACACGCTCTTGACGGGGGTGGCGGTCATGCGTGCTCCGGCGGGCTCAGGCCGCGACCCACACGAAACCGTCCTCGACCCGCGACGGATACGCGCTCACCGACTGCTCGGGCGCTTCCAGGCATTCGCCGGTACGCAGGTCGAAGTGCTGCTTGTACAGCGGCGACGCGACCACGACGCGTTCGCCGAGGCTGCCGATCAGCCCGCGCGACATCACGGCGGCCTGCGACACGGGATCGACGTTGTCGATCGCGAACACGCCGCCGTCGGGATGCGCGACGTGAAACACCGCGACCTGCTCGCCGTTGACGAGCGCGCACACGCCGGTGTTCGGCACGATGTCGTCGAGCGGACACACGCGGGTCCAGGACAGCGGAAGACGGTCGTTCATGATGGGCTCCTTGCTCGGTTACGGATGTCGGTCGGGGTCAGACGGTCGCCGGCTCGGCGACGACCGGAATCGCCACGGGCTTGCCGCCCGCGCGCTCGGCGGGCGTCGCGGGCCGGATCTGGCCGCGCGTCTCGACGAATTCGATGGTCGTGTCCGGCGCGTCGCTGTTCACGAAGTGGCGGAAGCGCTTGCGCGTGTCCGGATCGGTGACGGCCCGCTTCCATTCGCACTCGTAGGTGTCGACCACGTGCTGCATGTCGGCCTCGAGCTCGGCCGCGATCGCGAGCTTGTCGTGCACGACGACGTCGATCAGGTAGTCGAGGCCGCCTTCGAGGTTGTCGCGCCACACGCTGGTGCGCTGCAGACGGTCGGCCGTGCGCACGTAGAACATCAGGAAGCGGTCGATGTAGCGGATCAGCGTCGCGCGATCGAGGTCGGACGCGAGCAGTTCCGCGTGGCGCGGCTTCATCCCGCCGTTGCCGCACACGTACAGGTTCCAGCCCTTCTCGGTCGCGATGATGCCGACGTCCTTGCCCTGCGCTTCCGCGCACTCGCGCGTGCAGCCGGACACGCCGAACTTGATCTTGTGCGGCGCGCGCAGCCCCTTGTAGCGATTCTCCAGGTCGATCGCGAGGCCGACCGAATCGTCGACGCCGTAGCGGCACCACGTCGACCCGACGCACGACTTCACGGTGCGCAGCGCCTTGCCGTACGCGTGCCCCGATTCGAAGCCGGCCGCGATCAGTTCCTCCCAGATCGACGGCAACTGCTCGACGCGCGCACCGAACAGGTCGACGCGCTGGCCGCCCGTGATCTTCGTGTACAGGCCGTATTTTTTCGCGACCTGGCCGACCGCGATCAGCCCTTCCGGCGTGACCTCGCCGCCCGGCATGCGCGGCACGACCGAGTACGTACCGTCGCGCTGGATGTTCGCGAGGTAGTAGTCGTTCGAATCCTGCAGGCCCGCGTGCTCCTTCTTCAGCACGAACTCGTTGAAGCACGACGCGAGGATGCCCGCGACGGCCGGCTTGCACACGTCGCAGCCGAGCCCGCGGCCGTGCCTGGCGAGCAGTGCGTCGAACGTCGTGATGCGCTCGACGCGGATCAGGTGGAACAGCTCCTGCCGCGAATACGGGAAGTGCTCGCACAGATGGTTGTTGACCGCGAGGCCCTGCTTCTTCATCTCGGCCTTCATGATCTGCGTGACGAGCGGCACGCAGCCGCCGCACGACGTGCCGGCGCCCGTGCAGGTCTTCAGCGCGCCGAGGCTCGTCGCGCCGTCGGCCACGGCCGCGCAGATCTGCGACTTCGACACGTTGTTGCACGAGCAGATCTGCGCGCCTTCCGGCAGCGCGTCGACGCCGAGTGCCGGCTTCGCCGCGCCGTCCGACGACGGCAGGATCAGGAATTCCGGCGACTCGGGCAGCTCGATGCGGTTCAGCATCATCTGCAGCAGCGTGCCGTACTCGGCCGCGTCGCCGACCATCACCGCGCCGTGCAGGAACTTGCCGCAGTCGGACACCACGAGCTTCTTGTAGACCTGGCGGCGCTCGTCCGCGTACTGGTAGGTGCGGCTGCCGGCCGTCGTGCCGTGCGCGTCGCCGATGCTCGCGACGTCGACGCCCATCAGCTTCAGCTTCGTGCTCATGTCGGCGCCGGCGAACGCCGCGTCCGCCGCTTCGGCGGCGTCGCCCGCGAGCTGTTTCGCGACCACGCGCGCCATGTCGTAGCCGGGCGCGACGAGGCCGTACACCGTGCCGTTCCACGCCGCGCATTCGCCGATCGCGTAGATGTCGGCGTCGCTCGTGCGGCACGCGTCGTCGATCGCGACGCCGCCGCGCGGGCCGATCTCGAGCCCGCACGCGCGGGCCAGTTCGTCGCGCGGCCGGATGCCGGCCGAGAACACGATCATGTCGGTGTCGAGATGCGAGCCGTCGGCGAACACCATCCGGTGCGCGCCTTCGTCGCCGTCGACGATCTCGAGCGTGTTCTTGCCGGTATGCACGGTCACGCCGAGCGCCTCGATCTTCGCACGCAGCATCCGGCCGCCGCCGTCGTCGACCTGCACGGCCATCAGCCGCGGCGCGAATTCGACGACGTGCGTGTCGAGCCCCATGTCGCGCAGCGCCTTCGCGCATTCGAGGCCGAGCAGCCCGCCGCCGATCACGACGCCGCGCCGGGCCTGCGCGCCGCACGCCTGCATCGCTTCGAGATCCTCGATCGTCCGGTACACGAAGCAGCCCGTGCGATCGCGGCCCGGCACTGGCGGCACGAACGGACGCGAGCCGGTGGCGAGCACCAGCTTGTCGTACGCGAGCGTTTCGCCCGACGCGAGCGTGACGGTATGCGCGGCGCGGTCGATCGACGCGACTGGCGCGTTCAGGCGCAGGTCGAACCGCGGATGGCGCTCGAAGAAGCCGGGTTCGACGAGCGACAGGTCGTCCGCCGACTTGCCCGCGAAGAATTCGGACAGGTGCACGCGATCGTAGGCCGGACGCGGCTCCTCGCCGAGCACGGTGACGTGCGGCGCGCCCGCCGTGCCGGCTTGCGCCGCGACGCATTCGAGGAGCTTGTGGCCGACCATGCCGTGGCCGATGACGATGAGTTTCATGATGACGGTTCCTTCGGTCGATCAGTTCGCGGCGTTGGCGGCGGCGGCTAGCGCGCGATCGCGCAGCTCGGCTTCGCGCGCCTTGTGTTCTTCGCTGAAGCGCACGGCCATCGCGCAGAGCGCGGTCGCGGTGACGGCGAGGCCGAGCAGGCTCAGCGTGTGCTGCACGTCGCCGACGCCCTTCAGCAGGAAAGCCGCGGCCACCGCGCCGACGTTGCCGCCCGCGCCGACGATCCCCGCGACGCCGCCGAGCGCCTTGCGGTCGATGAACGGCACCAGCGCGTAGGTCGCGCCGCAGGCCATGTGCGTGAAGAGGCCGAAGGTCAGCATCGCGACGAGTGCGATGCCGACGCTTTGCGCATGCGAGAACCAGATCAGCCCGAGCCCTTCGCCGACGATCAGCGCGCACAGCAGCGCCGCCCGCACGTCGAGGCTGCGGCGCGCCGCGATCTTGTCGGACAGCCAGCCGCCGAGCGCGCGGGCGAACAGCGCGAGCAGCCCGAACATGCCGGCCGCGAGGCCCGCGTCCTTCAGCGACAGGCTGAAGTGATCGACGTAGTACAGCGCGGCGATGTTGTGGATGAACACCTCGACGCCGAAGCACGCGCCGTACGTGACGAACAGCATCCACACGCGATAGTTGCCGCACGCGGCGAAGAAGCTCGCCCAGCCGCCCTTCTTGCCGCTGTCGACCGTCACGCCTTCCTTGCGCAGCGCGACGAAATCGCCTTGCGGGCAGTCCTGCGTGAAGCGCCAGTACGCCCAGGCCATCACGAGCATCGCCACGCCCGGCACGATCAGCGCGACGCGCCACGACGAATCCTCGCCGAAGCCGAGCATCAGGCCGGCGGCGACCAGCAGCGGCATCAGCGCCTGCGTCGCGCCCGCGCCGGCATTGCCCCAGCCGGCCGTCGTCGCGTTCGCTGTGCCGACCACGTTCGGCGCGAACATCACCGACGTGTGGTACTGCGTGATCACGAAGCCCGCGCCGATCGCACCGATGCCGAGCCGGCAGATCAGGAACCACAGGTAATCGTGCGTGAACGACACGGCGAACACGGGAATCGCACCGAGCAGCAGCAGCCCGGCATACACGCGGCGCGGGCCGAAGCGGTCGCACAGCGGGCCGACCAGCAGCCGCACGGCGATCGTCGCGGCCACCGCGGCGATGTTGATGTTGGCGACTTGCGCCGCCGTCAGATGAAATTCGCGTGCGATCAGCGGCATCAGCGGCGCGCACGCGAACCACGCGAAGAAGCATACGAAGAACGCCATCCACGTCAGGTGGAACGCGCGCATCGGCGCGGTGCGGAGGCTGAAGAGATCGATACGGGTAGCTTTGTCGGTCATGTCATCCGCCAAACGAAAAACGGCGTCCTGCGCACCGGTCTCGTCGAGACCCGATGCGTAGGACGCCGTTGCCCATGAAGCCCGTTGCCGGGCGCGTCGGTATTCGGTGCTGCAAGCGAATCGCCGTTGATCCGCCCGAACCAGCTTACGCAAGCGACGTGCCATGTCGGCGTCAATCGCGCCGCGAGCCCCGCCGCACAAGGCGCACCGGGCATCGGGCGCGTCACCGCGGCGCGCGGCGCGCTCTCCGTCGCGATGCACCGAGGCACAGATGTGGTGCGCTGCAGCACTGTCGCCGTGCGGGACGCGGTGCGCGCTGACGGGGCACGATGCACGCCGATGCGGCATGGCGGCTGCTCGCGCGCAGCGGGCACATGCATGCTCGCGGCCATCGCACGGTGCGCCGCGTCGCGCAAAGGCCGCATCGTCGCGCCGGCTGGCCCGGATATTGCTGAACCTTCGTCACACCGGCAACGGCGCCGGTGGGCAGTCCCCGCAAACCCGGCCCGCCGTTCACGGCGGGCCCGTCAGGACAACGGCGTCCCCTCCGTGCACGGCACGGCCGGATGCCGGTGCGTTTCGACCGCCCGCCGCCGCCGAGCAACAACGCGACATCAGACCGCCGCAGCGATGCGATGCGGCACAGGAACACGACATGACGACAGGCAAAGTCACGCTGCTGGGCGCCGGGCCCGGCGATCCCGATCTCCTCACGCTGAAGGCGGTCAAGGCGCTGGCCGCCGCCGACGTGCTGCTGCTCGACGATCTCGTCGCGCCCGGCATCGTCGAACTCGCGCCGCACGCGCGCGTGATCCGCGTGGGCAAGCGCGGCGGCTGCCGCTCCACGCCGCAGGCGTTCATCGAGAAACTGATGCGCCGCTACGCGCTGCGCGGCGCGCACGTGGTGCGCGTGAAAGGCGGCGACGCGCTGTTGTTCGGGCGCGCCGGCGAAGAGCTCGCGACACTGCGCGCGGCCGCGATTCCGGTCGAGATCGTCAACGGCATCTCGTCGGGCTTCGCCGCCGCCGCGAGCCTCGGCATCTCGCTCACGCACCGCGAGCACTGCCAGGGCGTCACGTTCGTCACCGCGCACCGCCAGGACCACGGCGAACCCGACTGGGCACGGCTCGCGGCGACCGGCACCACGCTCGCGATCTACATGGGGATGAGCCGCGTCGACCGGATCGCGGCAGGCCTGCTCGCCGCGCTCCCCGCGTCGACGCCGGCGGCGGCCGTGCAATGGGCCGGCACGCCCGACGAACGCCGCTGGACCGGCACGCTCGGCACGCTCGCGCGCGGCGTCGAAGCCGCGCGGCTCGGCAGCCCGGCCGTGATCCTCGTCGGCGGCGCGATCGGCGAAGCGGCCGCGCAGGGCGCGGACGCCGAAGCGACGACCGACGCGGCGCTGGCACGGGCCGCCTGACATGCGCGGCCCCGCGCGGCTTCGGCCGCTCCCCGTTCCGTTCACCACCGGCCGCGCGCGCGGCCGGCATGCATCGTTCGCCCCTCGCGCCGACGCGTCACTGCTCCTGTTGCCCGCCTCATGAGTTCGTCCGCCCCGCCCGCCCGCCTGCGCGTGCTGCTCGTCACCGATACCGACAAGCCGATCGGCGAACTCGGCGACGCGCTCGCGCGCCTCGGCTACGAGATGCTGAACGACGTCGCGACGCCCGCGCGCCTGCCGGCGGCCGTCGAGGAGCAACGTCCCGACGTCGTGATCATCGATACCGATTCGCCGTCGCGCGATACGCTCGAGCAACTCGCGGTCATGCATGCGACCGCCCCGCGCCCCGTGCTGATGTTCAGTCACGACGCCGACCAGGAACTGATCCGCGCGGCGGTCGGCGCGGGCGTCAGCGCGTATCTCGTCGAAGGGTTGTCGGCCGAGCGTCTCGCGCCGATTCTGGAAGTCGCGCTCGCGCGCTTCTCGCACGACGATGCGCTGCGCCGCCGGCTGGCCGACGTCGAGCGCGAACTCGAGGAGCGCAAGCTGATCGACCGCGCGAAACGCGTGCTGATGGACCAGCGCAAGCTGTCCGAACACGATGCGTATGCGGCGCTGCGCAAGCGCGCGATGGATCAGGGCCTGCGCATCGTCGACGTCGCGCGACAACTGCTCGACGCGTCACCCCAGTCATGAGTGCCATGAATACCTCACCTCCCGCCGCGCCGGAACGCGCGCATCTTCGCCTCGGGTTCGTCGCGCTCAGCGACGCGGCCCCGCTGATCGTCGCGCAGCGCCTGAACCTCGGCGCGCGCCATGGCCTCACGCTCGAATTGAGTCGCCAGCCGTCGTGGGCGGCCGTGCGCGACAAGCTGCTCAGCGGCGAGCTCGACGCCGCGCATGCGCTGTACGGGCTCGTCTGCGGGCTGCAGCTCGGCATCGGCGGCCCGCAGGCCGACATGGCCGCGCTGATGGTGCTGAACCGCAACGGCCAGGCGATCACGCTGTCGCGCGGCCTCGCCGACGCTTACCGCGAAACCGCCAGCGTGCGCATCGCGTTCGCGACGCTCGGCCGCAAGCCGCTGCTCGCCCAGACTTTCCCGACCGGCACGCATGCGATGTGGCTGAACGCGTGGCTCGCGTCGCACGGCATCGATCCGCTGCGCGACGTGCGCAGCGTCGTGATTCCCCCGCCCGAGATGGTCGCGGCGCTCGCGGGCGGCGAGCTCGACGGCTTCTGCGCGGGCGAGCCGTGGCACGCGGTGGCCGAAGCATGCGGCGCGGGCCGCACCGTCGCCGTCACGAGCGAGATCTGGCCCGATCATCCGGAGAAGGTGCTCGCGACCCGGCGCGACTTCGTCGCGCTGTATCCGGCCACCGCGCGCGCACTGGTCCGCACGCTCGTCGATGCATGCGCGTGGCTCGACAGCGCCGCGCACCGCCGCGAGGCGGCCGACTGGCTCGCGTCGCCCGACGCGCTCGGCGTGCCGGCCCGGCTGATCGCGCCGCGCCTGCTCGGCGACTACGGCGCGGGGCCGTTCGCCACGCCGCCGCTGCCGATCCGCTTCCACGACGGCGGCACGGTGAACCGGCCCGATCCGCGCGAAGGCGTGTGGTTCTTGTCGCAATACCGGCGCTGGGGCATGCTCGACGGTTCGCACGACGACGCGCGTATCGCCGCGGCGATCGCGCAGACCGCGTTGTATGATGCTGCGGTCGCCGAAGGCGCGGCAGGCCCGTCGCGGGCGTGAGGTCCGAAGCCGGACGCACGAGGCGGGCCGCGCGCCCGCCCGGGCCGTTCCACGCCGGGCCGACCGTCCGGCCGCTGCCTGCCCGTGCCGCGCGGCCGACACCGCGTTACTACTCCGTCCCCGCTCCGAATCGATGCCGAAACCCACGCGCACGCCGCTCGACGTGCTGCTCACCGAAATCCGCGCGTGCCGTGCATGCGAGGCCGACCTGCCGCTCGGCCCGCGCCCGGTCGTGCGCGCCCATCGCGACGCACGCATCCTGATCGTCGGGCAGGCGCCGGGCGCGCGCGTCCATGCGAGCGGCATCCCGTGGGACGACGCGAGCGGCAAGCGGCTGCGCGACTGGCTCGGCGTCGACACCGACACCTTCTACGACGAGACACGCTTCGCGATCGTGCCGATGGGCTTCTGCTACCCGGGCCGCGGCGCGAGCGGCGACAACCCGCCGCGCCCCGAATGCGCGCGACTGTGGATCGACCGGCTGCTGGCCGAACTGCCGTCGATCCGGCTCACGCTGCTGATCGGCCAGTACGCGCAGCGGCATTTCCTGCGCGACACGCGCAAGGCGACGCTGACCGACACCGTGCAGGCCTGGCGCGACTACGGCCCCGCTCTCCTGCCGCTGCCGCATCCGTCGCCGCGCAACCAGGCATGGTTCAAGCACCATCCGTGGTTCGACGCCGAGGTCGTGCCCGAACTGCGGCGCCGGGTCGCGCCGCTCGCTGCGGGCTGACCGCGCGAGCGCCCGTGCCCGTCGCGCCCGGTTCGCTGTACCATCGCGGCTCAACCGCGTCACGAACAGCAGAATCCTTCATGCCCTCCACCGCCCCGCCGCGCCTGTACGGGATGCCCGAACGCAGCGACCGGCTCGATTTCTACATCCGCGACCAGGCGTCGCGCCAGGCGATCACCGAGCCGCACCGGCACGCGTATTTCCAGATCCAGTTCAACCTCGGCGGCGACACCGAGCAGCGCATCGGCGGCGTCACGCGGCCGTTTCCGCGCGGCGCGCTCGCGTTCGTGCTGCCGCACCGCGAGCACCTGATTCCGCATCCGGAAGGCGCGCACTTCATCGTGATCAATTTCAGCCAGGCGTTCCTGCGCGCCGATCTCGACGTCGATCCGCTCGATCTCGAGGACGTGCCCGCGCACCGCTTCCCCGAGCTGACGCCGTTCCGCTTCCAGGAGCACCTCGATTTCATCCTGACCGGCGACACGTACGACGAAGCGCGCCGCCTCGCGCTGTGCATGCTCGATGCCGATCGCGTGCGCACGTTCGGCTCGACCACGTTGCTGCGCGGCTACCTGCTGCAACTGATCGGGCTCGTCTGCACGCAGTACGCGGGCGCGCTCGACAAGCTCGCGCAGCGCGGCGCCCAGCGCGCCGGCCGGCGCGACGCGCTGGCTCGCGTGCTGCGCCACGTGCGGGCGAACCTGACCCGCGAGGACCTCACGCTCGCGGCGACCGCCGAAGCCGCGTTTCTCTCCCCGAACTACCTCGCGCACCTGGTCCGCAAGGAAACCGGCAGCACCTTCACCGATCTCGTGACCGAGCGCCGGATCGCGCTCGCGCAATCGCTGCTGGCCCACACCAGCCGGCGCATCGCGGACATCGCGCGCTCGGTCGGCTTCCGCGACGAAGGGTATTTCGCGCGGCGTTTCCGCGCGCGGGTCGGCGTGTCGCCGAAGGCGTACCGCGACGCGAACGCCGCGCCGCCCGGCGGCGACGACACGCCGTCGGCCGCCGACGCGTAGTTTTGTCCCGGTAAAACGCAGTTGCGTCGCATCCGCACGCACGCGCGTCGGGTATCGTTGCACGCATGCCGGCCGGTGTGCCGGCCCTCCGTCTTCCTACCGAACGAGGCCTTCCGATGTCCGCCTATGTCATCGACGCCGCCGAGCGTCCTTCCGTCGAAGTCGAACAGTCGTCCGCGCGCTTTCCGGTGCGCCGCGTATTCTGCGTCGGCCGCAACTATGCCGACCATGCCCGCGAAATGGGCGCCGACCCCGACCGCGAACCGCCGTTCTTCTTCACGAAGCCGGCCGACGCGATCGTCCCGGCCAGCGGCACGGTCGCCTATCCGCCGCTGACGAACGATCTCCATCACGAAATCGAGCTGGTCGTCGCGATCGGCAAGGACGGCCGATCGATCGACCCGGCCGACGCGCTGTCGCACGTGTGGGGCTACGGCGTCGGCGTCGACCTCACGCGCCGCGACCTGCAGGCCGACGCGAAGAAGCTGAGCCGGCCGTGGGACTGGGCGAAGGGTTTCGACGCGTCGGGCCCCGTGACCGCGCTGCGCGCGGCGGCGGCTACCGGCCACCCGGCGACCGGCCGCATCTGGCTCGCGGTCAACGGCGACACGCGCCAGCAAGGTGACCTCGCCGACATGATCTGGCCCGTGCCCGACGTCATCGCGTACGTGTCGCGCTCGGTCGAGCTGAAGGCCGGCGACCTGATCTTCACCGGCACGCCGGCCGGCGTCGGCGCGCTGCAGCCGGGCGATCGCGTGACGGGCGGCGTCGACGGCGTCGCGACGTTCGAATTCGTGGTCGGCGCGAAGCCGTAATGCCGTCTGCGGGCCGGCCGGGGCCGCCCCGCGAGATCCCGATGCCGGTCAGTCGTAGCGGCGCAGGAAGGCGTCGGCGACGGCCGGCGGATTCAGCGCTTTCGCCGACGCGTTTTCCAGCGCCTCGGCCGCGTCGTCGTCGCTGATCGACACGAACAGCGTGATGGCCGCCCTGGCGTCGCCCGTGCCGAACACGCCGTCGCGATCGAGCAGCCGCAATGCCGCAATCATGTCGGCGTGCAGTTGCCGGGAAAATTCCGTGAAGCGCGACTGGACGAACTGCGGGCTCAGCACTTCGTCGGCCAGCCTGCCGCAGATCGCGTTGAACGGCGACGCCTCGGCCGCCGCGTACGCCCACTCGGACACGCCCCACACGAACCGCGGATCGTCGTCCGCGACCGCCTGTTGCGCGCAAATCCGGCGCAGCCCTTCGACCGAATTGGCGGCCGGCACCACCGTCATCGCGCCGCTGTCGGTGTACAACGCAAACGCATAGAAATGCTCGTCCGGGTGCAACGCGCGGAGCGCCCTGAAGGTCGCCCTCGCGGCATCGGCAATGTCCCGCTGGAAATCAGAAAAGTCGCTCATCGCATCCTCGTCCAGTCGCCCTTCTCGCTCGCCGGGACACGCGGCGCGCCGATCATGCGTCATCTCCCGGCATGCGGCGGATTGTCCGCCATTCGGCCGCGCGCCGGTACCGGGGCGCACCCGCGCTCACCGCGCGGCGTCGCGTCCGTCGAATGCCCGCACGCACACGGCGGCCGCCAGCGCGATCGCCGCCGACAGCAGCATCATCGCGAGCGGCAGGTAGCCCGCGTTGGCGGGGGTCAGCAGCGCGCCCGTCAGCGACGGCAGGAACAGGCTCAGCGGCAGGACCGACAGCGCGCACAGCATGATCAGCGTGGCGTGCCGCGGCGACGCCGCGGCGGAAGCGGTCGACGGGTTCGATGGCAAGCGGATGCCCTCCCGCACACGGGCCGCACGGCCGTGCGCAACGCAAAAAAAAGCCCCCGAACGAGTCGGGGGCGCATGGGTACCGGCGCGATCCCGCTACCGGGCCCTGCGCCTGTGGGCTACTACGATCAAGCAAGCCGTTTTCATGCCGAATGGCTCCTGAATGTCATGAATGTCATGAATGCGTGGCGGCGAGCCGCCAGCGATATCGGCTGATGTTAGGCGGACCACGCCAGCCGCGTCAACGCCCTAACGCGTGCGCACCGAGACGAACTTCCGCGCGTTGTTGCGCTGGATCAGCACGGCGATCACGCTGCCGCCGTTCGCTTCGAGCGACGGCACGTCGTCCGGCGTCTCGAGCAGCGTGTCGTTGAGCGCCAGCACGACGTCGCCCGGCTGGATGCCCGCGCGCGCGGCCGGGCCGTGCACCGCGTCCACCATCATTCCGACCGCGAGCCCCGTCGAACGGCGCTCGTCATCGCTCAACGCGTGCATCGTCAGCCCGAGGCGGTCGCCGTGGTCGCCTGCTTCGCCCGCGGCTGGCCCCAACCGTGCAGCGGCCTTCGGCGCGGCCGTGCCGATTGTCGCGGCCGGGCCGCCGCCCGCATCGTCGGCGCCGACGATCGTCAGCTTCACCGGCGCACGGTTGCGGATCACGCGCAGCGGCGCCTTCGCGCCGGGCGGCAGCGCGGCGGCCAGGTCGTCCAGTTCCGCCGAGCGGCCGATGGCCTTGTCGCCCATCTTCACGATCACGTCGCCGGGCTTCAGCCCGGCCGCGGCGGCCGGCGAGCCGGGCGCGACGCCGTTGACGAGCGCGCCGGCCGGACGCGGCAGCCCGAACGCCGCGGCCAGACCGACGCCAACGTCCTGCACGTCGACGCCGAACGCATTGGCCGACGGCGGCGCGCCCGGAGCGGGCGCCTGAGCCGGCTGCGCCTGCATCTGCGCCTGCATCTGCGCCTGCTGTTGCGCGCGCAACTGGGCGCGCACCTTGGCCGCGAATGCGATCGGGATGGCGAACGTCGTGCTCGCGTAGCGGTCGGCGCCCGTATAGACCTGCACCGCGATGCCGATCACGTCGCCCGCGCGATTGAACACGGGGCCGCCCGAGTTGTCCGGATTCGGCGCGATGTCGGTCTCGAAGAACGGAAACGCGCTGCCGTCCGGCAACCGGCGCGACGTCGCGCTGACGATGCCGGCCGTGACCGTGTTGCCCGATCCGTCCGGCGCGCCGATCGTCATCACCGGCTCGCCCGCGCGGACTTTCGACGAATCGCCGACGCGCACGAACGGCAGCTTCGTCGCGTCGACGTGCAGCACGGCGACATCGCTTTGCGGATCGACGGCCAGCACCGTCGCCTTGAATTCGCGGCGGTCGGTGAGGCGCACCGTCACGTCGGTCGCCTCGTCGACCACATGGGCGGACGTCAGGATCAGGCCATCGGCGCTGACGATGAAACCCGAGCCGCTGCCGGACACCGCGCGCGGCGCCGGATCGGGCGCCTGTGCCTGCGGCCCCTGCGCGGCCGGCGGCGCGCCATGCCGGAAGAACGCGGCGAGCGGATCGTCGGGATCGAGGGCGGCAAAGGCCGGGCCGCCGGTTTGCGGATCGGGGGTGGCGGCTATGACGGTCACGACCGCCGGGCCGTAGCGCTCGACGATCGCCGGGAAGTCGACCGGCATCGCATAAGGTGCGGCGGGCGGCCGCGCCTTCATCGCCGGCGGTGCGGCGTGCGGCGCGAGCGTGCCGGCAACGGCGGCGGGCGGCGGCAGGATTCCGGCGAACACGCCCCCGATCAACGCGGTGCGAAGCACGGCGCGAGCAAGCGTCTGGCAAACCACGGCGCACCTCCCCCGGCAGCCGCGACGCCGCCCTGCGCGAGACGCGCAGGCGTCCGACAAGCACCGGTACACCCAACCATTTATAGCCCAAGCGCCGGTTGGGACATACGAATCGAAACCCGTATGCCGGAAGGTGTCGCGGTGGTGGAACCGCGACAGCGTTCGTTTCGAACAAACTGCGCGGTTCGTCAATCCGAATATTCACCACGCATCGCTCACTGTGCGCGTCGCCGCCACCTCATCGTCGCGGTCTGCGGCCACCCATTTGCCGGTCGCGCATTGCCGACAGACCGCATGCGGCGCGCAAACAACAAACGGTTCGTCATCGGCCTCCTTCCGTCGACGAACCGGCATCGACTCGAGTCAGTGACACGACAACACCACGACCCCGCCAACGCCTTGCGTGTTCGGCACCGCCGCCGTGTAGCCGACGGCAACGAGCGGCTGAGCCGCGTCATGTCCGACGACGATCGATTGAATCGTCGCGGGCCCGGCGGTCTTCAACACGCCGTTCAACGGCACCTGCGTGTACGTCAACCCGTATTGCGCGCTCCCGAGCTTGATCGACAAGTCCAGCGTGGTGAGCATGCGCGTGACCGGATCGAGCGTGGCCGAAGCCGACACGAGCGTCCCGTGCGTGCCGCCCTCGTTGCTCGCCACCGTGTCGGCGATCACCTGCGTACACGAAAGCGGGCCGCCCGTCGCGGGCAACGACAGCGGCGTGCCGACCGCGTAGTGCACGCCCTGCGTATCGGCATAGGTATTGCCGTCGGTGTCCATCGCGCGATTCCACCGGCCGATCGCCACATCGGTGCCGATGCCCTGGATCTCGGTCACGGCCCCATGGTCGAGCCCGAGGCAGTCGGTCGCCGCCGCCGACGACGCCAGCGTCGTAAACGCGCCGCTTCCCTGCTGAACCAGGCTCGTTGCCGGCACATCGGCCGCCGTCATGTTGCGATTCCTCGCCCACTCGCTCGGCAAATTCGGCACCACGAGCACCGCCAGCTGGCCGTTGTTCGCCGCGACCGGTGACGCAGCGCCCGAATAGCTGAAGCTGCCGTTCGGCCGGCAGGCCGTGGGGACGGACGGCTGGGCAGGCGCACCCGGCGCCGGCGTGGCGGGCGACGGGACCGTCGGCGTTCCCGCCGTGTCGTTGTTCGACGCGTTGCTGCCCGTTTTGGCCGCGCCACCGTCATCGCCGCCACATGCCGTCAGCATCAACACAGTACTCGCCAGCCCCACCAGACAGACTTGCTTGCCCCGCATGCTTCACCTCGTTTTCTCGTTGTACAAACCCGTCACCGCGGGCGTTCAGTTCGCGCCGTCGTCGTTTGCCATACTGGCCGGCGCCATTCGCAGCGCATCGACCGACTTGACCAGCCCCCATGCGCCGACACCGCCCAACGCAAGCGCGCCGAACCACCAGGAAGCCGGCCAGATCTCGAGCAGGCTCTCCTTGGCAAGGACGAACGGCGATTTCAGCGCGACGATCACCACGGCCGTGTTGTAGCAGGCATGAATCAACATGCCCGGCAACAGCGATCGGGTAGCCGCATAGAGTTTTCCGATCAGCAAGCCGAGTCCGAATGCGAGCACGAACTGATAGACGTTCATATGCGCAAGACCGAACACCGCGGCCGAATGGGCGATAGCCGTTCCCTCCGGATACTGTCGCAGGAAGCTGCGCAGCATCACGCCGCGAAACAGCATCTCTTCGAGTAGCGGCGCAATCACGCAGGTCAATACGATCAGGCCGAGCCCGCCGTTGACATACACTTCCCGGGCTTCATCGCGGCTGCCGCTCCACGAGAAAAACTGCCCGATGCCGACTTCCAGCACGCTCATCGCCACCACCAATGCCGGCGTAATCAGCACGACGGGCACGAGAAATCGCCCGATCGTCGTTCGCCAGGAATCGACGCCATCGTGCAGCAAGCGACGGTAGGTGAATTTGCCGTGATGAAGCAGCACCGTAAATACGAGCCCATTGGCGAGCACGCGCCCGATACTGGCGATCGCCATCGGTTGCAGGCCGGCGCCGCGACCGGCCGACCAGATGATCGAGTTCGTCACACACTCGACCATGTTCAGCACGACGACGATAAAAAACGCTTCCAGCAGATTCGGGAAGCAATAGCGGCTTGAATCCGATTTCATGTCGTTCTATACGGTTTCGCAGGCGGCATATGCGGTGGTCGCGCACTCGGATGCCTGCGGCCGATCTCGTCGCGATCGGCATTGTTATTTATTGGAGCAGTCGGCCGACGCGACTCATCGCGGCCTTCGTTCTCCGATATCCAGTGACGGCACAAAAGTAACCGTTTGTTACGGAGCGAAATCGTCGCTCATCGCAGGAGCCGTGACAAGCGACATTGACCATTTTTTACGATGGAAAAGACAAAACTTTCGATTCAGGCTGCGCGATCGGAAATCGACAATATCGAGATATCGGCCGGATTTTTAAAATATTGAATGATTTGCGGCCCGCCATGGCCTTTAAAGCGCCGGTATTGAATCCACCCGTCACGCATGATTCGCGCCCACCCGCTCCGCGATCGCCGACACCACCCGCAACATCGGCTCGAACGCATCCGCGGACGTATTGCCGAAACCGAGCACGAGCCCGTTGCCGGCCCGCCCCGCATCGATCGCGAAACCCGACAGCGGAAACGGCCCGATGCCGTGCGCGCGCGCCGCTTCGACGATCGCGCGATCGCGATAACGCGCCGGCAGCCGCAGCGCGAGATGCAGCCCGCAGGGGCCGCCCTCGACCTGGTGCGGCACGCTCAGGCTGCTGTCGAGCGCGGCGAGCAGCTCACGCCGCCGGTCGCGATACAGCCGGCGCATCCGGCCGAGATGCCGGCCGTACTCGCCCGTCTCGATGAAATCGGCGAGCGCGAGCTGCACATGGCGCGTCCCGCCGCGCAGCATCTCCGGCAACGCCGGCCGCACGGCGGCCAGCAGCGTGTCGGGCAGCACGAGAAACCCGATCCGCAGCGCCGGAAACATCGTCTTGCTGAACGAGCCGAGATAGACCACCGGCGAATCGGCCGCGAGCCCCTGCATCGCGCCGATCGGCTCGCCGGTGTGACGGAATTCGCTGTCGTAGTCATCCTCGATGATCCATGCACGATGGCGGCGTGCCGCATCGATCAGCGCGAGCCGGCGCGAGATCGACAGCACCGCGCCGGTCGGGAACTGGTTCGACGGCGTCGTGTAGACGAGGCGCGGCGGCCGCTCGCGCCAGTCGTCCGGTTCCGCGCGCAGCCCTTCCGCGTCGACGGGAATCGGCACGACGTCGAGGTCGGCCGCCTGCATCGCGGAGCGCGCGCCGCGATAGCCGGGCTCCTCGACCCACACCGTATCGCCCGGATTCGTCAGCAACTGCGCGCACAGTGCGATCGCGCCCTGTGCGCCTTCGGTGATCACGATCTGCTCGGGATCGCAGCGCACGCCGCGCGTGACGGCCAGGTGGCGCGCGATCGATTCGCGCAACGCGGGCTCGCCGAGCGGATCGCCGTACGCGAGCAGATCGCGGCCGGCGCGGCGCAATGCGCGATCGATCGCATGCCGCCACGCGTCCACCGGGAAATGCGACAGCGCGGGCACGCCCGGCCGGAAGCCCTCCGATTCGCCGGTGCCGACGAGGCTCGAGCGAATCCGGCCGAGCCGCTGCGCGACGGCTGGCGGCGCGGCACGCCGGCGCGGCGGCGCCGGCCGCGACAGCCCGACGACCCGCGTGCCGCGACGGTCCGACTGCAGGAAACCTTCGGCGACGAGCTGCTCGTATACCGCGGCCGTCGTATTGCGCGACACGCCGAGCGTGTCGGCCAGCGCGCGCGTGCCGGGCAGCCGCGTGCCGGCCGGCATCGCGCCGCCGAGAATCGCGTCGCGCAAGCGGCGCAGCAGCTGGCGCTGCAGCGACGGGGCGCCGGGCGTACGCGCCAGCGGCGCATCGAGCGGCAGCAACGGCGTGTCGCCGGGAAGAAAGGCAGTCGTCATCGGAACATCGCGGCGTGAAGAGGTCGGAACGGGACGGATGGTGAGCGGCCTACGGCTGGCGGCCACCGACCGTGGCACCATAAATTTGCCGCACGCTGGCGCTTCTCATGGTACCTCGCCGGGACTACGATCGTCTGCATGCCGGCATGTCGCCGGCCGCCAACCGAAGCGAGATCGACCTTGCCCACGCTCACCAACGCTTTCCAGCAGCCCATCGGCCAACCCGTTCCCGACTGGTCCGCGCGCCCGCGCCCCGAGCGCATCGCGCTCGAAGGCCGCTACTGCCGGCTCGAACCGCTCGACGCCGAACGCCACGCGGCCGATCTGTACGCCGCGTACGCGCAGGCGCCCGACGGCCGCGACTGGACCTATCTGGCTCACGGCCCGTACGCCGATGCGTCCAGCTACCGCGACTACGCGCGCGGCGCGCAGGCGAGCGCCGATCCGCTGCACTACACGGTGATCGATCGCGCCACGGGCCGCGCGGTCGGCACGCTCGCGCTGATGCGCATCGATCCGGCCAACGGCGTGATCGAGGTCGGTTCCGTCACGTTCTCGCCGCTGCTCAAGCGCACGCCGGTATCGACCGAAGCGCAGTTCCTGCTGATGAAGTATGCGTTCGATACGCTCGGCTACCGCCGCTACGAATGGAAGTGCGACGACCTGAACGCGCCGTCGCGCAAGGCGGCCGCGCGCCTCGGCTTCCGCTACGAGGGCACGTTCCGGCAGGCGATCGTCTACCGCGGCCGCAATCGCGACACCGCGTGGTTCTCGATCATCGACGGCGAATGGCCGGACGTCCGCGCCGCGTTCGAAGCCTGGCTCGCGCCGGAGAACTTCGACGCCGAAGGCAACCAGCGCCTGTCGCTCACCGCGATCCGCCACGCACAGGCCAGCGCGCGCGACGCGGCCAGCCGCGCGAACGACGCGACGCGCGTCACGGTGCGCCCGCTCGTCGCCGCCGACGAAGCCGCGTGGCGGCCGCTGTGGCAGGGTTACCAGACGTTCTATGACACCGCGCTGAGCGACGCGGTGTTCGCGACCACATGGGCGCGCCTGATGGATCCGGACGAGCCGATGTTCGTGCTCGGCGCGTTCGATGCGTCGGGTGCGCTGGTCGGGATCGTGCACGCGATCTACCACCGCTCGTGCTGGACCGAAGGGCCGTACTGCTACCTGCAGGATCTGTACACGGCGCCCGACGCGCGCGGCCAGGGCGCGGGCGGCGCGCTGATCGAGGCCGTGTACGAACGGGCCCGCGAAGCCGGCGCGAGCCGCGTGTACTGGCTCACGCACGAGACCAACACGACCGCGCGCGCTGTACGACAAGCTCGCGAACAACGCCGGCTTCATCCAGTACCGGCACGATCTGAAGAAATGACGTCGCTCCCCGACGGCCGATGTTCAGCCATGAGCATCGGCCGGATGGCGTGCGCCACCGTCTTCCGGCGCGCCATCGTGCGCCGCACCGGCCACGCCCGGCACCGCGGCCGGACAGATCATCTCGTCGCCGTTGGCCGGCACGGGCCGCCGCACCGGCCGGAACACCGGCTCGCCCGGCTCGATCGGCTGCCCGGACAGCGCGCAGCGCCCGGGCTGCAACGCGACGCGCAGGCGCCAGCGCTGCTCGCCGTAATGACACCGGCCGCTCTCGACCCAGCGCACCAGCAGCGCGTCGTCGCGCGCCTCCAGCACCGTGACGAACAGTTGCGGGCGCAACGGCGACGCCGCGGCGGCCGCGTGCTCCGGAATCGGCGTACGGCCGATCGTCACGAGCGGATGCGCGACCGCGCCGCCGCGCGACGGCATCGCATCGTCTTCGTCCAACGCCGACGCGTCGCACGACAGGTCTTCTTCGCAGATCGGGCTTTCCATGGTGTTGAGCATGCTTGGCGGCCGCGTGCAACGGGATGCCGCACGCGAGCGCAATCGGACTGGCGCACATGATACAAATTGAAGTCAACTTCAAGTAAAGGGGTAGCGTGCGCAACGATCCGTTTCGGCGATCGCGGCAATGGCCGGCGCGACACGCGACGGCATCCTGGTCTAAGCTGGCGCCTTCCCCCTGACAACGCCGCGCCCCTACGCATGCCGACCGCCTCCCCCGCCCCGGCCACGCTGTTCCCGCTCGACGAAGCCTGGTCCGATTTCCCCCGCCGCAAGGCGGCCGTACGCGCGTTCATCGCCGGATACTGCGCCGCGCGCGACCGGCGCGACGCGCCGCTGCACGACGGCCCGGACGGCCATGTCGTGCAGTTCGACCGCGCGATGGGCCGGCCTTTCGAGCATTTCATGATCGAGGGTGCGCCCGAATCCGGCGCCGGCCCGTTTGCCGTCGGCGCGTGGATCACGCGCTACGGCGCGGCACCGCTGCCGCCCGCGCTGCGGGGCAGGACGCGCCGGCTGACCGACGAGCATTTCATGGCCGCCGATATCGACGGGCTGTCCGGCGACGACGCGCTCGCGCAAGCGCTCGCCTGCGACACGCCGGACGCAATCCAAGCGTTCAACACGAGCGGCGCCTTCCCGCCATTCCAGCCGAATCCCGCCGCGTTCCTGTTCGCGCACCGGCTCGACGGGCAGATCGCGGCCACCGCGCGCTACGGCTTCGCGTCGCCCCGCGATATCGTCGTCGACCGCGTCGGGACGGCGGACGCATACCGGCGCCGCGGCCTCGCAACGCAACTGCTCGCCGCGATCGTCGCGCACGCGCGGCACCGCGGTGCGCGCCGCGTGTGGCTCATCTCGACCGAAGCCGGTCAGCCGCTGTACCGCGCCGCCGGATTCACGTCGCTCGCCGCGGTTGCCGTGGACGAAGTGCTCGCCTGAACGCGAAGCGGGCAACGCCCCCGTCACGTTCGTCTCGCGATTCGTCTCATCACGGTGAGACGAACGTCCCGCCGTCTCACCCCGCCCGCCGTTTCGCTATCGCAGCAGAGCCGACGCTCCGTTTCTTCCGAATCGTTGCCGGCCGCCGGAAAGCGACATGGTGCAACGCACGCCACGCGTGCTTCGGCTTGCCACGCACCGCCCTGATTCACGCTGGCCCCGTTCCTGCATACCCGTCGATCGCGCAATCGCGCGACGGGCGCCCCGGCAGCATTGCCGCGCACCCGACGACAACCCGACGGAGACAGCAACGTGAGTACACCGGCATCGATCACCCCGCCCAGCATGAAGGCCGCCGTCTGGCATGGCCGCCACGACATCCGCGTCGAAGAGGTTCCCGTTCCGCAGCGCCCGCCCGCGGGCTGGGTGACGATTCGCGTGCATTGGTGCGGCATCTGCGGCTCCGACCTGCACGAATACGTCGCCGGGCCCGTGTTCATCCCGGTCGACGCGCCGCACCCGCTGACCGGCCTGAAGGGCCAGTGCATCCTCGGCCACGAGTTCAGCGGCGAGATCGCCGAGTTGGGCGCGGGCGTGTCGGGCTTCGCGGTCGGTGACCGCGTGACGGCCGACGCGTGCCAGCATTGCGGCACCTGCTGGTACTGCCGGCACGGGCTGTACAACATCTGCGAGAACCTCGCGTTCACCGGGCTGATGAACAACGGCGCATTCGCCGAATACGTGAACGTGCCGGCCGAGCTGCTGTACAAGCTGCCCGACGATTTCCCGACCGAGGCCGGCGCGCTGATCGAACCGCTCGCGGTCGGGCTGCACGCGGTGAAGAAGGCCGGCAACATCGTCGGGCAGACCGTCGTCGTGGTCGGCGCGGGCACGATCGGCCTGTGCACGATCATGTGCGCGAAGGCCGCGGGCGCCGGGCGCGTGATCGCGCTGGAAATGTCGGCCGCGCGCAAGCAGAAGGCGCTGGAGGTGGGCGCGAGCGTCGTCATCGATCCGAAGACGTCCGATGCGATCGCCGAAGTCCGGGCGCTGACGGGCGGCTACGGCGCAGACGTGTCGTTCGAGTGCATCGGGCACACGGCCACCGCGAAGCTCGCGATCGACGTGATCCGCAAGGCCGGCAAGTCGGTGATGGTCGGCATCTTCGAGGAACCGGCGCCGTTCAACTTCTTCGACATCGTGTCGACCGAGAAGGAAGTGATCGGCTCGCTCGCGTACAACGGCGAATTCGCGGACGTGATCCGCTTCATCGCGGACGGCCGCATCGACGTGCAGCCGCTCATCACCGGGCGCATCGCGCTCGGCGACATCGTCACGCGCGGCTTCGAGGAATTGGTCAACCACAAGGACCGCAACGTGAAGATCATCGTCCAGCCGGCCGTCTCCTGACCGCACGCGCGCGCTCGCGGCATCCGCGGCATCGATTCGCGCCGCGGCGCGCAGGCCGCCGCTATGCCGTCGTAGCGTCGCCCCTGCGCCGGCGGCGCGCGTGATTCCGCCTCCCTTTCCCGCGTGGCGTGGCGCGCAACCCTCATCACCCCGGTCCGGGGCAGCCGCCACGCCGCGTTCCATCCGGACGCGGCACGCGGAAACATTCACAACCCCGAGCCCCGCGCGATTCTTCGATATACTGGACCGAACCCTTTTCAGGGCATTGTCGAGGCAACCGGGGGCGACCACGCCTTTCGCGCGTTCGCCCCGACCTGCGTGGGATGGCGCACCGTGAAACCGCGAGCCGGACTGATACTCGAACTCTTCGTCAACCTCGTGCTGCCGTGGGTAGCCTATCGGGTCGCGCATCCGTATTTCGGCGAAACCGGCGCGCTGTACGCGTCCGCGGTTCCGCCGATCGTCTGGTCGATCGTCGAATTCATCCGCTCGCGCCGCATCGACGCGGTGGCGGCCATCGTGCTGCTCGGCATCACGCTGTCGATCGTCGGGATGGCGTTCGGCGGCAGCCCGCGCACGCTGCTGATGCGCGAATCGATCGGCTCGGGCACGATCGGCATCGTGTTCCTGCTGTCGCTGTTGCGCGAACGCCCGCTGATCTACTATCTGGCCCGCGCCACCGTGGCCCGCGAGATGGACGGCGGCGCCGCGCACTTCGAAGCCGTCTGGGACGCGCAGCCGGGCCTGCGGCAGATGCTGCGGCTGATGACGTTCGTGTGGGGCGCGATCATGACGCTCGAGATGCTGCTGCGCTGGTGGATGGTCGCCAACTGGCCGGTCGAACGCGTGCTCGTCGTGTCGCCGGTGATGGGCTACACGGTGTTCGGCTGCCTGCTGCTGTGGACGTTCTGGTATCGGCGGCGGATGCGCGTGCGCAACAGCGTCGACATCCCGGGCCGCGGCGGCGTCACGGAAACCGCCGGCCGCTGACACGCGGTGCGCCGGCTGCCCGGCCGATGCCGCCCGGCCGCGTTTCACGGCGCCTGCTGTATGATGCGCGGCGTCTCGTCCGCCCATCCGTTTCCCGTCATGTCCCTTTCGCTCCTTCCGTGTGCCACGATCTGGATCGCCCTGTTCGCGGCCGCCGCATTCGCATGGCATCGCCCGCTGCACGGCCTGAGCATCGGCCTCGCCGCGCTCGGCTATGCGGGTGCGCTCGCATTCGGCCAGCTTGCGCCGATCACGCTGGCGCCCTTCGCGCTGCTGATCGCGGCCGCGTGGGGCGTGCTGCCCGAGCGCCCGCTCGCGGTGCGCATCGTGGCGCACCTCGTCTTCGCCGCGCTGGCGATCGCGCTGAGCCTGCACCTGATTCCGGGCTTCCACAATCCGCGCGTGATCGGGCCGATCCGCTTCACGCCGGACGCCGCGCCATTCACGATGTACCTGAACTTCGACAAGCCGCTCGTCGGTCTGTGGCTGTTGTGGGTGCTGCCGTGGGTCGCCCCCGGCGTCGCGCTGTCGCACGCGCTGCGCACCGGCGTCGTGGCGGCCGTCGCCACCGCCGCCGCGTGCCTGGCCGGCGCGCTCGCGTTCGGGATGGTCGGCTGGGCGCCCAAATGGCCGCCGTCGGGCTGGCTGTGGCTCGTGAACAACCTGTTGCTGGTGACGCTCGCCGAGGAAGCGCTGTTTCGCGGCTACGTGCAAGGCGGGCTGACCCGCATGTTCCGCGCGTACTCGTGGGGCCCGTGGGTCGCGCTCGCGGCCGGCGCGGTGCTGTTCGGCGCCGCGCACGCGGCGGGCGGCTGGCAATGGATCGTGCTCGGCACGGTGGCCGGCGTCGGCTACGGCCTCGCGTGGCGGCGCGGCGGACTGCTCGCCGCCGCGCTCGCGCACGCGGGGCTGAACGTCGTCCACTTCGGCCTGTTCACCTACCCGATGCTCGCCGCCGCGCGCTGAACGCGGCGCAGGTACCGCCGCCGCCGTCGCTCAGTTGAACCCGGCGACCGCGTGCGGCACGTACGGGCGTTCGAGCGTGGCGATTTCATCGTCGGTCAGCTTCAGCGCGAGCGCGCCGAGCGCATCGTCCAGTTGCCGCGGCTTCGAAATGCCGACGATCGGCGCGGTCACGCCGCGCTTTTGCGCGACCCACGCCAGCGCGACCTGCGCCCGCGGCACGTTGCGCGCGGCGGCGATCGCCGCGACGGCCTCGACGACCGCCTTGTCCGCATCGGCCGTGGCGTCGTACAGCCGCTGGCCGACGTCGTCCTTCTGCTGCCGTTCCGACGATTCGTCCCAGTTGCGCGTCAGGCGCCCGCGCGCGAGCGGGCTCCACGGAATCACCGCGATGCCTTCGTCCTCGCACAGCGGCAGCATTTCGCGCTCTTCCTCGCGATACAGCAGGTTCAGGTGATTCTGCATGCTGACGAAGCGCGTCCAGCCGTTCTGCTTCGACGTGTGCAGCGCCTTCGCGAATTGCCACGCGAACATCGACGAGGCGCCGATATAGCGCGCCTTGCCGGCCTTCACGACATCGTGCAGCGCCTCGAGCGTCTCCTCGATCGGCGTGCCGTAGTCCCAGCGGTGAATCTGATAGAGGTCGACGTAGTCGGTGCCGAGCCGCTTCAGGCTCTGGTCGATGTCGGTCATGATCGCCTTGCGCGACAGGCCGGCGCCGTTCGGCCCCGGCCGCATCCGGTAGAACACCTTGGTCGCGATCACGATGTCGTCGCGCTTCGCGAAATCGCGCAGCGCGCGGCCGACGATCTCCTCGGACGTTCCGTCCGAATACATGTTCGCGGTGTCGAAGAAGTTGATGCCGGCCTCGACCGCCCGCTGGATGATCGGGCGGCTTTCCGCTTCCGGCAGCGTCCACGGATGCGTGCCGCGCGACGGCTCGCCGAACGTCATGCAGCCCAGCACCAGCTTCGACACGTCCAGCCCGGTCGAACCGAATTTCACGTATTCCATTGCACGCCTCGCCAATCAGGTGGGGATTGCGGCCGGATGCGCGCCGCGCATCCGCCAGACGTCGCATGGTATCCCGCATGCGGCGAACGCGCATGACCGCGCGCCGCGTGCAGGCTGCGTGAAAGGAGGCCCCTTGAAGGATGAACCGGGTGGCCCCGGTTACCTGGCCTGATCGGCGAGCGGCTGCAGGAACGCGGAGAAGCCGGTCAGCATGATCTGCACGCCGATGCACAGCAGCAGGAACGCCGACACGCGTTTCGCGACCTTCGTCCCTTCGCTGCCGAGGTAGCGCGCGAGCAGCGCGGAGCGGCTGTAGACCTGCCAGATCACGAGCGCGACGAGCACGGACACGGCGATCGACACGATGCTCGACAGCGCGAACTCCGACAGCTTGTGCGTGCGGTTCGCGTTCAGCGCGATCGCGGTCGCGATCGAGCCGGGGCCGACCGTCAGCGGCATGGTCAGCGGGAAGAACGCGCGCGTCATGATCGCGTTCGCGTCGATCGGCTTGACCGGCGTGTCGCCGCCGCCGGGCCCGTCCGGTTCGTTCAGCATCTGCCAGCCGGCCACGGCAACCGCGAAGCCGCCGCCGATCCGCAGCGCTTCCATCGAGATCCCGAAGAAATGCAGCACCGGCGTGCCGGCGAAGAATGCGACCATCAGCACGACGAACGCATTGAACGCGACCTTCCGCGCGAGCAGATCCCGTTCATGCGCGGTGAGCGCCTCGGTCCGTTCGAGAAACAGGAACGCGATGCCGATCGGATTGATGATGCCGATCAGGCCGGTAAAGCCGAACAGGATCTCGGAGACAAGGCGGTTGACGATCATCGTGCGAAGCATCGGTCGGGACGGGGCCGGCAGCGCGCCGGGGGTCACGCATTGTAGTGCAAGCGCCCGTGCCCGAGACGCAAAATGCGGCCGCCCCCGGTTTCCGCGTCGATCGTCATGAACGATCGTCGCGCAGCCTTATTCGGCGCCCGTCTCCCACGCCGACGGCCGCTTCGCGAAGAAGGCCGCGAAGCCTTCCTTTGCTTCCGGCGTCGCCCGCACGCGGGAGATCGTCTGCGCGGTGAACGCCGCGCGCTCATCCGACGGCGGGTACTCGCCGATCGCATCGAAAAAGCGCTTGATCTCCATCAGCGCGTGCGGGCCGTTGCGGCCGAGTTCCGCGAGCGTCCGCTCGAGCGTGTCGTCCAGCGCAT
Source organism: Burkholderia sp. AU32262 (assembly GCF_020419985.1). Classification (NCBI taxonomy): domain Bacteria; kingdom Pseudomonadati; phylum Pseudomonadota; class Betaproteobacteria; order Burkholderiales; family Burkholderiaceae; genus Burkholderia; species Burkholderia sp. AU32262. The sequence goes on from NZ_JAIZRS010000006.1 coordinate 122,706, forward strand.
CGAGCGGCACGGCCTGATGAATCAGCCCAATCGCGACGGCTTCGGCGGCCGCGAGCTGCGTCGCGGTCAGCGCGAGACGGCGCGCCTGGCGTTGCCCGACCGCCTCGACCAGATACGGGCCGATCACGGCCGGCAGGATCCCGAAGCGCGCCTCGCTGACCGAAAAGCGCGCGTGGTCGCTCGCAATCACGATGTCGCACGCGGCGCACAGGCCCACGCCGCCGCCGAACGCGTGGCCCTGCACGCGGGCGACCGTCGGTTTCGGACATTGCCGGATCGCGCGCATCATCGCGGCGAACCGCTCGGCGTCGCGCAGGTTCGCGGCCGCGTCGTTCGCGCTCGCACGCTGCATCCACTGCAGGTCGGCGCCCGCGCAAAATGCGCGGCCGTCCGAACGCAGCACGATCGCGCGTACGTCGTCGCGCCGGCCGAGTGTCGTGAACGCGTCGGTCAGCTCCGCGATCATCGTCTCGTCGAACGCGTTCAGCACGTCGCCGCGCTGCAGCGCGACGGTCGCGATACCGCGCGCATCGACCGTGACGGCCAGGGTCTTCAATCCATCCATCGAACAGGTTTCCTCGGGTAGAACGGCATCCATCGGCAATCAGGCGGCCTGGCGGCGATCGATCACGCGCCGCGCCTTGCCGGTCGCGCTCGCGGGAATGCCGCCGGCCGCGAGCACCGTCACGCCGGACGACACGCCGACCATCGTCTTGATCCGGTGCTGCAGCTCGCGCGCGAGCGCCGCGCGATCGGCGTCGGAAACGGACGCCGCCGCCTCGGAGCGCAACTCGACCGCGAGGTCGAGCCGGTCCATGTGACCGTCGCGCGACAGCGTGATCTGGAATTGGCCCGACAACTGCGGCAGCGCGACGACGATCTCCTCGATCTGGCTCGGGAACACGTTCACGCCGCGCACGATCAGCATGTCGTCGGAGCGGCCCGTGATCTTCGCGAGCCGGCGCATCGCGCGCGCGGTCGGCGGCAGCAGCGCGGTGAGGTCGCGCGTGCGGTAGCGGATCACCGGCATCGCCTCCTTCGTCAGCGACGTGAACACGAGCTCGCCCTGGCTGCCGTCGGGCAGCACTTCGCCGGTGACCGGGTCGATGATCTCGGGGTAAAAATGGTCCTCCCAGATCACCGGGCCGTCCTTCGTCTCGACGCATTCGCACGCGACGCCCGGGCCCATCACTTCCGACAGCCCGTAGATGTCGAGCGCGTCGATGCCCGCGCGCGCCTCCACTTCGTCGCGCAGCGCCTGCGTCCACGGTTCGGCGCCGAAAATGCCGATCTTCAGCGACGATTCGGCCGGGTCCATCCCCTGCCGCACCATCTCGTCGATCAGGTTCAGCATGTACGACGGCGTGACGAGGATGATCTTCGGCTCGAAATCGCGAATCAGTTGCACCTGCTTCTCGGTCTGCCCGCCGGACATCGGCACGACCATGCAGCCGAGCCGCTCCGCGCCGTAGTGAATCCCGAGACCGCCGGTGAAAAGCCCGTAGCCGAACGCGTTGTGCAGCGTATCGCCCGGGCGGCCGCCGGCCGCGCGGATCGAGCGCGCGGTCACGTTCGCCCACGTATCGATGTCGCGCGCGGTGTAGCCGACGACCGTCGGCTTGCCCGTCGTACCGCTCGACGCGTGCACGCGCACGACCTGCTCGCGCGGCACCGCGAAGAGGCCGAACGGATAGTTGTCGCGCAGATCGCTCTTGGTCGAGAACGGGAACTTCGCGAGATCGGCGAGCGACTTCAGATCGTCAGGATGCACGCCTGCCGCATCGAACGTGCGCCGATAGTGCGGGACGTTGTCGTACGCGTGGCGCAGCGACCACTTGAGGCGGTCGAGCTGCAGCGCCTGCAGTTCGTCGCGGCTGGCGGTCTCGATCGGCTCGAGGGCGGCGGCGGGGTGCGTCGGGTGAATCATCGGGGGCTCCTCCAATGGAGTGATGTCGTTATCGTGTTCGAGGTGACGAGGCGGTCACGACCGGAACATGCGGCCGGCCGCATGCAGCGCGGCGAGCCGCGGCGACACGCGATAGCGGTCCTCGCCGTAGCTCGCCGCCAGGTTCGACAGCACGCGGTGCACGCGGCCGATGCCGATTGCATCGGCCCACACGAGCGGGCCGCACGGGTAGTTCACGCCCTTCTCCATCGCGAGGTCGAGATCGGCCGGCGAGCACACGCCCTGGTTCACCGTGTCGGCGGCTTCGTTCGCGAGCATCGCGACGGTGCGCATCGCGACCATGCCCGGCACGTCAGCCAAGCCGACGACGCGAAAGCCCGCCTGCTGAAAGAGCCCGACCGCATCGGCGTACGCGGCGTCGCCGCACTGGAGCGCGCGCGTCAGCGCGACGAGCCCGGCCTGAGCGTAATCGCGTGCGAGGTCGACGAGCACGAGATCGGCCACGCCGGTTTGCGCGGCGCGCGCCGTGGCCGTCCGGCCGTCGGTCAGCGCGATCGACGCGCGGCCGGCCGTTGCGAGCAGTTCGTCCGGCTGCACGCCGGCCTGCCGGACGCCGTCGATACGTTCGGCCAAGCGTGCGTGCAACGCGGCGGCCGGGCCGTCCTGCGCAAACAGCACGACGTCGGCCGGCGCGGCGCGCGGCGGTTCGAGATCGGGGGCGGGCGGCGGCGCGCCGTCCGCATACGAATAGAAACCGCGCCCGGACTTGCGCCCGAGAAAGCCCGCGTTCACGAGTTCCTGCTGGATCAGCGACGGCGTGTAGCGCGGGTCGTTGAAGTACGCGCGGAACACCGACTCGGTCACCGCGAAGTTCACGTCGTGGCCGATCAGGTCCATCAGCTCGAATGGCCCCATCCGGAAGCCGGCGGCTTCGCGCATCACCGCGTCGATCGTGGCCGGCGCGCCGCCCTGCTCGTTCAGCACGCGCAGCGCCTCCGCGTAATACGGCCGCGCGACGCGGTTCACGATGAAGCCCGGCGTCGATTTCGCCATCACCGGTTGCTTGCCCCATGCAGCGGCGGTCGCAACGAGCATCCGGGCGATATCGGGCGCGGTCGCGAGCCCGCTGACCACCTCGACGAGCGCCATCAGCGGCGCCGGATTGAAGAAATGCAGGCCGGCGACGCGCTGCGGCACGCGCAGCCCGGCCGCGATCGACGTGATCGAGATCGACGACGTGTTGGTCGCCAGCACGCACGCGTCGTCGACATGGCGCTCGAGGGTCGCGAAGATCTCGCGCTTCACGTCGAGCCGTTCGGCCGCCGCCTCGACGATCAGCGCGGCGCCCGCGAAATCGGCCAGCGCGCGCACCGCGCGGATGCGGTTGCCGGCCGCGTCGGCCTGCGCCGGTTCGAGCCGGCCCTTCTCCGCCAGCCGCGCGAACTGTGCACGGATGCCGGCCAGCGCCTTGTCGCAGGCCGCTTCGTTCAGGTCGTACAGCAACACCGGATGGCCGGCCGCCGCCGCGACCTGTGCAATGCCCGCGCCCATCGCGCCGGCCCCGATCACGCCGACGACGGCCGACGGCGCCAGCGCGCCCGAGTTCACCGAATGTGCAGAGGAAACAGCCATCGCTTGCGATCCGTCATGAAGTGGAAGTGCGAGCGATTATAAACCGACCGGTCGGTAGATTTATGTCAGGGTGCGCCCGAATGTGCCTTGCAAGAGACCATGACGAAAACCGCAACGACAAAAAAAATCGAAAGAGCGCGGCACTTTTTGCAAACCGAAAGGTCAATGTAAGCGCTCGAATATGAGATAGCGACCCCGCAACGCCTGATAAAATTCGACAAATTGCCGGATTGAAGGGGGAAACGCGTGTCGCGCCGTCACCGCCGTCCATCGCCGGCCGTCCTTATGGGGGCGAATCGAGCCACCGGCCCGCGCGTCGCCACCTATGCTTGTCTCGCTGTCCGCAGGCAGCCGCATCGAACCGTTTCGTCCCGCGACGGGCCTCGGCCCGCCCGCGCCCCTCGCCGCGTCGCGGCAGCGAACCCGGGCAGCGCCATTGCGCGCTGCCGCCCTTCGGTTTCATCGTCCTCGTTCGGCGGATAGTACGGCCGGGCTTCATCAACCCGTGACGGCGCGTCGCGCGCCGCCACTCGCATAAGGAAACCCTCATGCCGCTCTCGTCCAACCAGCTCCCGCGCTGGACCCTCTGGGCCCCGCTTGCCGCCTGGCTGGTGCTCGCGCTGTCGCGCGTCGTGCCGGCCGAAGGCCTCGTCATCGCGGTGTTCGCGGCCGCGCTCGCCGGCGCCGTGTTCTCCGCCGTCCACCATGCGGAAGTCGTCGCGCACCGCGTCGGCGAACCGTTCGGCACGCTCGTGCTCGCGGTTGCCGTGACCGTCATCGAAGTCGCGCTGATCGTGTCGGTGATGCTCGGCGCGGGCCCCGAGAAATCGGGCCTTGCCCGCGACACCGTGTTCGCCGCCGTGATGATCATCTGTAACGGCATCGTCGGCATCTGCCTGCTGGTCGGCGCATGGAAGCACGGCGAACAGGATTTCCAGGGGCGCGGCGCGAGCAAGGCGCTCGCGGTGCTCGCGTCGCTGTCGGTGCTGTCGCTCGTGATGCCGAACTACCTGAACGCCGCGCCGGGCCCGTTCTTCTCGAAATCTCAGCTTGCGTTCGCCGGCGTCGCGTCGCTCGTGCTGTACGGCGCATTCGTGTTCGTGCAGACCGTGCGCCACCGCGACTACTTCCTCGCCGAGCACGACAGCGCCAACGAAGCGGTGCACGCGGCGGCGCCGAGCAACCGCACCGCGGCCATCAGCATGGTGCTGCTGTTCGCGAGCCTCGTCGCGGTCGTGCTGCTCGCGAAGCTGCTGTCGCCGGCCGTCGAGCACGCGGTGCTGAAGCTCGGCGCGCCCGAAGCCGCGGTCGGTATCGTGATCGCCGCGCTCGTGCTGCTGCCGGAAGGGCTCGCGGCCGTCACCGCCGCGCGTGCGAACCGGTTGCAGACCAGCATGAACCTCGCGCTCGGGTCGGCGCTCGCGAGCATCGGGCTCACGATTCCGACCGTCGCGGCCGTGTTCATCTGGGTCGGCCAGCCGCTCACGCTCGGGATCGGCGCGATGGAAACCGTCCTGCTCGCGCTCACGCTGCTGGTCAGCACGCTCACGCTGAGCCAGGGGCGCACGACGGTGCTGCACGGCGTCGTGCACGTCGCGCTGTTCGCCGCGTACCTGTTCCTGTCGATCACCCACTGACGGGCCGGTGCCGCGGCCCGGCGGATGCGCTCCGCCGGGCCGCGCGCACGTCTTCGAGCCCCGCCCTCATCCCTCGCTTCACGCCGCCGTCAGCGGGCCGCCATCGCACGTCGCGCCACGCGCAACGGGCGAGCAAGCGCCGCTAGGGCGGGTTCACGCCCTAGACGCCCGCGTCGTCCGTGCTGTCGGTCAGAAACCGCTCGACCATCGCGTTGAACACCGGCAGCGCCGGGTTGTCGTTGTCCGCGCGCCAAGCGAGATACAGCTCCGCCGCCACGTTGACGCCCGCGAGCGGCCGGAACACCACGCCGTCGACATGAAGCTCGCGCGCCGACGCCGGCACCAGCGCCGCGCCGAGCCCCGCGCGCACGAGGCCGAGGATCGTATGCGTCTGGCCGACGTAGTGCAGGTAGTTCGGCAGCCGCCCGGCGCCCGCGAACATCCCCGAGATCATGTCGTGGAAATACTTGCCCTCGTTCGGCGAATACGCGATGAACGGCTGCCGGTCGAGCTCGTCGGGGCCGATCTGCTCGTAGGCCGCGAGCGGCGCGCCTTCCGCGACCGCGACGAGCATCGGCTCGCGCTGCACGAGCCGGTATTCGAGCGGCTGGCGCGCGGCGCGCTGGCGCACGAAACCCGCGTCGAGCATCCGCGACGCGAGCGCGTCGATCTGCACGGTCGACACCATCTCCCGCAGTTCGACGTCGACGTCCGGCAGCGCGTGCGCCGCATGCGCGAGTAGCACCGGGATCATCCGGTACGCACTGACGGCCGTGAACCCCAGCGTGATGCGCCCGGCCCCGCCGTGCGCGACGCGCTGCGCGGCCTGCTCGGCGCGCGCGGAGAATTCGAGGATGTGCCGCGCATCGCGCAGGAAGCGCTCGCCGGCCGCGGTCAGGCTGACCTGCCGGCTGCTGCGCTCGAGCAGCGCGATGCCGAGCGCGTGCTCGAGCAACTGGATTTGCCGGCTGAGCGGCGGCTGGGTCATGAAGAGCCGCCGGGCCGCGCGGCCGAAATGCAGCTCTTCGGCAACCGCGACGAAGCAGCGAAGCTGGTGCAGTTCAATCATTCAAATCTTGAATCAATCGATAGTCTTTTGATGTTAGACGCATATCGATGCGATTTCTATACTCGGTTCCACCTGATGCGCGGCCCGCGCCGCGCCCGACGACCGAGACCTTCATGACCATCGACATCCTGCTGACCCAGCCGCTCCCCGACGCGATCGACGCCGAACTCGCCGCCCGCTACACCGTGCACCGGCTGTATGCGGCCGAGCAACCGGAAGCACTGCTCGATCGCGTGGCGCCGCGAATTCGCGGCGTCGTGACGGGCGGCGCGAGCGGCCTGTCCGCCGCGCTGATGGAGCGGCTCGGCGCGCTCGAGATCGTCGCGATCAACGGCATCGGCACCGACGCGGTCGATCTCGATCGTGCCCGGGCACGCGGCATCCACGTGACGACGACGCCCGACGTGCTGACCGACGACGTCGCCGACATGGCGCTGGGGCTGATCCTGATGACCCTGCGCGACCTCGGCGCCGGCGAGCGGATCGTGCGCGCCGGCCGCTGGGGCAAAACGGCCCAGCCGCTCGCGACGCAGGTCACGGGCAAGCGGCTCGGCATCGTCGGGCTCGGCCGCGTCGGACGCGCGATCGCGCAGCGCGCGCAGGCGTTCCGGATGCCCGTCAGTTACTTCGGGCCGCGCGAGCATCGCGACAGCGGCTATCGCTTCGTGCCCGAGCTCGCCGCGCTCGCGCATGACAGCGACGTGCTCGTGATCGCGGCCTCGGCCGATCACGGCAACGTGCTCGTGACGGCCGACGTGCTCGCCGCGCTCGGCCCCAAAGGATTCCTGATCAACGTCGCGCGCGGCAAGCTGGTCGACGAAGCCGCGCTCGTGCGCGCGCTGGCCGACGGCACGATCGCCGGCGCCGGTCTCGACGTGTTCGCGCACGAACCGCACGTGCCGGCCGCGCTGCTCGAACTCGACCGCGTCGTCGTGCAGCCGCACCGCGCGAGCGCCACGCATGAAACGCGCGAGGCAATGGGCCGCATCGTGCTCGCGAACCTCGCCGCGTGCTTCGCGGGCCAGCGCCCGCCGACCAGCGTCACGTACTGAGCGCGGCGCCGCCCCTTCCATTACGACACGGATGCCTCCGCACGACGGAGGCCAGGAGACACGCATGTCCAATCGATCCAGCGGCGCCGCCGTCGCCGCCTCACCCGCCGCATCGCGCACGATCGGCCGCGTCCGTTATGCGGTCCTCGCGCTGATTTTCGCGGTTACCGTCGTCAACTACGCGGACCGCGCGACGATGTCGATCGCCGGCACCGGCGTCGCGCACGACCTCGGGCTCACGCCCGTGCAGCTCGGCGTCGTCTTTTCGGCGTTCGCCTGGGCCTATGCGATCGGCCAGATTCCGGGCGGCTGGCTGCTCGACCGCTTCGGCGCGCGGCGCGTGTACGGCCTGAGCCTGTTGCTGTGGTCGGTATTCACGATGCTGCAGGGCACGGTCGGCGCGTTCGCCGTGCACGGCGCAGCCGCGACGCTGGCGCTGTTCGTCATGCGCTTCATGCTCGGGCTCGTCGAATCGCCGGCGTTTCCGGCCAATTCGCGGATCGTCGCATGCTGGTTCCCGACGGCCGAACGCGGCACCGCGTCGGCCTTGTTCAATTCCGCGCAATACATGGCCGTCGTGCTGTTCACGCCGGCCATGGCATGGCTCACGCATGCGCTCGGCTGGGAACACGTGTTCCTGTGGATGGGGCTGCTCGGCATCGCGCTCGCCGCGCTGTGGTTCGCGTGGTATCGCGAGCCGCACGGCCACCCGCGCGTGACGGACGCGGAGCGCGACTACCTGCGCGCCCACGGCGCGCTCGTCGATCTCGAGGCGAACCGTATGCGCGAGCGGCCGCGCGCGTCGTGGCACGACGTGTCGCAACTGTTCCGCCACCGGAACCTGTGGGCGATCTACATCGGCCAGTACTGCATCACGGCGCTCACCTACTTCTTCATCACGTGGTTTCCGATCTATCTGATCAAGGGGCGCGGAATGACGATCATGGAAGCCGGCTGGGTCGCCGCGCTGCCGGCGATCTGCGGCTTCACGGGCGGCGTGCTCGGCGGCGTGCTGTCGGACTGGCTGATCCGGCGCGGCATGCATCCGTCGAAGGCACGCAAGACGCCGTTCGTCGCGGGGATGGCGATGGCGACGCTGCTCGTGCTCGCGAACGGCGCATCGTCGAACGCGGCCGTGATCGCGCTGATGACGGTCGCGTTCTTCGGCAAGGGGCTCGCGGCGGTCGGGTGGGCCGTGCTCGCCGACACGGCGCCGGAAGGCATGGTCGGGCTGAGCGGCGGCGTCTTCAACGGCCTCGGCAACATCGCCGGGATCGTCACGCCGCTCGTGATCGGCTACTTCGTCGCCAGCACGGGTTCGTTCGCCGGTGCGCTGTGGTTCGTCGCCGCGCACGGGCTGATCGGCATGGCCGCGTACGGGTGGCTCGCGGGCCGCTTCGAGCGGATCCGCATCGCGCCAGCCGCATGAATGCCGCGGCGGCACACCGGCGCGGTCACGTGCGCAGGCGGCCGCCCGGCATGTGCTCCGTCGTCAGCCGGTCGAGTTCGCGCAGATCGTTCTCCAGCGCGGGCGTGAGCGTCGTACGCAGGTGATCGAGGAAGGTCCGGATCTTCGCGTCGAGATAGCGGCGCGTCGCATAGACGGCATAGACGCTCACCGTCTGCAGCCGGTACGCCGGCAGCACGCGGATCAGGCGCCCTTCGCGGATATCGTCGAGCACCGTATACAGTGCCACGCACGCGATCCCCCGCCCGGCACGCACCGCGACGCACAGCGCGTCCGGCACGTTGACCTGGAACGGCGCCGGCTGCAGCTCGTAGACGGTTTCCTCGCCGTCGCCGCGCTCCAGGCGCCATTCGCTGGCCGGCGACGCGGGCGTGTCGAGGCGCAGGCACACGTGGTTCGGCAGGTCGTCGGGCGTCTGCGGCGTGCCGTGCCGCGCGAGGTATTCGCGCGATGCGACGAGCACGCTGCAGCTCGTGCCGCAGATCTGCGCGACATAACCCGAATCGGGCAACTGCGACGCCGTCACGATCGACACGTCGTAGCCCTCCTCGACCAGATTCGGCATCCGCTGCGCCAGCGTCAGCTCGACCGACACGTCGGGGTTGTCCTCCTGGTACCGGACGATCGACGACACGACATGACTCTTCCCGAGCCCCGTCATCGCATGAATGCGCATCTTGCCGCTCGGCCGCAGCAGCGCGTTGCGCGCCTCCGCGTTCGCGTAGTCGAGCTCCGCGAGGATCGATTTCGCGCGCTCGAAATAGCGCTCGCCGCTTTCGGTCAGGCCGAGATGGCGGGTCGTGCGATGCAGCAGGCGCGTCTGTACGTGGGCTTCGAGATTCGAGACCGCGCGCGACACCTGGGCGGTGGTCGCGTCGATTTCCTTCGCGACCGCGGTAAAACTGCCGGCTTCGACAACGCGCACGAACAGGCGCATGTTTTCGAGCATGTCCATTGAATTGGCTTGGGGAGAGTCAGTGGGGAGACGTCGGCGGCGCTCGCGTCAGGTGGGTAACGGAACGCGGGCGCGAAGAGCCACGTCGAATCGAGCGCCGTGCCGGGGAGAAGGCGGGAGAGCGGGCATCGAGGACAGGGTTCTGGCATGACGGGGGAATCGAGTGCGCCGAATTGTACGCCGCTGCGGACAAATTTGCGCGGTTACGCGCGCACAAGCTCCCATCCGATGAAAGGTTTTCGCAAGATTCGTGCATCACGCGCGGCCAACGCGCCTGATGCGGCGCGACAATTTGTATCACAACACGATATAATCCCGCGCTTGTCGCCGCGCCTCCGCGTTGCCGTTTTTACCGCTTACCCCCATGTCGCCAGGCTCCTACCCGTCGCGCCGCACGTTGCGGCAATGGCTGCACAGCTTCATTCCCCATCCGATGGCACTCGGCTGGCGCGAACGCCTGCGCTCGTGCACCGGCGCGCTCGTGGGCATTGCGACGGTCGGCGTCACGATGCGGCTATTGCCCGGCGTGCCGGGCCTCGTGCCGCTGCTCGTCGCGCCGATGGGCGCGTCGGCCGTACTGCTGTTCGCGGTGCCGGCAAGCCCGCTCGCGCAGCCGTGGTCGATCATCGGCGGCAATCTCGTCGCGGCGACGGTCGGCGTCGCGTGCGCGCAATGGATCGCCGATCCGGTCACGGCCGCCGCGGTCGCAATCGCCTGCGCGATCGGCGGGATGTTCGCGCTGCGCTGCGTGCACCCGCCGTCGGGCGCCGTCGCGCTCACGGCCGTGGTGGGCGGCCCCGCGATCCATGCGCTCGGCTTCGGCTTCGTCCTTCAGCCGATCGCGCTGCAATCGGCGATCCTGCTGTCGGCCGCGCTCGTCTATCACGCGCTGACCGGGCACCGCTACCCGCACGGCGGCGTGCGCGCCGAAGCGAAACCGCAGGCCGGCGGCGCCGCGCCGACGCGCGGCGGCTTCACGCGCGGCGACCTCGACGCGGTGCTCAAGCGCCGCGGCGAATGGCTCGACGTCGATCCGGACGATCTCGAAACGCTGCTGCGCGAAACCGAAATGCAGGCTTATGCGCGCACGTTCGGCCAGTTGAAGTGCGCCGACCTGATGACGAAGAACGCGATCGAGGTCGCGCCGTCCACGTCGATCACGGCCGCGCTCGCGCTGCTCGACCGCCACCGCGTGAAGGCGCTGCCCGTGGTCGACGGCGAAGGCCGACTGACCGGCATCGTCACGCGCGCCGACCTCACGCGCCCGTTGCGCCGTTCGACCCCGCTGTGGCAACGCCTGTCCGCACGGTTGCCGCGATCGTTCGGCGGCCAGCCCGCGAGCGTCGCGTCCGTGATGACGCGCGACGTCGCGGCGGTGCCGGAAACGATGCCGATCACGGCGCTCGTGCCGCTGTTCACGCATTCGGGCCACCACCATATTCCGGTCGTCGATGCGTCGCGCCGGCTCGTCGGCATCATCACGCAGACGGATCTCGTCACGGGCCTTTATCGGCAGACCCAAATGCTCGAGGCCGCGTAGCGCACGCCCCGTCACTGTCCGCGGAACGCGAAACGTGAAATGCGCCCGTTCCGCCCGATTTCATCCATTTATATCACGTTATGATATATTTACCGCCACCGTAACCGAATGCCCGACCGCCCCCGATGAACGATACCCGACGCGCACTGACGAAAAGCGATTTCCAGCAACTGTCCGAGTTCCGCTACCAGATGCGCCGCTTCGAGCGCTTCTCCGAACGTGCCGCGCAAAGCGAAGGCGTGACGCCGCTGCAATACCTGCTGCTGCTGCACATCAAGGGCTATCCGCATCGCGAATGGGCGACCATCGGCGAACTCGCGGAACGCCTGCAGGCGCACCACCACGGCGTCGTGGCGCTGGTGACGCGCTGCGAAGCGCTCGGACTCGTGAAGCGCAAGCCGAGCGAATCCGACCGCCGCCAGGTCGAAGTCCACCTCGAAGCGGCCGGCGAAACGCTGCTCGCCCGTCTCGCGGCCATGCATCGTGCCGAGCTGAAGTCGCTCAAGGGCACGTTCCAGGTTCCCCAAATCGATTACTGACCCCTGCCACTCCGATGAACGCACCGCACAAACGCGATTTCTCGACCAACGAACGCCTGCCCAGGATCGCGTTGCTTGCCGCCGGGATCGGCCTGCTCAGCACGCTTGCCGCGTTCGTGCTGTTGAGCCTGATCCACCTGTTCACGAACCTGTTCTTCTTCCAGCAACTGTCGTTCGCCGACCGTTCGCCCGCGAACAACACGCTCGGCGCATGGGTGATCGCGGTCCCGGTGATCGGCGGGCTGATCGTCGGGTTGATGGCGCGTTTCGGTTCGGAAAAGATCCGCGGCCACGGCATTCCCGAGGCGATCGAGGCGATCCTGTTCGGCAAGAGCCGAATGTCGCCGAAGGTCGCGATCCTCAAGCCGCTGTCGTCCGGCGTCGTGATCGGCAGCGGCGGCCCGTTCGGCGCCGAAGGCCCGATCATCATGACGGGCGGCGCGCTCGGCTCGCTGATCGCGCAATGCGTGCACGTGACCGCCGCCGAGCGCAAGACGCTGCTCGTCGCCGGTGCGGCCGCCGGCATGACGGCCGTGTTCGGCACGCCGGTGGCCGCCGTGCTGCTCGCGGTCGAACTGCTGCTGTTCGAATGGCGTCCGCGCAGTTTCCTGCCGGTCGCGCTCGCGTGCGCGGTGGCCGGTTTCGCCCGTGCGGTGTTCTTCGGCGTCGATCCGCTGTTTCCGCTGACGACGGCCGCGCCGACGCCCGTCGCGCTGCTGTCGTGTATCGTCGCGGGCGTGCTGTCGGGCCTGCTCGCGTGCGGCTTGTCGGCCGCGCTCTACCGCGTCGAAGACGCCTTCGCGAAGCTGCCCGTGCACTGGATGTGGTGGCCGGCGATCGGCGCGATCGCGATCGGCGTCGGCGGCTGGCTCGAGCCGCGCGCGCTCGGCGTCGGCTACGACGTGATCGGCGACCTGCTGCACCAGCACATCGCGCTGAAGATCGCGCTCGCACTGCTGATCGTGAAGGCCGTGATGTGGGTGATCGCGCTCGGCTCGGGTACGTCGGGCGGCGTATTGGCCCCGCTGCTGATGCTCGGCGCCGGTCTCGGCACCGTGCTGTCGCCGGTACTGCCGGGTGGCGATCCCGCGCTGTGGCCGCTCGTGTGCATGGCCGCGACGCTCGGTGCGACGCTCGGCGCCCCGCTCACCGCGATCGTATTCGCCTTCGGTCTCACGCACGACACCAACGCGCTGCTGCCGCTGCTCGCGGCGACGCTCGTCGCGCACGGCTTCGCGACCATCGCGATGAAACGCTCGATCATGACGGAAAAGATCGCGCGCCGCGGCTACCACATCTATCGCGAATACGGTGTCGATCCGCTCGAGCGGCACGACATCGGCGAAGTGATGACGTCGGCCGACCGGCTCGTCGCGATCGACGGCGCGGCCACGCTCGATACCGTCGAAGCGCAATACTTCGGCGCGAAACAAACGCACCGTGCGTACCCGGTCGTGCAGCACGGCCGGCTGCTCGGCCTCGTCGATCGCGCGACGCTCGATGCACAGCGCGCGCAGGCCGGCGCCGACACGCCGATCTCGGCCGCGTTCGCCGAGCGCGCACCGGCCGTCGCGTTCGCGCACGAAACCTGCCGTGTCGTCGCGTCGCGCCTTGCGATGCTCGGCCTCGAACGCCTGCCGGTGGTCGCCGACGAGCAATCGCTGCGCATCACGGGCATCGTGTCGCGCAGCGACCTGATCAAGCCGGCGCTCCAGCACTTCGACGACGAACAGAAGCGCGAGCGCTTCCGTCCGGTCGTCCCGGCCAACCTGCGCGACGTCGGTTCGCGCAAGGCCGGCTGACATCACCCGCGTGCGCGGCGCTCTGCCGCGCGCATCGCTTCCTTGCCTCACGCCGCTCCACGATACGGCGCGCCCGTCGCGCGCCGCATCGCCTCACTCCGTTGCTTTCACCCGTTTAAAGTTGGTTAACAATCCCGCCGACGAAAGTTTGTCATCATCGTGCTCATGCGACGGGGCCATCCATCAGCCATTCCACTTCGTCATCCGATAAAGAGTCGCGGCGCGGCATGCACGCACATGCCGCCCGCCGCGGCCAGCACCCCACCACACCACCATCGGGCAGCGCGCCGACCGACGCATGACGTCGAGCCGTACACGACGCATGCCGCGCCGCAGCAACATGCGCAGCATTCGAGCCGCCGTTTGGCAAGCGCGTTAACAACTTGTTTCGGAATGACCGGAACCGTGCGTGCCCAACGCGATCTCACTTGCACGCAGCACTGCTGCGCATCCCACTCAATCAATCACGACTCGAGGGAGATAACGTGAACGTGAAATATTTACCGCTCATCGCATTGACCGTGGCAATTTCTGCTCATGCGGCCGAACCCGCCGTGCAGAACGTGGGACAAAGCCAGAAAGCAGCGCCGGACGTCTCGGCATGCATCGCCAAGACCTGGGCCGACAAGTCGCAACAACAGGTGATCTCGCAGAACGTGCTGGCCAACGGCCTCGCGACCGACGTGTACGCACCGGGCCAGCAGCCGCCGAACGGCGCCGCCGCGATGGTTCGTCCGTCGTGGAAGCCGGATGCGAAGACGTGGGTCGGCGTGCGCGGCGACGCAGCGGCCGCCGGCGACATCAGCGCCTGCCTGTAACGAAGGCTGGCGCACCGGATGGCCTTGCGCCATCCGCTTGCAACGGGCCCCGCTTCGGCGGGGCTTTTTCTTTGCCGCGCGAAAAGCGCGTTACAGGTAGCTGCATACGTAGTCGAGCGTCTCGATCACCTCGATGTCGAAGCGGCTCTTGCCCGGCACCGAGAACGATTCGCCGGCGCCGTAGGTCTGCCATTCGCTGCTGCCGTCGAGTTTCACGCGGCACTTGCCGGCCTGCACTTCCATCAATTCGGGCGCATCCGTGCCGAAGTTGAGCGCGCACGGCAGGATCACGCCGAGCGTCTTGCGCGTGCCGTCCGGGAAGAGCACGGTATGCGACACGCACTTGCCGTCGAAATAGACGTTCGCGCGCTTGACGACCGATACGTTGTCGAATTGGGTTGCACTGGTCATGTGATGCCTCTGATTGCTGGATGCCGGATGGCGATGGATTTGAAGGCCGGCCGGAGCGGCGGGCCGGCCGCTATGATACCGGCTCGCGCGACGGGCGCCGCAATGGTACGCGGCGAGCGCGTGCCGGACCCACGATCGTCAGGATCACTACGCGATCCGCGCGGGGCGCCCTTTCATCGCAGCCCCTTGCGCCGCGCGGAATCGCGCAGGCAATCGAGCAGCATCGCCGCGGCCGGCGTCAGCGGGCTGTCGCGGCGCGTGACGACCTGCACCGATACGCCCGGCAAGCGCTCGCGAATCGGCAGCACCGCGAGCTGGTCGCGCGCCCATTCGCCTTGCAGCAATTGTTCCGGCATCGATGCGATCAGGTCGCAACCCGTCATCAGGCTGTGCGCAAGACCGAAGCTCGGGCATTCGACGACACGCGCCGGCACCGGCAGCCCGTACGCGACGAACGAGTTGAACAGCACCTGCGTCGAGCTTTCCGGCGACGGATTCATCAGCCAGTCGGCCTCGACGAGATCGGCGAGCGACGTGGCCGACGCGAGCGGATGCCCTTTGCGCGCGACGATCAGCGAGCGGCTCGCATAGAGCTCCGTATGATCGAACTCGGCCGCCAGCAGTTCGGGCACGACGACCACCACCGCAAAATCGAGCGAACCGTCATGCAGGCGCGGCAGCGCGACACCGGGAAACCCTTCGATCAGGTTGACGCGCGCCACTGGAAAGCGGCGCCGGAACGCACGAAACGCGTCGGGCAGGATCGTGACCGCCGCCGCTGGCGTGATCGCCGCCGAGACGGAGCCCGTCATCGCCCCCTGCGCCTGCTCGATGTCGTCGCGGGCGCGCTGCATTTCGGCGACGATCAGTCGCGCGCGCACCTGCAACTGCTGGCCGAACGCGGTGAGCTGCACGCCGCGTGCGGTACGCACGACGAGCGATACGCCGAGCGCGATCTCCAGTTCCTTGACCGCCTTCGTCAGCGCGGCCGGCGACACGTTCAGGCGCCGCGCAGCCGCGCGAATGCTCCCTTCCTCGGCGGCGGTGACGAACGCTTTCAACTGATGGTATTTCATGGCGGCAACGCATGATCGGTGGAAACCCGGTGCATCGCGCGACGCGCGGGATCAGGGTATTCCCGAGCGGCAACCGACGGTGTGCACCAAAGCAATTTAGCAGCTTCTGGTACGCAAAAGAAATTTATATGCTTGGTCGTCATATGCGCGTCAAACGCCCCACCGGCCCCACAGGAGACACCATGCTGCAAGCCGTGAACCCCGTCATCCCCGGCATCGCCGCGATCGCCCCCGAGCTCGTCGAAGTACGTCGCCGCATCCACGCCCATCCCGAACTCGCATTCGAAGAGACGCTCACGAGCGACCTCGTCGCCGAACTGCTCAGCGGCTGGGGTTACGACGTGCATCGCGGCATCGGCAAGACGGGCGTGGTCGGCGTGCTGCGCGAAGGGCAAGGCACGCGCACGGTCGGCCTGCGCGCCGACATGGACGCGCTGCCGCTCGCGGAAACCACGGGCCTGCCGTACGCCAGCCGCCATGCGAACAAGATGCATGCATGCGGCCATGACGGCCATACCGCGATGCTGCTGTGCGCGGCACGCCACCTCGCGGCCACGCGCCAGTTCTCCGGCACGCTGAACCTGATCTTCCAGCCGGCCGAGGAAAACTTCGGCGGCGCGAAGGCGATGATGGACGACGGCCTGTTCGACCGATTCCCGTGCGACGCGATTTTCGCGATCCACAACATGCCGGGCCGCGCGGCCGGTGACATGGCGTTCCGCACCGGCGCCGCGATGGCGTCGGCCGACCGTGTGACGATCACGCTGCGCGGCGTCGGCGGCCACGGCGCGATGCCGCATTTCGCGCGCGATCCGATGTCCGCCGCCGGCAGCATCATGGTCGCGCTGCAGACGATCGTCGCGCGCGAGGTCGATGCACAGCATGCGGCCGTGATCACCGTCGGCAGCGTGCAGGCCGGCGAGACGTTCAACATCATTCCGGAAACCGTCGTGATGAAACTGTCGGTGCGCGCGCTGAACGCGGACGTGCGCGCCCTGCTCGCGCGCCGCATCGAAGCGCTTGCGAAAGGCCAGGCGGAAAGCTTCGGCGTCACCGCGGAAATCGACTACGACTACGGCTATCCGGTACTCGTCAATCACGCGGAACCGACCGCGTTCGCGGCCGGCATCGCGCGCCAGATGCTCGGCGCGGAGCGCGTCGAAACCGAAGCGGCGCCGCTGATGGGCAGCGAGGACTTCGCGTTCATGCTCGAGGCGCGCCCCGGCTGCTACGCGTTCATCGGCAACGGAATCGGCAGCAAGGGCGGCTGCATGGTGCACAACCCCGGCTACGACTTCAACGACGACATCCTCGCGATCGGCGCGAGTTACTGGGTTCGCGTCGCCGAAGCCTGGCTCGCGGCCTGAACGCCCTTCACCACGCAGTTTCGCGCTAACCGGGGGAACCCCATGGAAACGTCCGCCCTTCCGTTCGCCGGCACGCCGGTCGATGCCCGCGCCGCCGCGAGAAAACGCCGGCTGATCGCGGCCGCCGCCGTCGGCAACGCGCTCGAGTTCTACGACTTCACCGTCTACAGCTTCTTCGCGATCCTGATCGGCAAGCTGTTCTTTCCGGTGCATTCGTCGTTCGGGCAACTGATGCTCGCGGTCGCGAGCTTCGGTGTCGGCTTCGTCACGCGTCCGCTCGGCGGGCTCGTGATCGGCATGTATGCGGACCGCGCCGGCCGCAAGAAGGCGATGATCCTCACGCTGCTGCTGATGGCGCTCGGCACCGCGACGATCGCGGTCGCGCCGACCTTCGCGCAGATCGGCATCGCCGCGCCGCTGCTGCTCGTGCTCGCCCGGTTGCTGCAGGGCTTCGCGTCGGGCGGCGAAGTCGGTGCGTCGACGACGTTGCTGCTCGAACAGGCGCCGCAGCATCGGCGCGGTTTCTATGCGTCGTTCCAGTTCTCGAGCCAGGGGCTCGCCGCGCTCGCGGGCGCGCTGACCGGCGTCGCGCTGACGTCGACGCTGACGGCCGCGCAACTCGAAAGCTGGGGCTGGCGCGTGCCGTTCATCATCGGCACGCTGTTCGTGCCGCTCGGCTACTGGCTGCGCAAGACCGTCGAGGAAGTGCCTGCTGCCGCGCCTGCTGCTGCCGCACATGCATCCGTGGAAAAAGTCGCGTCGCTACCGCTCGCCGACGTGCTGCGTCATCACGGCAAGGCCGTGTTCGCAGGCCTCGGCGTGACGATCGGCGGCACGTCGATCCACTACATCATCGTGTTCTACATGGCGATCTACGGCGTGCAGGTGCTGCACCTGCCGACGTGGCTGTCGATGACGGCCGGCTGCGTCGCCGGGGCGATCCTGATGCTCGTGACGCCGATCGGCGGCCATCTGTCCGACGTGTACGGGCGCAACCGGATCGTATGGTGGACGCGCATCGTGCTGATGGCCGCGATCTACCCCGCGTTCATCGCACTGAATCGCTGGCCGGGCGCCGCGTCGCTGCTGTCGATCATCGCCGCGCTGTCGATCGTGCATGCGATCAACATCGGCGCGACGGGGGCGATGCTCGGCGAGTTGTTTCCGCGGGCGGTGCGGGCGACCGGCGGTGCGCTCGTGTACAGCGTGGGCGTCGCGATCTTCGGCGGCTTCGCGCAGTTCTTCGTCACGTGGCTGATCGCGGCGACCGGCAATCCGAATGCGCCTGCGTGGTATGCGATCGGGTGTGGCGTCTTCACGCTGCTCGCGATTCGCTACATGGACGAGAAGGCGGGGAAGGCGCTCGATTGAGCGTTGGGGGGATGCGCGATGTGCGTAGCGTCATTGACGTCGCGCGCGCCCATCGGGCATCATTGACCAATGCACAACGCCACGATCACCCTTTCGACGACCACGCGCACGACCGCCTTCGGCGGGCCCGTGCGGCGAGTGCGCGCAGGATCGTAGCGTCACCGATTCCACAGGCCCCGCCGGTTCCGGACGGGGTCTTTTCGTTTCTCCGTCTGCGTCGGTCACTCAAGAGAAACGCCATGTCCGAAGCCCCTTCCCCGAAACGCGCACTGCTCGTGATCGACATGCAGGTCGGGCTGTTTCATGGCCCCGATCGTCCGCATGACGGCGAACGCGTGCTGGCCAACATCAATCGGCTGATTCGCCGCGCGCATGAAGCCAGTGCGCCCGTGTTCGCCGTGCGCCACATCGGCCCGGCCGGCTCGCCGATCGCGCCCGATGCGCCGCTGGCCGCGCTGCTGCCGGAGCTCGCTATCGATACGGCGCGCGACATCGTGTTCGACAAGACCCGGCCGAGTTGCTTCGCAGGCACGCGGCTCGCCGAGTGGCTGCACGCGGCTGGTATCGGAGAAATCGTGATTGCCGGGATGAAGACGCAGTACTGCGTCGATACCGCGTGCCGTGCGGCCACCGATCTCGGGTTTCGCGCGGTGCTCGTTGCCGATGCGCATACCTGCATGGACACGCCCGCGCTGCCGGCCGAGCGAATCGTCGCGCATCACAATGCAACGCTTGGCGGGCCGTTCGCGGTGCTCACGCCGACTGAGGCCTGCCTGTTCTGAGGCAAGGCGCGAGACGAGCCGTAAAGGCCTCAGCAAAACCCCATCGCGCGCGTCGCCTTGATACACGACGATGCGTCGCGAACTGAAACAACTTTCCTCGAGAACGTCACGTCTCCGGACAGAAATTGGCTGAGCCGTTGGTCGAAGTGATATGAAAACTTGATCAGGTCGATGGTGTTCCGGAAGGTTTCCTTGGGCAGCTTGCCCTTCATCACCGAATGAATAAAGCGCTTGATCAGATGTAGCGCTCTCACGCGAAACGAAACCTCCACCCTCAAGATCAATGAACACTTGACGAGCAGCGTCCGCTCCGCTTTCACGCCGTTTGCCGATCGTTCCTCGATGTATATGCATCCAACTCGAGCGCGTACTCATATTCTGAGTAAAAATCCCGCAGAGGCGTCATCATACGTCGCGTGCGCTGTAGCTCTTTTGCGAAGTCCTCGTTGCTGCTCGTGCGTTCGAGAATGAGAAGCAGTTGAAATACCGAGAGACTCCAGGAAGTAGAGAAGGGAAACGGTGTGTCGAAGACAGACTCCTTCGCGCGACTCGCTGCATCTTTCAGCTTGCGAAACCAGTCATGCAGAGCATCGAACTCCTTTTGTCGCTTGGAGTTTATTGCGATGAATTGATTAACGCATCCCGCAAACAGGAACTTTTGCAAGAATGGCCGATCGTGAAGGCTTCCAAGATCGCCACGCGTTATTGATAATTTGAGAACTTCCCGTGATCCTAGGGTAAGCGGCGCTGCCGACGTCCCTTGATTCAACGTTATCGTGCCCTGCTCCAGAAGCACAGCGTGTCGCTCCATCGCTTGCGCTTGCGGTCGCACGACCGCCTGCCCGAGGTCTGACAGGGCCGCGACGTCATCGCCGGATCGTGCTTGTCGTCGCAACATCTTGCTCTTCAACTCGAAAACGATCACGTGGTTCGCCGTCTCTACAACCGCATCACATTCGCCTTTCGATCCGTTCGCCTGGTATTCGCCGTGCAGCACAGAGACGCCATGTTGCTCGAGTTTTACGCGAACGAAGTCCTCAAATAGCGGACCGACAACTTTCTCGTCAAAGCTGCCTTTCTTCCAATTTTTTCGACACCATTGCAGCGCCGCATTGACCGTGGCGCGAGCCGCGAGCGGCGGGATCTGCATGAAAAACGTACCGTTGTTCAGTAGCAGCGGGTGAAACGCCGCATCTACAGCGTTGTCCTCTGGCGGAAACGTCAGAGATTGGTTGGCGCCCGATACGTGCGTGAATACGTTGAGGAGCAGGTTCGCAGCGGGCGTAAGATCCAGATTTGTCGCAAACGCAATGCTTTCCGGCGGGACTCGGACAAACTCCTGCGTCACGCCATCTGCGCACGCCCGCTCGCATGCTCGCAAGATAACTCTGGCAGCCGCCAGTATCTGGGCCGACGTCGTGCCATGCTCGTCTTTCAGCTCGGCTAGTGGCTTCTGGGATATCGTCCATTCCAGATACTCACGCGCGTGGGCGGGTTTCGCTTGCGTCAAAAGAAACGTTGCATCGTATACGATTGACTTTTGCATGATGCGGACCATGTCCACATTTCTCGCAAACGCCAATTCGAAAGTTCCCACCGACAGGTCGAGCATCGCAGTTGCCCAAGTCACAAGGTCAACAAGCTCGGCAAGCATAGCTTCAGGAGAGGGCGCGGTCGGGGCCAGCGAAAAGTATCGCAAGCCGAGTTGGTACAAATACGCCAATGGCAGGTCGGGCTGCGCGTTCACTTGAATGGTTTGACCATTGCGCCCAAGCTTGTATCGACCTGTTACCGCACTATACGTACGCGCAATTGCGCCCGCTGCACTTGAAGCCAGAATGGCACCCAGAGAGGCCGATTTTCGCTCAATATCTTCTGCAAGCCGCCGCGTCTCGGCCGGGGATATGTGCATTCCTCCATCGACCGGCAGATCGATCTGATAGCCCGACTTCCTCAGTCCATTGATGGCTATCGAGAGGCAATTCACGCGCGCGTTTGACTGCCATACCAGATCGACTGGCAGTCCACTTTGGCTCGCCGCATACACTGCTGCGAGCTCCACGGCGCGCTCCCAGTTGCTAGTCACGTCAGGATAATCCCCTCGTTGACGAAGCGCCTGTTGGACTGCCTCAGCTACCCCGAGGTATGGATCTGCAGGTTCCTGCTCGCACAAAAATCGCACTCCGAGATCGTCGACGATGCGGACGAGCTCAGATAGCGCCTGATCACTCTCTTTCGCGGTAAAGCATGCGCGGATTTGTTCGAGCAGCTTGTCGCCTTGACTATTCACCGCGCCCGACGACGTGGTGATGTGGGCGTCGACCAGCGACTTAAATGTCTTCAGATCCATAGCGTTGGAATTGTCCTGTCAGAGTCATTTGATTTGGATCAACGCAGCGACACCGTAGATCCTCCCTGATTGCTTTCGCGTCGGAGTAGCAACCGTCAGATTGTCTCGCCGATTTCGAGGAAACCAGATGATTATGGAGCAGATGCAACAGATCGCCCTGCGGCAACGGCGACCGTCCACGATATAGTCTGAATCAGACTGCGCTTTCATTAGGTCGGTAGTGCTGCTTTTGAGATACAAACCGGCCACTCAAATAACGACACTGTAGGATAGGCGTGTGCCCGTTATTGGCCGTTCTAAGACACCCCAGTAGCCGCTTGCACTGCAGCACCTTCTCAGCGTAGCCCTCTGCTAAATCAACCGCGGAGTGCAGATACCTGAATTTCAGCTTGCAAAAAACGTCAACGAATGTGAATCTACCAAGCGGTCTTTATCGGTATATCGGTAGTGGTGTGATACCCCGCAGCCGGTCATCCGGCCATCAGATCAGCTACAAAACGGCGGACGACCAACCTGCCGTTTCCATGCAGGATCAATTCCCCAAGTCCGCCCGCTGTCGGTCATGATGCGTCGACACCAGTACGCACGCACCTCAACGCCCCAACAAGCCCCCTAAACGCAAAAAGGCACGGACCTTCATCGCCCATGCCTTTTTCCCCTACACGAACCACCTCACTCAGAACGTATGCATCATCCCCACATACGCGCCGGTCTGCGACTCGCCCGTCATCGGACTCGTCCCTGACGTCGCATCGCGCGGCGACGCAATCAGCGAAAAGTTCGAATTCCCGCCATTCCGCGCATACGCAACCGTCCCATACAGGAACGTGCGTTTCGACAGGTTGTACGTGGTGCCGAGCACGTACATGATCGCGTGACCCGACGGATCGTGCGACGCATCGCCGCCGCCGTCTCCCACCTTCACGTAGTACCCGCCGCCCGTCACCGCCCATTGCGGCGTCGCCGTATACGTCGCACCGAGCCAGTAATGATCGGCACGATCGGCCACCCCCGCCGGGCTGTCCGGCGCCTGGTAGTGCGTATACGCCCCCTGGATCTTGAACTTCGACACCTTCACGTTCGCCCCGACGAAGTACTCGCGCGACGCGGTGAAGATGTTGCTGAACTTGCCGTTGTTGTCGCGCAGTTCGTCGTAGATGCCGCGCACGTCGAGCACCGGCGAGTGGTACGAGATCATGATCCCGTCCGAGCGGCCGAAATCGTCGGCCGCACCGTAGTTGAACCCGCGCGACTGGTTGCCGAACGCGTATTGCACCTGCACGTCGAAGCCGCCGATCACCGGGCTGTGATATTCGATGTTGTTGCTGCTTTGCGGCCAGTTGCGGCCACGCACGAGCGACGCCGACGAAAACGCCTGCTGGACGAACGGATCGAATTCCCACACGCCGTCGCTGTCGATGAACAGGTTGCGGCCGGCCTGCAACTGGCCCCACGTGTCGCTCTTCAGCCCGACGTATGCGCGCCGTGACCACATGCGCCCGCCGCCCGTCTGGCCGTTCATCACCTGGAACGCGGTTTCCAGGTTGAAGACCGTCGACAGCCCGCCGCCGAGATCCTCGACGCCCTTCAGCCCGAACATGCTGGTGCCCCAGTCGCCGCTTTCCGCGCTCCAGCGCGTGCCGCTGCCGCCGTTCGGCTTCGCGATGTGGTTCAGGTATTCGACGCCGCCGTCGATCCGGCCGTACAGCGTGACGCTCGTCTGTGCAAACGTAACCGCCGGCGTGGCGGCCGCAATCAGCCATGCAAGGTATTTGAGTCGCAAAATGATGCCCCCTCGAAGTCTCGACCGTCCGACGCGCGCCCCATGCACGCGCCTCGGGTCTGCTTAGCCGCGATCGATCGAAAAACGTCCGGGGCCGGCCGCGCAGAGCGCGAGCAAGCCGCCCGAGATCGCGATGTTCTTGTAGAAGTGAATCATGTTGTTGATCTGCTCGCCGCCCGTCATCGTCCAGTAGTGATGGCCGATGATGCCGGTGCCGATCGTATACAGCGCAAGCAGCAGCGCGAGCGCGCGCGTCTGGAAACCGACGAGGATCGCGATCCCGACGAACAGCTCCATCACGACGGAGATCGCCGCCGAGATGATCGGCGCCGGTGCGCCCTCGCTGCCCATGAACGCGATCGTACCGGAGAAGTCGACAATCTTCTTCCAGCCGAACATCACGAACAGGATCACGAGCAGAATGCGGGACAGCAGCAGCAGCACATCGCGCTGGGACGCGAGAAACGGTTGATTCGGTGTCATGGTGTGATCAACGAAAACGATGCGCGCAACCGCACGCACCGGATTGCCTGTGAACCGGAGCGGGCGGCCACCCGCGCCGCCCGCTCCGCTCTGCAACAACCGGCATCGGGGCCCGCCCGATGTGCTGTGCTCCTCCTCTTTTATGTTGTCGCCCTGCTTCGTCGCGCGCCGCGTCAGCGCAGCTTCGCGACGTCCTGCTCGGTCACCTTCGCGGCCGGATTGCCGAACTGCCCGGTCAGGTAGTTCGTCAGCGCGGCGATCTGCGCGTCCGACAGCTCGTGGCGGAACGCCGGCATCCCGACGTCCTCGCTACCGGCCTTGCGCTGCACGCCGTTCAGGATCACCTGCACGAGGTTGGTCGGATTCGACGCGCCGACCGTCGAGTTGTGGAACAGCGGCGGGTAGTAACCGTCCGGCGTGCCCTTGCCCTGCATCTGGTGACAGGTCGCGCAGTTGCCGAGATACAGCCGCGCCGGGTCGATACCCGACGACGCGAGCGCGACGCCGCGCAGCTTCAGGCCGTCCTCGGCCGGCTTGCCCCACGACGAGCGCGACTGCTTCGCGTCGCCGCTGGCCACGGCCGGCACCGTACGGATGTACGTCGAGATCGCGCCGATGTCGGCTTCGGTCATCTTCGAGAAGCTGTGCTCGATCGCCTCCGCCATCGGGCCGGCTGCCTGCGCGAGGCCCGGCACGCTGCCGGTGCGCAGGTACTGGACGAGCTGCTGCTGCGTCCAGCCGCCGATCCCCGCGTTCGGGTCGGACGTGATGTTGTAGCCGTCCCAGCCCGCGAGCACCGAGCCCGACAGGAAGCTCCCGCCCGTTTCGTCGAGCGACTTCTCCTGCATCGCGATGCCGCGCGGCGTGTGGCACGTGCTGCAGTGCGCGAGGCCCTGCACGAGATACGCGCCGCGGTTCCATTCGGCGCTCTGCTCGGGCTTCGGCTGGTACACGCCGTCCTTCAGGAACAGCCAGTTCCAGATCTTCAGCGGCCAGCGCATGCTCAGCAGCGCGGGGATCTCGTTCTTCGGCGGCGCCTGCTTGACCGGTTCGACGCCGTGCATGAAGTACGCGTACAGCGCCCGCACGTCGTCGTCGTTGATCTTCGCGTACGACACGTACGGCATCGCCGGATACAGGTTGTCGCCGTTCTTCGACACGCCGTGACGCACCGCGCGCTCGAAATCGTCGAACGTCCAGTTGCCGATACCCGTATCGGGATCGGGCGTGATGTTGCTCGTATAGATCTTGCCGAGCATCGGCACCGGCATGCCGAGACCGCCCGCGAACGGCTTGCCGCCTTTCGCGGTGTGGCAGGCCATGCAGTCGCCGGCGACCGCGAGGTATTCGCCGCGCTTGACCTGCGCCGGATCGGCCGAATCGGCCGCGCGTGCGAGGCCGGGCAACGCAAGGCAGCCGGCCAGGAGGAAGGTGAGAGTAGATTTCCGCACGGTCAGACTTCCTTCTTCAGCGTGTCCGACATCCGCAGCGCGAGCGCCGCGATCGTCAGCGTCACGTTCACCGTACCGACGGTCGGCATCGTCGAGCTGCTCGAGATGAACAGGTTCGGATGGTCGAACGTGCGGCAGTCCTTGTCGACGACCGAGTCGCGCGCATCCGCGCCCATGATCGTCGCGCCGGTGATGTGGTTGTTCGGCGCGAACTCGTCGTTGAAGACGACGTCGGTGCCGCCGAGCACCTTCGCGGCCGTCGCGTAGACCTCGCGCGTGTGCACGGCGCCGCGCTTCACGTAATCGTCGATCGCATACGTGATCTCCGGGCGCGGGATGCCGATCGCGTCGGTGGCCGTCTTGCTCGGCACGATGCGGTTCTCGGGCTGCGGCAGGATTTCGTGAAAGCAGTCGAACTGCACGTAGCGCGCGGAACGGTCGCGGATCTGCGCGTCGAGTTCCTCGTGCTTCATCAGCTTGCCGGCCTTGAAGATCTTCTGCGTCTCCTGGTTGATGCGCGACATGTTCGACAGGTGGATCTTCTTCGCGGCTTCGGTCGCGCGGAACGGGCCGTCGCGGAAACCGATCAGCGACGTCATCTCCTGCGGGCCGCGGCCCGGCCACAGCTTCTCGCTCGCGTAGAACGACACGCCGGTGCCGGGGTGGTCCATCAGGTTGCGGCCGACCATGTCGGAGCTGTTCGCGACGCCGTTCGGGAAATCGCGGTTCGCGGACATCAGCAGGATCTTCGGCGTCTCGATGCCATTCGCGGCGAGCACGAAGTACTTGCCCTCGACGCGATGGTCGGCGCCCGTCTTGTCCTTGTAGATCGCGGCGACGATGCGCTTGTCCGGCCCGGTCTCGAGCTTGTAGACCACCGCGCTGTCGATCAGCTTCGCGCCGGCCTGCTCGGCCTTCTCGACGTGGACGATGCCGTTGTACATCGCGCCGATCGGGCAGATCGGCATGCAGTTGTTGTTCCCGCAACAAGTCGGCCGGCCGTCGTACGGGCGGCTGTTGCGCGCGACGGGCTCGGTGACCACGTGGAACTTCGGGTCGTAGCCGTTCAGCGCGCTCTTGATGGTCTGCTCGTTGAACGACAACGGCAGCGGCGGCATCGGGTACGCCTGCTTGCGCGGCGAGTACAAATCTTCCTCGGGGCCCGGGCCCCACACGCCGAGCTCTTCCTCGGCGCGCTGATAGTAATGCTCGAGATCGTCGTACTGGATCGGCCAGTCGCGGCCGACACCGTACACCGTCTTCATCTTGAAGTCGTTCGGGATGAAGCGCCACGCCGACGCGGCCCAGTGCCACGTCGTGCCACCCACCGCGCGGATGTACTGCGAGTTGAACTTGTGCTCGCCCTTCAGGATCAGGTAGTCGTTCGGCGGGCCGTATTCCGGATGCGGGGCCCACGGGCTCGACGGGTACGGCGCCATGAAATCCGTCTTGTCGGGCTGGTTGCGAAAGCGCTCGACGATTTCCCAGCGCGGCATGCGCGGGCCGGCTTCCAGCAGGATCACGGACTTGCCCGCCATCGCGAGCTGGTGCGCGACGATCGCGCCGGCGACACCGGACCCGACGACGACGATGTCGGCCTTTTGCGTATCGGTATCGGCCATCAGGCTTGCCTCTCGATCGGTTTTTCGGCCCAGAAGCCGGGTTTGTTGGGGCAATACGAAGGGATCACGAGGGTATCGGACACCACGCTGAACATTAATGCTTCTTCGTAGGTAATCACGACATCGTCGACGATGCCGAGATACCACGCGCCGAGAATCGTCAATGCGAGCGATTCCTGGTCGGGATTCAGCGAGCCGGATGCGAGCGCGCCGGCAAGTTGCGGCAGGCTGTCGGCCGTCTTGAACGAGCCCTTCTGCAAGGCCTGCAGATAGCGCTGACCGGTCACGCGGCTCAGCCCTTTCTTGCCGGTCAATGCTTCGGAAAGCGTCATGAACGTATCGAGCGGCGCGGTGCCGGGATCGTCGGCCAGGGCCCGCAACGCCAGCGAGCCGGTGAGGCCCGCCGCCGTCAGCGCCAGTGCGCCCTGCAGCCATTGACGCCGCGTGATGCCGGTTGCGGCTGCGTCGTCGTCACGACGCGATTGGGGGGTGTTGTCGTTGTGCATGTTTCCTTCTCTCGAACACCGGATTCGGGAAAACCACGCTTGATATTTCTCAAACATTGGCGCGGACCTGAAATGTACGCGCACAAATCGAATCGAACAATCTTTTTATAGTTCATTAAATGTTCCGCAATCCGGCGTAATCGACATTTCGCTGCATTTTTGTGTCGTCGACGCGACAAATCTGCGGCACGCCTGCCCGTGTCGCGCGCCGACCACACACTGCCCCTGCACGCCGCGCTGCGCGCGCACGGCGGTCGGTTAGAATCCCGTGCAATCAAACAGAAAGCTTCCCTCCGAGGGCAATCGAGCGATGAAGCAGCGCGACAAGCACAACAAAGAAACCGACCAGACCAACCACACGGCCCGGCTGCTCTGGCGCATCGGCGCCGTCGCGGCGCTCGGCGGCGCCACGGCGCTGTCGCTGCATGCGGGCGCGGCGCGCACGGTGAGCGTGTCGCCGCAAGGCACCGTCACCGAAGTCCGGCAGAGCGTCGTCAAGTTCGACGAAGCGATGGTCGCCTTCGGCTCGGCCTCCGCGCCGAATCCGGCGCGCATGACCTGCAACGATTCGACGGCCGCGCGCGGCCAGGGCCACTGGCTCGACGACAAGACGTGGGTTTACGATTTCGAAAGCGACCTGCCGCCCGGCGTGCGCTGCTCGGTCGCGCTCAACGACACGCTGCGCTCGGTCGCCGGCAACGCGGTCAGCGGCCCGCGTCGCTTCACGTTCCAGACGGGCGGCCCGTTTCCGGTGTCGGTGCGCCCCGGCTCGCGCGAGATCGAGGAGCGGCAGGTCTTCGTGATGAAGCTGAACGGCCCGGCCGAGCCGCGCTCGGCGCTCGCGAACATCTGGTGCGAAGCGGCCGGCATCGGCAACCGCATTCCGGTCACGGCGGCCGACGACGAGACGCGCAACGCGCTGCTCGATCACTTCGGTTGGAAGAAGGAGGCGGCGCGCGTGCTGACGCTGTCGTGCTCGCAGGCGCTGCCGGCGAGCGCGAAGATGCAGCTCGTGTACGGCAAGGGCGTCGCGAGCCCGAGCGGCATCGCGAACGACACCGAACGGCGCTTCGATTTCACCGTGCGCGCACCGTTCGCCGCGAGCTTCTCGTGCGAACGCGAAAACGCGAAGGCGCCCTGCACGCCGCTGCGCCCGCTCACGCTGTCGTTCAACGCACCGATCTCGCGCAAGCAGGCCGAAGCGATCAAGCTGCGCGGCCCCGACGGCTCGCTGTCGCCCACCTTCGCGGCCGACGATCGCAGCGAGGAAGTGACGACCGTCACGTTCAACCCGCCGCTGCCCGCGCAGGCCGGCCTGACCGTCGAGCTGCCGTCCGGCCTGCACGACGTGACCGACCGGCCGCTGTCCAATGCCGACCTGTTCCCGCTCGCGACGCGCACCGCGCCGATGCCGCCGCTCGCCAAATTCTCGTCGGGCACCTTCGGGATCGTCGAGCGCTTCGCCGAACCCGATACGCCCGCGCTGGTGCCCGTCACGCTGCGCAACGTCGAGGCCGACCTGCATATCGCCGGCCTCAATGCGGGCGGCGCGCA
Source organism: Burkholderia sp. AU32262 (assembly GCF_020419985.1). Classification (NCBI taxonomy): domain Bacteria; kingdom Pseudomonadati; phylum Pseudomonadota; class Betaproteobacteria; order Burkholderiales; family Burkholderiaceae; genus Burkholderia; species Burkholderia sp. AU32262. The sequence goes on from NZ_JAIZRS010000006.1 coordinate 151,880, forward strand.
ATTCGCGAACCTGAAGGTCGAGAACGACACCGCGATCCGCCAATGGATGCGCACCGTCGATCGCTTCGACAACTGGTCGATGACGGCCGGCTCGATCGACGACCAGATTCCCGGCCTGCTGGAACGCAAGGGCCAACACCCGGTGTACGTGCCGCTCGAGGCCGGCGAAAAGCAGCCCGCGCCGAAGAACCGCCGCATCGACGTGCGCTCGCTGTCGCTGCTGACGGGCGAGCCCGGCGCGCAGGTGCTGACGCTGCCGAAGGCCGACCCGAAGACGCTGCGCCCGTTCGAGGTGGTCGGCGTGCCGATCGACAAGCCCGGCTTCTACGTGCTCGAACTCGCGTCGCCCGCGCTCGGCCGCTCGCTGCTCGCGAAGCCGTCGAGCATGTACGTGCGCACGACCGTGCTCGTCACGAACCTCGGCGTGCACCTGAAACAGGGCCGCGAGAACAACCTCGTGTGGGTCACGACGCTGGACAAGGGCAAGCCGGTGCCGAACGCGCAGATCCGCGTGTCGGACTGCAACGGCGACGAGATCGCGGCCGGCAAGACCGACGCGCAGGGCCTGCTGAAGATCGACGGGCCGTTCGAGCCTAAGCGCGCGTGCAACGCGTCGGAAACCTTCAACGACTATTTCGTATCGGCGCGCGTCGACGATCCGAAGACGGGCCCCGACATGGCGTTCGTCAGCTCGGGCTGGAACCGCGGGATCGAATCGTGGCGCTTCAACGTGCCGACCGACACCGACAGCGCGCCGACCGTGCGCGCGCATACGGTATTCGACCGCACGCTGCTGCGCGCCGGCGAAACCGTGTCGATGAAGCATTTCATCCGCACCGAGACGCTGCAGAGCCTCGCGTTCCCGTCGCAATACCCGACGCGCGTGACGATCCGCCATCTCGGCACGGGCCAGACCTACAAGCTGCCGCTCACATGGGCAGCCGACCACAGCGCGGATTCACGGTTCACGCTGCCGGCGGCCGCGAAGCTCGGCGAATACGGCGTCGAGCTCGAAGGCGGCCCGGAAGATGCGCCGACGGCCACTTACTACAGCGGCAGCTTCCGCGTCGAGGCGTTCCGCCTGCCGGTGCTGAAAGGCTCGATCGGCGCGCGCGACGCGCAGAAGAGCCCGCTCGTCGCCGTGAAGGAAGCGCCGCTCGCGGTGCAGATCGACTACGTGTCGGGCGGCGGCGCATCGAACCTGCCGGTGCAGGTGTCGGCGCTGATGAAGTGGGCATCGCCGCCGTTCGCCGATCGTTTCGAGGATTTCAGCTTCACGCCGTATCGTCCGGACACGAACGACGGCAACGCCGACGACGATGCGCAGGACGGCGACAACACGTCGTCGGCATCGAGCAACGATCCCGACGCGACGAAACTGATCGCCGACAAGCTGCCGCTGACGCTCGACCGCAACGGTGCGGGCACGGTCACGCTCAAGGGCCTGCCCGACGTCGACGCACCGAAGCGCATCGCGCTGGAGGCGACGTTCGCCGACCCGAACGGCGAGGTGCAGACGATCCGCGGCGACACGATCCTGTGGCCGGCCGCGGTGGTGGCCGGCATCAAGGCCGGCCGCTGGGTGTCGGTCGGCCAGCGCGTGCCGGTGCAGGCGCTGGCGGTCGACCTGCAGGGCAAGCCGCGTGCGTCGGTGCCGATCGAAATCAAGGGCATCGCGCGCATCACGACGTCGTCGCGCAAGCGCATGGTCGGCGGCTTCTATGCATACGACAACAAGAGCGATACGCGCGACCTCGGCGTGCTGTGCTCGGGCAAGACCGACGACAAGGGCCGCATGGCCTGCGACGCGACGCTCGAGCAGGCCGGCAACGTGCAGCTGATCGCGGTCGCGAAGGACGGCGACGGCCGCACGTCGAATGCATCGACGTCGGTATGGGTCACGCGCGAGGACGAACTCTGGTTCGGCGGCGACAACACCGACCGGATCGACGTGATCCCCGAGAAAACGTCGTACGAACCGGGCGAAACGGCCCGCTTCCAGGTGCGCATGCCGTTCCGCTACGCAACCGCGCTCGTCGCGGTGGAGCGCGGCGGCGTGATGGAAACGCACATCGTCGAGCTGAACGGCAAGAACCCGACCGTCGACCTGAAGGTCGGCGAATCGTGGGGGCCGAACGTCTACGTATCGGTGCTCGCGCTGCGCGGGCGGATTCGCGAGGTGCCGTGGTACTCGTTCTTCACGTGGGGCTGGAAGGCGCCGGTCGAATGGGCGCGCGCGTTCTGGCGCGAAGGTCGCCACCATGAGGCGCCGACCGCGTTCGTCGACCTGTCGAAGCCCGCGTTCCGCTACGGGCTCGGCGAGATCAAGGTCGGCACCGGCGTGCATCGCCTCGGCGTGACCGTGACGACCGACGCGACGCGCTACACGGTACGCGGCAAGGCGCAAGCGCACGTGAAGGTCACGCTGCCGAACGGCCAGCCCGCACCGGCCGGCACGCAGATCGCGATCGCGGCCGTCGACGAGGCGCTGCTCGAACTGATGCCGAACAACAGCTGGGACCTGCTCGACGCGATGCTGCGCCGGCGCGCGTACGGCGTCGAGACGGCCACCGCGCAGATGGAAATCGTCGGCCGCCGCCACTTCGGCCGCAAGGCCGTGCCGGCCGGCGGCGGGGGCGGCAGCGCGCCGACCCGCGAGCTGTTCGACACGCTGCTGCTGTGGAACCCACGCGTGACGCTGGATGCCAACGGCAGCGCAACCGTCGAGGTGCCGCTGAACGACGCGCTCACGCGCTTCCGGATCGTCGCGATCGCGGCGGTCGGCCCCGACCGTTTCGGCACGGGCAGCACGTCGATCCGCAGCACGCAGGATCTGCAACTGATCTCCGGCCTGCCGCCGCTCGTGCGCGAAGGCGACGCGTTCCGCGCGCAGGTCACGCTGCGCAACACGACCGACCGCGCGATGCAGGTCGTCGTGACGCCGCGCGTGACGGGCCTCGACGTCGCGCCGCAGACCGTGTCGCTGGCGGCGAACGCGGCGACCGAGGTCGCGTGGACGATCACCGTGCCCGAGCAGGCGCTCGATGCGGCCGGTGCGCTGAACTGGCGCATCGAGGCGGCCGAGCAAGGCGGCAAGCGCGCGTCCGATGCACTGGCCGTCGCGCAGAAGGTCGTGCCGGCGCTGCCGGTCACGGTGCAGCAGGCGACGCTCGCACAGGTCGACGGCACGCTGACGGTGCCCGTCGCGGCCCCGGCCGGCGCGGTCGGCAACGCGCAAGGCATTCCGCGCGGCGGCATCGCCGTATCGCTGCAGTCGAAGCTCGCCGACGGCCTGCCCGGCGTGCGGCGCTGGTTCGAGCGCTATCCGTACCGCTGCCTCGAACAGCAGACGTCGCGCGCGATCGGGCTGCGCGACCCCGCCCAATGGCAGGCGCTGATCGCGCGCATGCCCGTCTACCTCGACAGCGACGGCCTGGCGAGCTACTTCCCGCCGTCGTCCGACGATTCGCACCACGGCAGCCCGACGCTGTCGTCGTACCTGCTCGTGGTGTCCGACGAAGCCAGCCGCCTCGATCCGCGCTTCGCGTTGCCGGAAGACCTGCGCACGCAGCTTGAGGCCGGGCTCGCGCGCTTCGTCGACGGCCGCATCGAGCGCAACGCGTGGGCGCCGCGCCAGGATCGCGACCTGCGCAAGCTCGCCGCGATCGAGGCGCTGTCGCGCTACGGCGCCGCACAGGGCCGCATGCTCGGTTCGATCGAGATCGCGCCGAACCAGTGGCCGACGTCGGCGGTGATCGACTATCACGCGATCCTGACGCGCGTGAAGGACATCCCGCAACGCGACGAGAAACGCGCGCAGGTCGACCAGATCCTGCGGGCGCGCCTCACGTATCAGGGCACGCAGCTCGTGTTCTCGACCGCGCGCGACGACGACCTGTGGTGGCTGATGACCAGCAACGAGACCAACGCCGCGCGTCTCGCGCTGGAATTCGCGGGCGACCCGGCATGGAAGGATGAAATGCCGCGCGTGACGGCTGGCCTGCTTGCGCTGCAACGTCAGGGCGCATGGCAGACGACGACGTCGAACGCGCTCGGCCTGCTCGCGGTCGAGCGCTTCTCGCGTACCTACGAGAGCACGCCGGTCGCCGGCGCGACGAAGGTGGCGCTCGGCGGCGACACGCGCTCGATCTCGTGGTCGCAGCCGGCATCGGCCGCGCCCGCCGATACGCCCGCGTCGGCCACGCCCGCGACCCGCGCGGCCGCCGCGCGCAGCGTGCTGATGCCGTGGCCGCGTGCGTCGCAGGGGCCGGCCACGCTGTCGGTCACGCAGGACGGCACCGGCCGCCCGTGGGCGACCGTCGAGAGCCTCGCGGCCGTGCCGCTGCGCGCGCCGTTCGCGGCCGGCTACCGGATCACGAAGACCGTCACGCCCGTGTCGCCGGCCGTCAACGGCGTGCTGACGCGCGGCGACGTCGTGCGCGTGCATCTCGACATCGATGCGCAGAGCGACATGACGTGGGTCGCCGTCAACGATCCGATCCCGGCCGGCGCGACGATCCTCGGGTCGGGCCTCGGCCGCGATTCCGAAGCCGCGACGCAGGGCGAGAAAACGCCCGACGGCGCATGGCCGACGTTCATCGAGCGCGACTTCGACGGCTACCGCGCGTATTACGACTATTTGCCGAAGGGCAAATTCTCGGTCGAGTACACGGTGCGGCTGAACAACGTCGGCACGTTCGGGCTGCCGCCGACACGTGTCGAGGCACTGTATGCGCCGTCCGTGTACGGCCTGTGGCCGAACCCGCCGATGACCGTGAAGCCGGCCGAAGCGGGCAAGTAACGAGACCGCGATGATCGATCTGGCTTTGCCGCGGCCGGCGCGTTTCGCCGGCCGCGTATTCGTCGCCGTCGTGCTGGCCGCCCCGCTCGTCGCGCATGCGCTGCCCGGCTACGACGACGTGCGCCGCACCTGGCGCAGCTCCGACTGGGTGCTGCTCGCGCGCGACGGCACGCCGCTGCAGCGCACGCGCGTCGACCTCACCGAGCGGCGCGGCGACTGGGTATCGCTCGCCGACGTATCGCCCGCGTTCCGCGAGGCGATCGTCGTGTCCGAGGACAAGCGCTTCTACGAACACAGCGGCGTCGACTGGCGCGGCATTGCCGGCGCCGCGTGGGGCAACCTGTGGAACGAGCGCACGCGCGGCGCGTCGACCGTCACGATGCAGCTTGCGGGGCTGCTCGGCGATTCGCCGCGCCGCTCGGGCCAGCGCTCGCTGCCGCAGAAGGCCACACAGGCCGTGAACGCGCTGTGGCTCGAACGCAGTTGGCGCAAGGACCAGATCCTCGAGGCCTACCTGAACCTGGTGCCGTTCCGCGGCGAGACGATCGGGCTCGGCGCGCTGTCGCAGGTGCTGTTCGGCAAGGCGCCGTCGGGCCTCGACGCGCGCGAGGCCGCGATCGCCGCCGCACTCGTGCGTGCGCCCAATGCGGCGCCGGCGAAGCTCGCCGAGCGCGCATGCCGGATCCTGCGCGACATGCAGGCCGGGCAGGCATGCGCGTCGCTCGACGGCTACGTGCAGCTCGTCACCGCACGTCCGGCCAATGCCGTACGCGACGAGGGCGCCGCCCTCGCCCCACACTTCGCGCGGCGCATCGCGGCCGAGGTCAGGCCGGCGGCCGGCGCGCAGGTCCGCACGACGCTCGACGCGCCGTTGCAGCGCTTCGCGCGCGACACGCTGATGCGCGCGTTGACCGAACTGAACGCGCCCGCGCACCGGCGCAACGTGCAGGACGGCGCGGTCGTCGTGATCGACAACGCGACCGGCGAGATCCGCGCGTGGGTCGGCTCGTCCGGGGCGCTGTCGAGCGCGCGCGACGTCGATGCCGTGCTCGCGCCGCGCCAGGCCGGCTCGACGCTCAAGCCGTTCCTCTACGCGCAGGCGATCGATGAAAAGAGGTTGACGGCCGCGTCGCTGCTCGACGATGCGCCGATCAACCTCGCCGCCGGCGGCGGCCTGTACATTCCGCAGAACTACGACAAGGATTTCAAGGGCTGGGTGAGCGTGCGCAGCGCGCTCGGCGGCTCGCTGAACGTGCCGGCCGTGCGCGCGCTGGTGCTCGTCACGCCGCACCGCTTCGCGCGCACGCTGACCGCGCTTGGCCTGCCGCTCGCGCAGGAAGGCGATTACTACGGCTTCAGCCTCGCGCTCGGCAGTGCGGACGTCACGCTGCTGTCGCTGACCAACGCCTACCGCGCGCTCGCGAACGGCGGCGTCGCGCGCAAGGTCGTCGACCTGCCGGCCACGGCACCCGCGCCGGCATCCGGCGCATCGGCGCCTGCGCGGCCGGACGCCGGTACGCGCGTGTTCAGCGAGGCGGCCAGCTTCGTCGTGACCGACATCCTGTCCGACAACAACGCGCGCGTGCGCACGTTCGGCTTCGACAACCCGCTCGCGACGCGCTTCTTCTCGGCGGTCAAGACCGGCACGAGCAAGGACATGCGCGACAACTGGACGATCGGTTTCACGTCGCGCTATACGGTCGGCGTGTGGGTCGGCAATGCGGACGGCTCGCCGATGTGGGACGTGTCGGGCGTCACGGGCGCGTCGCCCGTGTGGTCGGCCGTCGTCGGCTACCTGCACCGCGACCTGCCGAGCCGTGCGCCGCGTGCGCCGGCCGGCGTGGAGACGCGCCGGATCGCGTTCGAGCGCGACATCGAGCCGGCCCGCAACGAATGGTTCGTCGCGGGCACGGCGGTCGACACGATCCGGCTCGCGGCGCCCGCCACGCCGGGCAAGGACGGCGCGCGTGCGCCGCTGACGATCGGCGCGCCCACCGACGGCACGATCTTCGCGATCGATCCGGACATTCCGCCGAAGAACCAGCGGATCTGGTTCGAACGCTCGGCCGGGCGCGCGACGAAGTTCGCGTGGCGGCTCGACGACAAGGTGATCGGGCACGCCGACCGCGTCGCGTGGCTGCCGTGGCCCGGCAGGCACCGGCTCGAACTCGTCGATGCGCGCGGCAACGTCGCCGATGCGATCGGCTTCGAGGTACGCGGCGCGTTCGCGAAGCCGGCCGCGCGCAAGCCGTGAGGCGGCGGGCCAGTCTTGCTGGCCGGCTGCATTCGCTTTTACGCCAGTTCACGACATAGAATTACAGCAGCACCGCATTCCCGATGCGCACCGGTTGCCTCATTCTCTCGATCGCCCGCAACCATGAACCTTCGCCTTACGCGCTTCACCCGCCCCGCGCTGGGCGCATTGTGCGTCGCAACGCTCGCCGCCCTCCAGGCCTGCAACGGCGAAGCCTGCTTCGGCGTCGACGCGTGCTTCAACGACAACACGCAAACCGTCTCGCTGTCAGGCACGGCCGCGACGGGCGACGCGCTCGCGAGCGCGCAGGTGGCGGTCAATTGCGCGGCGGGGTCGGCCACGACGCTGACGGACGGCGGCGGCAACTACCGGGTGACGCTCAACGCCGCGCTGCCATGCGTCATCACCGTGGCGGCGGGCGGCGCGAGCCTGCATTCGCTCGCCTACGCGGGCGGCACCTTCAATACGACGCCCGAGACCGAGCTGATGCTCGTCTATCTCGCGGCGCAACTCGGAACGAACACGGCCGGGCTGATCGGCAATTTCCAGGGCACCCTGCGCTACCAGCGGGCGATGAACAGCCCGGACACCGTGCAGGCCGCGCAATCAGCCGTGGTGACGAACCTGCAGCAACGCTATGCGGTCACGCTGGCCGCACCGGCGTTCCTGACCACGTCGTTCGTGGTCGGGCAACCGGGCGTCGACAGCGATCTCGTCGCGCTGGCCAAGGCTGGGGCGATCGATTCGAACGGACTGCCGGATCCGGTTGCCGTGTCGCTGTTGCAGCAGGCCGGCGCCGCGCATCCGCTGTAAGGAACACGAGACGAGACGGGACAGGAATCGACCGTCAGGCGTTCGCTTCGCGCGCGTCGTCGGCCAGCAGCGCCCAACGCTCGTGGTCGCGCCATTCGCCACCGATGCGCAGGTAGCGCGGCGAAAACCCCTCTTGCCTGAACCCGAGCCGTCGGACCAGCGCGATCGATGCATGGTTGCCGGGCTGGATATTCGCTTCGAGCCGGTGCAGCCCGAGTTCGCGGAACGCGACGTCGACCGCCGCGCGCACCGCGTCCGTCATCAGCCCCTTGCGGCTGAGATTCGCCATCCCGTAGTACCCGAGATAAGCGCTCTGAAACACCCCGCCGACGATCTCGTTGAGATTCACCACGCCGACCACCGCGCCCGACGCCCGCTCGCGCGCGACCAATCCGACGTTCGGCCCCGTCAGGCAGCGGGCGAACCATTGATCGAACCCGCTCTGGTCGATGAACGAATCGACCCACGGCAAATGGTGATTCCGGCTCGCGCGGTTGGCGGCGATGAGGTCGGCGGCGTCGGACCGGGCGACGCGATTCAGCAGGATCCGGTTCATCAGTCGATCTCGAGCCGGCGCTTACGCCGCCTCGCCACTCCCGCACACGACCGGCGCCGCCTGCTGCCGCGACAGATGGCGCAGCAGCTTCGTCACCATCCACACGACGATGAACGACAACGCGACGAAGAACACCGCAAGCGGCGTCAGCACGTGAATCGACACGAAACCGGCCAGGCCCATCATCGCGGACGACACGAGCAGCAGCGCGCAGCCGAGAATCGCGCTCGTCAGGCCGGCGATATGCGGAAACAGCGAATTGCCCTTGGCCATCAGCGTCGGATACATCGCGCCCGCGCAGAAACCCATCACGAGCACCGGCGTCGCGAGCGTCCACACGCGCAGGCCGACGGTCAGCGCGAGCACCAGCATCGCGATCGACGCGCCCGCCATCACGCGCGCGCCGATGCGCAGCCGCTGCTCGGCGCTCGGCAGCCCGCGGCCGTGGATCCGGTTCGACAGGCCGCCGAGGAAATACATGAGGCCGATGCCGAGCGCGAGGTAGCCGAAGAAGGTCGGCGGCTTGTGCAGCGTGGTCTGCACCATGAACGGCCCGACGATGTTGAACACCAGCAGGATGCTGTAGCACAGCCCCTGTGCGAGGAAGCAGCTCTGGAACACGGGGCTCGCCAGCACCTTGCCGGTGTTCGCCATCAGCGTGCGCGGCTCGAGACGCACCGGCTTCGGCAAGGTTTCGCGGTAGCGCCACAGCAGCGCCCACATCGCCAGCGAGTAGACCAGCAGGAACACGAGGCACGCGCGCCAGCCGAACCATTCCTGCAGGTGCGCACCGATCACCGGCGCGATGATCGGCGCCAGCCCCCATGCGATCGACATGTACGTGAACGCATGCATCAACGCCTGGCCGGAGAACGAATCGGTGATGATCGCCTTCGCCAGCAGGTTGGTGGTCGCGATCCCGAAGCCCTGCAGGCAGCGCGCGAGCACGAACGTCTCCAGGTTCGGCGCGCCGAGCGACAGCAGGCAGCCGATCGTGTAGATCACGAGCCCGAACGCGAGCACGCGCTTGCGTCCGTACGCATCGGCGATCGGCCCGAAGATCAGCTGGCCGAGCGCGTAAGCGGCCATGTAGCCGGACACGCTCGACTGGATCGCCTGCGGCGTGGTCGCGAACGAACGTGCCATGTCGGGCAGCGCGGGCACGTAGATGTCGATCGCGAGTTGGCCGGCGGACGCGAACAGGCAGATCAGGAACAGCAGGAAGCGCGGCGAATTCGACTCGCGCGCGGGAGTGAGCGTGGCGTTCATGACGACTGGGAAGGAGGTCGGGCAGCAGTGCCGCGCCGTCAATGTTCGGATGGCGAACATGCGTGCGGGGGTGGCGAATTCCGTATTGTGCCTGTTGTTGCACCGGGCGACAGGATTCCCCCTGGCGCGGGCGAGGTTGAATGTCGATCGCGGCACGTCCCGACATGCGCCGATCGGGCCGGCGGGCGGCGATTTTAATGTTGATTTAAGCCGACGGCCGCATTGTTTCGGGTGGCTCACTCCGTGAGCCGTACGTCATTGTTGATTCGATCAGTCTCGTTCGATGGAGATACGAAGATGCGATTCCGTTCGTATATGGCGGCGGGCGCGCTGGCGCTGGTGCCCGTGTTCGCGCTGGCCGGGCAAGCCGGCGCGGCGGCCGCCGCCCAACCGATGTTCGTCAATGTCAACGGGCAGGCCGTGCCCGTGAAGGCCGAAACGCGGGTCGTCCAGACGGCCGTCGGCCCGATGAAGGTCAGCACGTGGAGCTGGCACAGCCCGCAAGGCGGCGCGAGCTTCGAGATGCAGACGGCGTCGTCGGGCGGCATGCCGCCCGCGGCGGCGTTGCGGCAAATCCAGGCCGCGCAGTACCGGATGCAGGCGGCGCAGGCGCAGATGGTCGCGATGCAGCAGCAGATGATGGCGCTCCAGCACATCGCGCTCGCCAACGCGCTCGCGATGCCGATGCCGCAGCCCGTCGGGTTCGCGATACCGGCGTGGGCCGCTCCTCAACCGGTGCTCGTCATCGTCCCGGCGCAGCCGCCGATGCCGTCGGCGGCCCCGGCAACGCCGGCCGCTCCCGTCGCACCGGCCGCACGCGGCCCGGAAATCAAGGCCTGACGCGGTTCGCGCCAACTCGGCGCGCCGCGCCCGAACCGCCGGCATGTGCCGGCGGTTTTTCTTTGAGACGGCCGGATCAATACTGCGCCTGATCCGTCGGATTCTTGAACAGCTGCTTCATCTCCGGCGACAGCGGATAGTTGAGGCTCACGCCCTTCGGCGGAATCGGCCGCATGAACCACTGATCGTAGAGCTTCTCGGCCGCGCCCGAGGTCTGCATCTTCGCGATCACGCCGTCGACGACGCGCTTGAACGCCGGATCGTCCCTGCGCATCATGCATGCGTAGTTTTCGTGAACGAGCGGCGTGCCCGCGACCGTATACGCGCCCGGGTTGCGGTCCTTCGCGATCTCGCCGTACAGCAGCGGCTCGTCCATCACGAACGCCACCGCGCGGCCCGTCGTGACGTTCATGAACGCTTCGGCGTGATCCTTCGCGCTGATGATCGTCATGTTCATCGCCTTCTCTTCGTTCAGCTTGCGCAGCAGGCGCTCGTCCGACGTGCCGGCCGTCGTCGCGACCGTCTTGCCGGCCAGGTCCGCGAAGTCCTTCACGCCCGAATCCTTGCGCGTGCTGAAGCGAATGCCGTACAGAAAGATGCTGTTCGAGAACGCGGCCTGCTTTTGCCGCTCGAGCGTGTTCGTCGTCGACCCGCATTCGAAGTCGATCGTCCCGTTCTGCAGCAGCGGAATGCGGTTCTGCGACGTGATCGGGATTTCCTTCACCGTGAGGTTCGGCAGGTTCAGATCCGTCTTCAACTGGTCGATGATGCGCGACGCTATGTCCCGCGAGTAGCCGATGTTCTTCTGCTGGTTGTCCGAATACGAGAACGGCACCGACGACTCGCGAATGCCCAGCGACACGACGCCCGTGTCCTTGATCTTCTTCAGCGTCCCGGTAAGGGCCTGCGCGTGCGCGGCGCCGGCCAGCGCACAGGCCAGCGCGACAGCCAGCCAACGGAAGCGGTGATCCATGCTTTTCTCCTGAAGAAACCTTGATCGAATCGCGATCCTACGCCCGACAAAATTCGTCCCGCATCGGGGAAAGCGTCAAGCGCCCTCAGTCACGCGCCTCACCGTGAGGCATCGTTTCCGCGACGCGCAAAAGCGCCTGCGGCGCACGTTTCGCCGGGCCCGCTGCCTGCAATCTTGCACCCCATGAACAGGTCGCCCGTTCCAAACGCGCGTTCATGCTGCAAGACAGCATCGCAACCGTTTGCGTGTCGCGCCTTTTTCGCACAAAACATACTCAAGAAGCCGCCTCATCAGCCGTTACCCAATGCATGGCGCGTCGCAGCAGCGCTGCGTGCGCCCGACAAGAACAAGGTCCGGTTTATGCCGGACCAGGCACCACCGCCGGCACGACGGTTATCTACGAGGATCGACTTTCAACATGAAAGCCAAACGCTTCAATTTCGCGCTGGCCCGTTCGGCCCATGCGCGCATGCTCGCCGGTATGCTGTCCGCCGCCGCGCTCCTGCCCCTCGCCGGTTGCGGCGGAGGCGGCGGCGGCAGCGACCCGTCTCCGTCCAACGCGTCACCTGCACCGGCGCCCACGCCGACGCCCGCTCCCACGCCGGCACCCGCGCCCGCCCCGACCAACCCGCCGGCGTCGTCCGGCGGCAATGCGTGCTCGTCGCAGCAGGCCGCGGTGCAGATGGCCGCGCAGACGGCGCCGGTCGAGCCGCCGGTCGATCACCTCATCGTCAAGCTGAAAACGCTGACGGCCACGCGTGCGATGGCGGCCGTCGACGACGGTTCGCGACTCGACGCGGTGATCCAGCGCGCGATGACGCGCTGGACGGCGCCGGTGACCAGCAGCGCACGCGCGTACGCGAGCAGCATCGCGCAAACGCCGGTGAACGTGCAGGTCGAGCGAACGATCTCGAACGGCGCGGCCGTGCTGTCGCTCGGCCAGCGCATGGCCGCCACCGATGCCGCCGCGCTCGCACAGGCGTTCGCGGCCGACAGCGACGTCGACTACGCGGAACCGGATCACCCGATGCAGATCCGCGACACGCCGAGCGACCCGCTCTACAACCAGCAGTGGTACCTGTCCGATCCGACCGCCGGCATCAACCTGCCGCCCGCATGGAACGTGACCAAGGGTTCGCCGACCGTCGTCACGGCCGTGCTCGATACCGGCTACCGGCCGCACGGCGACCTCGTCGGCAATCTGATACAGCAAGGCTACAACTTCATCAGCAACATCAACACCAGCAACAACGGCTCGAGGCGCGGCCCGGACGCAACCGATCCGGGCGACTGGGTCACGCAGCAGGAACTCGACGACGTCAACGGCCCGTTCTATCACTGTGCGAGCCAGCCGAGCAACAGCAGCTGGCACGGCACGCGCGTGATGGGCGTGATCGGCGCGACCGCCAACAACGGCACCGGCGTCGCCGGCGTGTCGTGGCTCGGCCAGATCCTGCCGGTGCGCGTACTCGGCAAGTGCGGCGGCGTGACGAGCGACATCGCCGACGGCATGCGCTGGGCAGCCGGCATTCCGGTGTCCGGCGTTCCGACGAACCCGCGCCCGGCGAAGATCATCAACCTGAGCCTCGGCGGGGTCGGCGCGTGCAGCACGACGTTCCAGCGGGCGATCGACGACGTGACCGCGAAAGGCGTGACCGTGATCGTCGCGGCCGGCAACGACGGCCTGTCGACCGGGCTCGACCAGCCCGCGAACTGCCGCGGCGTGATCACCGTCGGCGCGACCGACGCGACGGGCCGACGCGCATCGTTCAGCAACTTCGGCGCCGACGTCGCGCTGAGCGCACCGGGCGTCAACATCCTGTCGACGTCGAACGCCGGCACGACGACGCCGGGCTCGGACACCTATGGCCCCGCGACCGGCACCAGCCTCGCGACGCCGCAGGTGACGGGGGTTGCCGCGCTGATGCTGTCGGTGAACGGCAACCTCACGCCCGCGCAGATCATGCAGAAGCTGCAAGGCGGCACGCGCGCGGCGAAGCTCTCGGCCGGCACGTCGTGCACCGCGATGCCGGCAGGCTCGGGCATCCTCGATGCAGCGGCCGCCGTCGCGACCGCGAACCAGTAACCGGCATCTCGTTCGACGCGGCCGCGCGCATGCCGACAAGGTGTGCGCGCGGCTGTTTCATTGCGGGTTGTCGGGCGCGACCGCGAACATGCACCCACGCGATCAAGCATCTCGAAATAACGCCCGACAAAAGGGTTGACGCTTCGCACGGCAAGCCATTACCATCGCCCCCGTCTAGTTACATGGAGTGTTCTGTGAACACCGATGCGAGTTGTAGTTGGTGCATGACCAACTTGACTGCTGCCTGAGGAAAACGCGCAGAGCCTCGTCTTCTGCCGCATCCCGGGAAGCAGGATGCGGCGCCCTTCCGGCCTGACTACCGGCCCGATCTCCCGCCGAATTTTCGATGTTGTCGAATGCACGCGACGCGCTGTCGCGCGTGTGCGTTCGTGCCGCGCGCGGCGCCAGCCGCGTGCGCCCTCCGTTCGCGTGCCGTCCGGCCGCGCGCCTCGTGGCGCGCGCCGCTGCCGATCGCCCGTGCCGACCATTCGCAACCGACAGGAGTGCAGATGAACTCAGACGACAGTAGTCGATTACCGCTCGCCGGTGCGACGCCGCGCATCGACACGCCGTGCGCCTCGCGCGCGCCGGCGAGCGTTCCCGCCTTTACCGATCCACAGCCGATCGCGCCTGACGCGACGCGGCGGGGAGCGTTCGTGCGTCGATAACGTCACGGCCGCTCCCCGCCCGCCGCCTCGTGCGCAAGGAGCGACTCATGACGACACGACACAACACCTCGCACAACAAACAGCGCGGCTTCATCAAGGCCGGCGCCGGCCAGCAGAACGAACCGCGCATCATGCGCGCCGCGCGGGAAGCGGCCCGCCCGCTCGAAGACACGCTGAAGTCGCTGCGCACCAGCACGCGCGGCCTCACCTACGATCAGGCCGCCGACCGCCTGCAGCATGACGGCCCGAACGAAATCGCGCACGACAAGCCTCCGCACTGGACTCGCCAGTTGCTGCTCTCGTTCCACAACCCGTTCGTCTACGTGCTGCTGGTGCTGGCCGCCATCAGCTTCTTTACCGACGTCTACTTCGCGGCGCCCGACGATCGCGATTACGTCGGCATGACGATCCTGCTGACGATGGTCACGATCAGCGCGCTGCTGCGCTTCGTGCAGGAATTCCGTTCGCTGCGCGCGGCCGAGAAGCTCAAGGCGATGGTCCGCACGACGGCCACCGTGCAGCGCGCGGTGACCGATGCGGCCGAGCCGTCGCGCCGCGAAGTGCCGATGCGCGAGGTCGTCGTCGGCGACATCGTGCATCTGTCCGCCGGCGACATGATCCCCGCCGACGTGCGCCTGCTCGCGTCGCGCGACCTGTTCATCAGCCAGGCCGTGCTGACCGGCGAGGCGCTGCCGGTCGAGAAGTACGACACGCTCGGCGCGGTGGCCGGCAAATCCGCAGGCGCGCCCGCGGCCGGCGCGGCCAACGACGCACCGGCGTCGCCGCTCGATCTCGAGAACGTCTGCTTCATGGGCACCAACGTCGTCAGCGGCACGGCGACGGCGGTCGTCGTCGCGACCGGCGAGGACACGTACTTCGGCTCGCTCGCGCG
The DNA here is from genome assembly GCF_020419985.1 of Burkholderia sp. AU32262. NCBI lineage: Bacteria > Pseudomonadati > Pseudomonadota > Betaproteobacteria > Burkholderiales > Burkholderiaceae > Burkholderia > Burkholderia sp. AU32262. Next base: position 167,032 of record NZ_JAIZRS010000006.1, read on the forward strand.
CAACGTCGTGAGCCACAAGCGCATCGAGACGAGCTTCGACCGCGGGGTGGCGAGCGTGAGCTGGCTGCTGATCAAGTTCATGTTCGTGATGGTGCCGATCGTGTTCATGATCAACGGCCTGACCAAGGGCGACTGGCTGAGTGCCCTCACGTTCGCGCTCGCGGTGGCCGTGGGCCTCACGCCCGAGATGCTGCCGATGATCGTCAGCGCGAACCTCGCGCGCGGCGCGGTCGCGATGGCGCGCCGCAAGGTCGTCGTCAAGCGGCTGAACTCGGTGCAGAACTTCGGCGCGATGGACGTACTCTGTACCGACAAGACCGGCACGCTCACGCAGGACAAGATCATCCTCGAACACCACCTCGATCTGTCCGGTCACAAGAACGAGGACATCCTGCGGCTCGGCTGGCTGAACAGCTTCCACCAGAGCGGCCAGAAGAACCTGATCGACATCGCGGTCGTCGCGCGCGCCGACGAGATCGGCGAACGCGTGAAGCCGCAGGGTTACAAGAAGATCGACGAACTGCCGTTCGATTTCGTGCGGCGCCGCCTGTCGGTCGTCGTCGAGGACACGCGCGGCACGCATCTGCTGATCTGCAAGGGCGCGGTCGAGGAAATGCTGGCGGTCTCCACGCACGTGCAGGACGAAGATGGCGTGCGCCCGCTCGACTTCGTCGCGCGCAAGCGATTGCTCGAACAAGCCACCGCGTACAACGAGGACGGCTTCCGCGTGCTCGTGCTTGCGACGCGCACGATCCCGCGCGGCGACGAACGCGCGCAATACCGCACCGCCGACGAACGTGATCTCGTCGTGCGCGGCTTCCTGACCTTCCTCGATCCGCCGAAGGAATCGGCCGCGCCGGCGCTCGCCGCGCTGCGCGAGAACGGCGTCGCGGTGAAGGTGCTGACGGGCGACAACGCGACCGTCACGATGAAGGTGTGCCGCCAGGTCGGCCTCGCCCCGGGCAAGCCGATGCTCGGTACGGAAATCGATGCGCTCGACGATGCGACGCTCGCGCAGGCGGTCGAACGCACGACCGTGTTCGCGAAGCTCACGCCGCTGCAGAAGGCGCGCATCGTCAAGGCGCTGCAGGCGAACGGCCACACGGTCGGCTTCCTCGGCGACGGGATCAACGATGCGCCCGCGCTGCGCGACGCGGACGTCGGCATCTCGGTCGACAGCGGCGCCGACATCGCGAAGGAAACCGCCGACATCATCCTGCTCGAAAAGAGCCTGATGGTGCTGGAGGAAGGCGTGATCAAGGGCCGCGAGACGTTCGGCAACATCCTGAAGTACCTGAACATGACGGCCAGCTCGAACTTCGGCAACGTGTTCTCGGTGCTCGTCGCCAGCGCGTTCCTGCCGTGGGAGCCGATGCTCGCGACGCAACTGCTCGTGCTGAACCTGATCTACGACACGTCGCAGATGCTGCTGCCGTGGGACAGGATGGACCCCGAGTTCCTGAAGAAGCCGCGCAAGTGGGAAGCCGGCAACATCGGCCGCTTCATGCTGTGGGTCGGGCCCACGTCGTCGGTGTTCGACATCACGACGTACGTCCTGATGTGGACCGTGTTCGGCGCGGGCGCGCTGTATCACCTGAACGGCGGCGCGAGCGGCCAGATCGTGATGAATTCGGGCTGGTTCATCGAGAGTCTCGTGTCGCAGACGCTCGTCGTGCATCTGCTGCGCACGCAGAAGATCCCGTTCCTGCAAAGCACGGCGTCGCTGCCGGTGCTGCTGTCGACCTTCACCGCGATCGCGATCGGCTGCTGGCTGCCGTTCTCGCCGTTCGCGGAGGCGATCGGCTTCATGCACCTGCCGAGCACCTACTGGCTGTGGCTCGCCGCGACGATGGTCGGCTACATCGTGCTCGCGCAGATCGTCAAGACGATCTACGTGCGCCGCTACAAGCAGTGGTTCTGATGTCGCACCGATGACGGCGTGCCGGCCCGTGCACTACCCGCGCGGGCCGCACGACCGGACCTGCCGTCGTTCGGTGATGAACGGGCCGCATCGGCGGCCCGTTTTTCATTCATTGGGCGTCGTTCGCGCCGAACAGTTGCGCGCACACCGCGCGCCCTTCGTCGGTCAGCGCCGCGCTGCCGGTACCGTCCTCGTTCAACGTCGTCGCGCTCAGGCCTGCTGCGTCCAACTGCGTGAGCACGCGCCGCAGCGTGCTCATCGGCAGTTGCGTGCGCTTCGCGATCTTCGGCAGCGACCACGTCTTGCCGGCCGGATCGCTCGCGGCTTCGTTCAGCGTCGCGAGCGTGGCGACGAGTGCGGGATCGAGCGGGGATTCGTCGGATTCTGAAGTCATCGGTTCGGGTTCGTCGGCCGGCGTCGGGCCGGCATGCATGGAGAAAACGATCGCGGACACTATACGCCGCGTCACGCGCCCTTGAGCGCCGCGCGCATGAACGACACGAAACGCGCGGTGACGGGATCGTCGCGCTCGGACCGCCATGCGAGCCCCACGCGCCACTTCGCGTCCCGGCCGTCGAGCGGCAGCACCGTCGCGTCGCGCAGCAGATACCGCGCGCTCGACGGGATGAAGGCGACGCCAACGCCGGCCGCGACCGACGTCAGCACCGACTGCACGTCTTCCGCCTGCTGCATCACGTGCGGCACGAAGCGGCGCTCGACGCACCACCGGTCGATCTGCGCGGCCAGCCCCGGGCCGCGCGCACGCTGCAGCGCGATGAAGCCGATTTCATTGAGCACGTCGAGGTTGGCCGGCACGCGCTTGAAGCCGAGATGCGGCGGCACCGCGAGCGCGAGCGCCTCGTCGGTCACCTTGAACGACGACAAGCCTTCGTCGGAAGGCAGGCGCAGGAAACCGGCGTCGAGCTTGCCGGCGCGCAGCCGGCGCGTCTGTTCGGACGACGACAGGTCGCTCAGCGTCACCGCGATACCCGGATTGCAGCGACGAAACTCGGCGATCAGTTTCGGCACGAGCGTCAGCACCGACAGGCAGATGCCGAGCCGCAAATGTCCGCGCTGCCCGCTCGTCGCTTCCCGCGCGCGCGCCAGGATTTCGTCGGCATCGCGCACGAGCGCCTGCGCGTCGGGCAGGAAGCGTTCGCCGAACGGCGTGAGTTCCGCGCCATGCCGGCCGCGCTCGAACAGCTTGCCGCCGAGGCTCGCCTCGAGTGCGCCGATCTGCTTGCTGAGCGCGGGCTGGCTCATGTGCAGTGCATCGGCCGCACGGCTGAAATGGCACAGCTCGGTGACCGTCAGGAACGTGCGCAGCAGCTTCAGTTCCATTCTTTCGTGGAATCATAACGATTGAAATATTCATTTTACCGATCGAACGCAATGGCGTTCAATACGGACATGCCCTTCCCGGAATACACTTTCATGTCCGTCGATCAAGCTGCCGACTGCGTAGTCGAGCCCCCATGCGATGTCGCGGACGCAAACGCATGCGTCGTCGCCGCCGATACGCGCGCACCGAAACGTCGTACCGAACGCACCGACGGGCGCGGCCGCCGCTTTCGCTTCGGCGATGCGCTGGACGACACGCCGCCGCGCGCGGTGACGGGTTCGATCGCGGTCACTTTTGCGGTCGTATCGCGGCGAAACTGGCCGCGCTGACCCGCACATCTGCTCGCCTTCTGTTCGCGTCCTGTCCCACGCGCATCGCTGCCCGACAATTCGAAAACGATCGGAATCCTCCCGTATCGCGCGTCATTGCGCGTCATCGAATCGTCATCGCTCCGCGATCGACCGTATAATTTCCCGCACCCGCCGACCGCCCATGCATCCGCGCAGCCGCATCGCGCGTGAAAAGGAGACTTTCGCTTGACCGGCCTCATCGCGCGCGTGCCTCGCGCCCGGATCACCCTGATCCTCGCCCTGTCGTTCCTGCTGCTGGCATTCGCCACGAATGCGTCCGCGCAGCGCGTGCAGCCGCATCGCACCGCCCATGCGCAGCCGCATGCACACACGAAGGTCGTCAAGAAGCAACCCCATCGCAAGAAAAAGGCCGTCAAGCATCGCCGCTCGCGCGTGACGCATCAGGCGGCCAAACGCCACGCGGCACCCGCGCCGCAGCAGCGGCGCGCGAAACGCACGACCGCCGTGCGGCCGCGCCCGGCCGCGAAACCGACATTGCTCGCCAGCTGCGGCTACACCCCGCGCGCGGTCGGGACGCTGCATTCGCGCGCGGCCTACGTGCTCGACGTCGATTCCGGCACGCCGCTGCTGGCCCGCCACGCACGCACCGTGCGGCCGATCGCGTCGATCTCGAAACTGATGACGGCCGTCGTCGCGCGCGACGCCGATCGGCCGCTGAACGGCGTGCTGCGCGTGACCGCACGCGACCGCGACACGATCAAGTTCACCGGTTCGCGCCTGCAGGTCGGCTCGGAACTGTCGCGCCGCGAGATGTTCCATATCGCGCTGATGTCGTCGGAGAACCGCGCGGCCGCCGCGCTGAGCCGCGACTACCCGGGCGGGCGCGCGGCATTCGTCAACGCGATGAACCGGAAAGCGCGCCAGCTCGGCATGCGGCATACGCACTTCCGCGAGCCGACCGGCCTGTCGCCGCACAACGTGTCGACGGCGGAAGACCTCGCGCGGCTCGTCGGCGCGGCCGCGCGGGATCCGCTGATCCGCTATTTCTCGACCGATCTGTCGACCACCGTGCGCCCCGGCGACGGCGAACTCGTGTACGTGAATTCCGACCCGCTCGTGCGCTACCGCCGCCTGCCGATCCGGCTGCAGAAAACCGGCTTCATCAACGAATCGGGGCACGGGGTCGTGATGCGCATGCGCGTGAAAGGCCGCCGCGAAACGGTCGTGCTGCTCGGCGCACCGACGCGTGCCGGCGTTTCGAGCGACGCAATCAGGATCCATCGCTGGCTGTCCTGTTCGATCCAGTAAACGCGTACGGGCAGCCGGCGCGTTCACGCCACGGGAGCGACGCCATGCAGCACGAATACCGCTTCAACGCATTCGGCCGGCTGCTCGCCGTCGTGCGCACGGACGGCCGCTGGGCCGTATTCGATCTCGGCGCCGAAGGCAAACGGCGCCCGGCCAATCTGCAGATTCCATCCGCGCTCGCCGCGGACGAACTCGGCCAGTACCTCGGCGATCTGCTGCACGAAAACGCGACCCCGCGATACAGCGAAGTCGTACGGGTCCTGCATCGGCGCATGTAATCGCGTGCTGACGGTGTCGCCAGCCGGCGATCAATTCGACAGCTAAACTTGCAAGTTTAGCTGTCGTGTCCTAAGATTCGCCGCATGAACCCGCCACGCAAACCCGGCGTTTCCGCCGAAACCGTCGCCGCCGACCTGACCCTCGCGGTCGGCCAGTTCATCCGCCGGCTGCGCTCCGAGGTCGATTCCGGAGGGCTCGGCATGTCGCAGACGAGCGCGCTCGCGCGGCTCGATCGGCACGGGCCGATGACGACCGCCGATCTCGCGCGCGCCGAAGCGATGAAGCCGCAGTCGATGAAGGCGATCCTCGCGAGCCTCGAGGAAGACGCGCTCGTCGAGCGCGAGCCGCATCCGACCGACGGCCGCCAGATCCTGTTCAAACTCACCGCGGCCGGCCTCGACGCGCGGCGCAAGCGCAATGCCGCGAAACACAAGTGGCTCGGCGCGGCGATCGAACAACTCGATCCGCAAGACATCGACACGCTCGCGGCGGCCATCCCGCTGATCCGCCGCATCGGTGAGCAATGAACCCGGCCGGTGCGCCGCTCGGCAGGCGCGCGCCCGGCTTTCTTCGCCCTTTCCCCGGAGCCCCATCATGAGCGCAACCCGTCTCGACACGAACACGGCGCTGGTCGTCATCGACCTGCAGAAAGGCATCGTCGCCCTCCCCACCGCGCACCCGGTCGCACCGGTGATCGCGCACGCCCGCGAACTGCTCGACGCATTCCGCAGCCGTGGCCTGCCGGTCGTGCTGGTCAACGTCGCGGGCGGCGCGCCGGGCCGCACCGAGCAACCGCCGCGCACGGCGCAACTTCCCGCCGACTGGACCGAACTCGTACCCGAACTGAACCACCAGCCAGGCGACCACGTGGTGACGAAGCACACCTGGGGCGCCTTCACCGGCACCGGTCTCGACGCGCATCTGAAGGCAGTCGGCGTCACGCAGATCGTGCTGGCCGGCGTCGCGACGAGCATCGGCGTCGAATCGACCGCGCGGCAGGCGCACGAACTCGGCTATCACGTGACGCTCGCCGTCGACGCGATGACCGACCTCAATGCCGACGCGCACGTCAACAGCGTCGAGCGGCTGTTCCCGCGCCTCGGCGAGACGGGCACGACGCAGGACATCGTCGCGCTGCTCGACCGGCGCGGCGCGTGAGCGCCCCACGCATCCGGCCGGCACCGGGCCGCGCGGCCGGCCGGCTCGATCCGTCGATCTGGAAAGTCAGCGCGGTCGCGACGCTCGGTTCGCTGCTGTCGCAACTCGATGCGACGATCGTCAACGTGTCGCTGTCGAGCCTCGCGACCGACCTGCATGCGAGCCTGTCGACGATCCAGTGGGTGACGAGCGGCTACCTGCTCGCGCTGACGCTGGTGCTGCCGCTGAGCGGCTGGCTCGTCGATCGCATCGGCGCGAAGGCGCTGTACCTGTGGTGTTTCTCGGCGTTCACGCTGACGTCGGCGCTGTGCGGGCTCGCGTGGTCCGCGCCGTCGCTGATCGCGTTTCGCGTGCTGCAAGGCGTCAGCGGCGGTTTGCTCGCGCCGATGGCGCAGATGATGATCGCGCGCGTCGCCGGCCAGCAGATGGCGCGCGTGATCGGCTACGCGGCGGTGCCGGTGCTGCTCGCGCCGATCCTCGGCCCGGTCGTGGCCGGCGCGATCCTGCAACACACGTCGTGGCGCTGGCTGTTTCTGGTGAACCTGCCCGTCGGCGCGCTCGCGCTCGCGCTGGCGGTACGGTTCCTGCCCGGCGACCGGGACGATGCGCCGCGGCGCGAACTCGACTGGATCGGCCTCGCGTTGCTGTCGCCGGGCCTCGTGTTGTTCCTGTACGGCGTCGAGCGGATCGGCGCGATGACCGGCATCGCGGCGGTCGCAGGCTCGGCGCTCTTGCTCGTCGCGTTCGTGCGCTTCGAGCGCCGCCGGGGCGAGCGTGCGCTGATCGATCTCGCGCTGTTTCGCTCGCGCGTGTTCGGCGCGGCGGCCGGCACGCAGTTCCTGTCGAACGGTGCGTTGTACGCCGGCCAGATGCTGATCCCCGTGTTCCTGATCCAGGCGTGTGGGCGCTCGCCGGGCGAGATGGGCTGGCTGCTCGCGCCGCTCGGGCTCGGGATGCTCGTCACCTATCCGTCGATGGGCGCGCTGACGAGCCGGTTCGGCGTACGCCGGCTCGCCGCCGGCGGCGCCTTGCTCGCACTCGCCGCCACGCTGCCGTTCGTGTTCCTCGCGCTGACCGGCTACGATCCGCTCGTGCTCGTACCGGCGCTGTTTCTGCGCGGCATGGGCCAGAGTGCGATCGGCGCACCGTCGATCGCCGCCGCGTATGCGTCGGTCGAGCGCCGCAACCTGCCGATGGCAACCACGTCGCTCAATATCGTGCAGCGGCTCGGCGGCCCGACGTTCACGACGCTATGCACGCTGTTTCTCGCGTGGCGGCTGCAGGCCGAATCGGTCGCGGCGGGCGGCACGCAGGCCGTCGCGTATGCGTGGGCGTTCGGCCTGCTGTGCGCGCTGCATGCGGCGAGCTTCGTGACGACGCTGCGGCTGCCGTTGCGCTCGGCCGGTGCGGGCGCCGGCAACCGACGGGCCCGCAACGCATCGGCCAGGTGACGCTGAACACGGGCCGTGCCGCGTGCGCGGCCTTTCGCTACGGCAGCCACATCGGCACGATCGACGCCGCGAGCAGCACGCCGAGCCCTGCATTCAGCCAACGCCACTGCCGCTCCGTGCGCAACACGCGCGCGAACAGCAGCCCGGCAAAACACCACAGCGACAACGACACCATCGCGGCCACGCCGAATGCAAGGCCGAGCAGCACGCCGAGCCGCGCCGGCCCCGACGCGAGCGCCGCGAACGACGCGGCCGCGCCGAGCGTCATCGCCCAGCCTTTCGGGTTGTGCCACAGCATCCACACGCCGCTGACGAACCCTTGCGGCCGGTGCACGTCGGCATCGAGCCGCGGCTTGCCGCCACGTCCGATGCGCACGGCGAGCCACATCAGGTACGCCGAACCGGCCGCCCTCATCGCGAGCTGCAACGCCGGCAGCGCGAGCAGCACACTGCCGAGCCCGGCGGCGGCCGCCGCCGCCATCGACGCGAGGCCCGCCGCGATGCCCGCCATCAGCGGCAGCGAACGCCGATAGCCGAAATGCGCGCCCGATGCGGTCGCGAGCGTCGTCGCGCCGCCCGGCGTCACGGTGGACACGATCACGAACAGCACCAGCGGCAGATAGTCGTGAAGCGGCACGAAGGCTCCCGGTCGTCGTTATTGATGCCCCTTTTTTACCTGTGATTCCGGCATTACGACAGCGAAAGCTTTTTATGCCTTGCATTAGCATTCATAATGCGACGCATGGCACGCAATCTCGACCTCGCGCTGCTACGCGCATTCGTCTCGGTGGCCGATCATCGCAGCATGACGGCGGCCGGCCACGCGCTGCACCTGACGCAGGGCGCGATCAGCCAGCAGGTCGCGCGGCTCGAAATGCTGTCGGGCCCGCTGTTCGTCCGCGAGCATCGCAATCTGCTGCTGACGGCGGCCGGCGAGCGGCTGCTCGAACAGGCGCGCCGGCTGCTCGCCGTCCACGATGCGCTGCTCGCCGACCTGAGCGCCGGTGCGGTGGAAGGCGCGGTGCGTCTCGGTGCGCCGCAGGACCTGGTCGGCACCTGTCTCGCGCCGATCCTGAGAAGCTATGCCCACGCGCATCCGCAGGTCGCGCTCACGCTCGTGTGCGCGGCATCGCCGGAGCTGCGGCGCGGGCTCACGCACGGTGACCTCGACGTCGCGCTGATCGAGGCGCCGGTCGGATCGTCGCGCGGCGAGTGCATCGCCGTCGACCGGCTGGTGTGGGTCGGCGCGAAAGGCGGCACCGCGCATCGGCACTCGCCGCTGCCGGTATCGATGGTCGCGCAGACCTGCGCATTCCGCCCGACGGTGCTCGATGCACTGCGCGGCTGCGATCGCCCGTGGCGCACCGTGTTCGAGAACGGCAGCTTCGATGCCACGGCCGCGACCGTGCGCGCCGATCTGGCCGTGACCGTCTGGCTCGCGTCCACCGTGCCGCCCGATCTCGACATCCTGCCGGCCGGCAGCGGCCTGCCCGCCCTGCCGAATTTCTCGATCAACCTGCACGTGCCGCGCGGCCAGCACACACCGGCCGCGACGGAACTGGCCCGCTGCCTGCGCAACGGTTTCGCACGGCTGCGCGCGCTCGCGTAGCGCCGCGGCGCCAGGGCCTGTTCACGCTAATAACGCACGCTCCCCTGTTTGGAAAAATGCATTCGTGGGGCAGGCCCTACACCGTACCCGGCTCCTGCGGCGCGGGCGTCGTGCCCGCCGCCTCCAGCGCCTGATGCAGCGTGGCGAAGATGCACGACGCGCCGACCACCCCGGTGATCCCGTGACGATCCATGTCTGCGCGCAGATAGCGGTTCACGCGCCCGAACAGCACGCCGATTCCGCGCGCATGCAGCGCCCGGACGAGATCGATCAAGGTACGCGCGGCCGAATAGTCGACATCGGTGATCGCGCCCGCATCGACGACGAACCAGCGCGGCGGCACCGGCGCCGCATCGACGAGCGCGGTCACTTCGGCAGCGAACAGATGATCGTTCGCGAAGAACAGGTCGGAGCCGAACCGGTAGACGATCAGCCCGGGCGCCGTCATCGCGCCGCGCCGGGTAGGTACCGGCTGCCACCGCCCGTTGCCGGCGACAGGTTCGAGCACCATCGTGTGCGGCTGGTAGCTGTGGCGCACGTGCCGCATCAGCGACAGCGCGACGGCCAGCAGGATGCCCTGCTCGACGCCGACGGTCACGACGGCCGCGGCCGTGACCAGCGCGAGCGTGAATTCGCCGGGGCTTTCCCGGCGGATCGCCGCGAGGCTGCGCACGTTGATCAGCCCGAGCGCGATCGTAAACACGATGCCGGCCAGCACCGCATGCGGCAGATACTGCAGGTACGGGCTGAAAAACAGCAGCACGACGGCCACGACGGCGGCGAACGCGAGATGCCCGATCTGGCTGCGCACGCCCGCGCCGTCCGCCATCGCCGTCTGCGTCGGGCTGCCGTTGACGACGAACGCACCGCCGAGCGCCGCCGCCGCGTTCGCGGCCGCGAGGCCGAGGATGTCGGCATTGGTGTCGACGTCCTCGCCATACTGCTGCGCGAACACGCGCGCGGCGGCCGCGCTCTGCGCGATGATCATCACGAAGCACGAAGCGGCGACCGGCACGAGATCGAGGCACTGCTGCCACGTGACGGACGGCCAGCGCAGCGGCGGCAGCCCGCCCGCCACGGGCCCGAGCACCGCGATGCCGTGCGCGGCGAAGCCGAACGCGGCGCTCGCGGCGATGCTGCCCGCGACCGCGATCATCGGCATCGGCACGCGCGGCAGGAACCGCTTGCACACGAGAATCGCGACGACGACGAGCGCCGCGAGCGCGAGCGTCGGCCGGTGCGCGTGAACGAGGTGTGTGACGACGTAGTCGAGTTGCGCGAGGCTGCGCGACGCCGGGTACGGCACGGACAGGCCGAGCATGTCGCCGAGCATCGCGATCGACACCTGCACGCCGACGCCGGCAAGAAAGCCGACCAGCACCGTACGCGACAGGAAATCGGCGAGAAAGCCGAGCTTGAAGATGCGCGCGAGCAGCAGCATCGCGGCGGTCAGCAACGCGACCATGCCGGCGAGCGCCGCATAGTCGGCGCTGCCGGCCGGCGCCATCGACGACAGCCGGCTCGCGAAAATCGTCGCGGTCGCCGAATCGGCGGCGACCACGAGATGGCGCGACGCGCCGAAGCACGCGAACGCAACGAGCGGCAGGAACACCGTGTAGAGCCCCGTGACGGCCGGCATGCCGGCGATGCGCGCGTAGCCGAGCACCTGCGGGATGTCCATCGACGCGAGCGACATGCCCGCGAAGATGTCGCGGACGGCGCCCGCGCGACGGATCGGGAGGACACCTTTCAGCAGCCGCACGCGCGACGGACGGCTTTCGTTGGAATCTTGCATGCGTGAAATGCGTGAAGTCGAAGTGACGGGCCACGAACGGGTGCGCGACGAGGTCGCGTCTCGCTCACCATCGCCGGACGAGCAACACGCCAACGCGCGCGGCACGCCGACGACGCCTGCGACGTCCGCATGATTGCATGGATCGCCGATCGCGCGCATCGAAATGCGAAGGCCTGCCGTCATGCCTTCGGGCCGATCAAGTCCCTGTGTACGCCGCATCCGGCAACCGGCTCGCACGCCGGCTTGCGGTGATACGGATTCACCGCCCGCCTTCACCTCGATGCAGAGGACACCTGCACAAAGGTGAGCCGATTCGGGAGCCGATCGACCCGCCTTCACGGCACGCATTCCGCTCGAACTGTGCTGCTTCACCGATACGACGACGTGGGTCGACGACGAGACGATCCAGACCGACCTGTTCAACCACCCGATCGCGGTGCTGCCGGAGTTCGCGCGGCGCGTGTACGCGCATCCGCCGCGCGGCAACGCTCAACGCGCCGCGCACTCCGATGCGAGCCGCCCCAGCACCTTCAGCGCGTCCTCGATCTGCCGCGACCACGGGTAGCTGTAGTTGAGCCGGATGAAATGCCGGTAATCGGTGCCGGCAGAGAACATGTGCCCGGGCCCGACCGTGATCCGTTGCGCGAGCGCCAGCGTATACAGCTTCATCGCATCGACGCGCCGCGGCAGCTCGACCCACAGCACATACCCGCCCTGCGGCTGCGACAGCCGCGTGCCCTCCGGGAAGAAACGCCGCACCATCGCGCTCATCAGGCTCGCCTGCTGCGCATACAGCTTGCGCATGCGCCGCAGGTGAAAATCGTAGCCGTCGTGTTTCAGATACTCGGCGATCGCGAGTTGCTCGATCGCGGGCGTCGCGAGCGTGTTCAGGAATTTCAGCTTCTCGACCTGGTCGCGGTAACGGCCCGGCATCGCCCAGCCGATCCGGTAGCGCGGCGACAGGCTCTTCGTGAACGACGCGCAATGCAGCACCAGCCCGTCGCGATCGAACGACTTCAGCGCGCCCGGCGCCGTGTCGCCGAAGTGCAGCTCGTGATAGACGTCGCTCTCGATCGCCGGCACGCCGTGCTTCGCGAGCAGTTCGACGAGCGCGCGCTTGCGCGCATCGGGCATCTGGAAGCCGAGCGGATTCTGGAAATTCGGCATCACCATGCATGCGGCGATGCGCTCGCGCACGAGAATCCGCTCAAGGGCGTCGAGATCGATGCCGTCGCCCGGGTGCGTCGCGACTTCCAGCGCGCGCATGCCCATCCGCTCGATCGCGTGCAGCATCGCGTAGAAGGTCGGCGACTCCACCGCGATCGTGTCGCCCGGCTTCGCGACGGCCTGCAGGCACAGGTTGATCGCCTCGGTCGCGCCGATCGTCATCACGATCTCGCCCGGCTCGACCGCGACCCCGCGCTCCGCATAGCGCCGCGCGATCTGGCGAATCAGCTCCTGGTTGCCCGGCGGCAGATCGTCGATCACGCCCCAGCGCGTGCGGCGCCGCCCGATCGCCTGCGCATAGCGCGCGAGGCGCTGCACCGGAAATTGCGATGCGTCGGGGTACGGCGAGCCGAGCGGCACCGCGTCGTCGCGCGCGATCGAGCGCAGCGTCGACAGCACGAGCCGGCTCACGTCCACGGCCGACGGCTCGGCGGCCGGCGCGGAGACATGCAGCTCGGCCTCGGCCGGCGCCGCCGTGCGCGCCCGCACGAAATAGCCCGACTGCGGCCGGCTCTCGATCAGGCCGCGGCTTTCCAGCACGAGGTACGCGCGCAGCACGGTCGTGACGCTGAGCTGCTGCTGCCGGCTCGCGTGCCTCACCGACGGAATCCGCTCGCCGGGCCGGTACACGCCCCGCTCGATCTGCGCCTGGAGATCGTCGGCCAGTTGTTCGTAACGCTTCACGCGCCTCCCTTTCAACTTCCCTTCAGCAACACAGTTGCGATCCGCACGGGATGAATGGCCGAAACTGTACTCTTTTTTGAAGTGAACAGGTGTACACACAGCCGCACGGGCGCCGCGCGTACTCTGCACGCATCGACCCCGACACCCGGCATCTTGACGTCGTCCACCGCCTAAAGGCTGCGGATTCCCACACCTGGCGATGCACGCCCGCATCGGAGAATGTTCAGCGCAGCGTTGGTATCCCGATCATGCAAGACACCACAGCCACCACAAGCCCACTCTCTTATTCGCAGTCCCGCGATACCTTTCGGCCGCGTCGTGCTGTCTTTCGACCCGCACGACGAACAGGACTGGGTAGAACCGCTTTCGTCGACTTCCTCGAACGTGGCCCCGTGCGCGATCGCTTTGTAGCGGAGCTTGTTCCGGAAGGACGACCAGGATGCGTCGTAGACGCTCTTCGCCATCCTGGTTCTGGCGAGTTTGACGGCAGATACGTTGCCGACCGCGATGTAATCGAAGCGCCGCACCAGATCGAGCGCAAGCTTATGTTGGAAATCAGCACGCGCATTCGCGACCTTGGCGTGCAGCTTCGCGATATGCCTTTTGTGCTTTCGCGCCCGTTGCGCTTTCGCCAGCTTTTCCGCCGCTCGTCGACCGAACCGGTCATTGGGCAGTTTCTCGCCGGTCGAAAGTGTGGCGAAGTCTTTCAGGCCGAGATCGATGCCCACACCGGAACGGATCGGTCGAGCCTGAACATCGGACATCTCGATCGCGATGTTGAGAAACCAGTTGCCGCGCGCATCCTGCGCAAAGTTGGTTCCATCCTTGATCTTGCCTTCAGGAAGCGGTCGGCTGTTGAATACGCGGAAGGTGTTGCCGGCGAAACGAAACGCGTCGCCTTCACGCTTCAGGTCGCGGCCTTTCAGCGGCACCCAGCCGAGCGATTTCCTGCCGCGATAGCGCAGGTAGGGCCGACGGTGCTGACTGCGCGACTTCGCATATTGCTCGCACGTCGCGTTGATCGTGCCGGAATGAATACCAAGTTCCTTGCTACTCCCGGTCGTCAGCACGTTCAGGTCAAAACCGGTCGGCCACTTCTTGCTCCACTTGAGCGCGTGCTTCTGCGTGTCGTTGCAGAAGTTCCAGACGTAATTCACCGCACGGCTCTGCTTGTTGAGCAGTCCGTTGAGCGACTTCACGCGGTAACGGTAGACGAGGACCATACCGGTGATCCTATCCCGTGGAAGAAGCTGCCTGTCAACCGCACGCCTTTCCTTCCCGCCATCAATGGCCGGGTTTCTCTGAGCAAATTCTGATGAAAAAGAAATCCGCCACCGCGCGCATCGAACCGTACACCCACCCGGCCGCCGGCTGGGGCGCGCTGAAAGCCGTCACGATCAACCTGATCAAGGAAAAGGTCGCCGGCGGCAACTACCGGACGCTGCTGCGCCAGAACCAGCCGGACGGCTTCGACTGCCCCGGCTGTGCGTGGCCGGACCGCCAGCACGCCTCGACGTTCGAATTCTGCGAGAACGGCGTGAAGGCCGTGGCCGCGGAAGCGACGAGCAAGCGCGTGACGCCCGAATTCTTCGCCGCGCACACGGTGACCGAACTGCTCGAACAGTCGGATTTCGAGCTCGAACAGCACGGCCGGCTCACCGATCCGATGGTGTACGACGCGCGGACCGACCGCTACGTGCCGATCGCGTGGGACGACGCGTTCGCGCTGATCGCGCGCCACCTGCGCGCGCTGCCCGACCCGAACCAGGCCGCGTTCTATACGTCCGGCCGCGCCAGCAACGAGGCCGCGTTCCTCTATCAGTTGTTCGTGCGCCTGTACGGCACCAACAACTTCCCCGACTGCTCGAACATGTGCCACGAGGCGACGAGCCGCGGGCTGCCGGCGTCGGTCGGCGTCGGCAAGGGCACGGTCACGCTCGACGATTTCGAGCATGCGGACATGCTGCTGATCTTCGGCCAGAACCCCGCGACCAACCACCCGCGGATGATGGGCGAGCTGCGCGAGTGCGCGAAGCGCGGCGCGACGATCGTGTCGATCAACCCGCTGAAGGAGCGCGGGCTCGAACGCTTCGCCGATCCGCAAAGCCCGCTGGAGATGCTGACGATGTCGGGCACGAAGATCGCATCGACGTTCATCCAGCCGACGATCGGCGGCGATTTCGCGCTGATCAAGGGAATGGCCAAGCGCGTGCTCGAACTCGACGACGCCGCGCGCGCGGCCGGTGCGCCGCGCGTCATCGACACCGCATTCATCGACGAGCACACGGCCGGTTTCGACGCGTTCGCCGACGATCTGCGCGCCGAAAGCTGGTCCGCGCTGACCGCCGAAAGCGGCGTGCCGTACGAGCAGATCGACGCGCTTGCGCAGCGCTATGCGCGCAGCGAACGCGTGATCGCGACGTGGGGGATGGGCATCACGCAGCACAAGCATTCGGTCGCGACCGTGCAGATGCTGACCAACCTGATGCTGATGCGCGGCAATATCGGTCGCCCCGGCGCGGGCCTGTGCCCGGTGCGCGGCCACTCGAACGTGCAGGGCAACCGCACGGTCGGCATCGAGGAAAAGCCGTCGCAGGCGTTCCTCGACCGGCTCGGCCACGTGTTCGATTTCGAACCGCCGCGCCACCACGGCTACGACGTCGTCGAGACGATCGAAGGGATGCTCGACGGCCGCGTGAAGGTGCTGATCGGTCTCGGCGGCAACTTCGCGATGGCGACGCCCGACACGCCGCGCACGTGGGAAGGCATGCGCCGCTGCGAACTGTCCGTGCACATCACGACGAAGCTGAACCGCAGCCACCTGATCCACGGCCGCGACGCGCTGATCCTGCCGACGCTCGGCCGCACCGAGATCGACCTGCAGGACAACGTCGCGCAAGGCGTGACGGTCGAGGATTCGATGAGCATGGTCCACGTGTCGTACGGGATGAACAAGCCGGCGTCGCCGAACCTGATGTCGGAGCCCGCGATCGTCGCGCACATGGCGCACGCGCTGTTCGGCAGCGGCAAGATCGACTGGCTCGCATACAAGGACGACTACGCGAAGATCCGCGATGCGATCGAGGCGACGCTCGACGGCTTCTACGACTACAACACGCGCATCGCACGGCCGGGCGGCTTCCACCTGCGTGTGGCGTCGCGCGACCGCGAGTGGCTGACGCCGACGGGCAAGGCGAACTTCATCGCGCATGCGCTGCCGACCGACACGCCGATCCAGCGCGCCCGCGCGCTGCACGGCGAGCGGCTGATGACGCTGATGACGACGCGCTCGCACGACCAGTACAACACGACCGTGTACGGGCTCGACGACCGCTATCGCGGCGTGTTCGGCCAGCGCCGCGTGGTGTTCGTCAACCGCGACGATCTCGCGATGCTGGGCCTTGCGGCCGGCGACTGGGTCGACATGGAAACCGTGTGGCACGACGGCATCGAGCGGCGCGCGGCGGGCTTCCTGCTCGTCGAATACGACATCCCGCGCGGCTGCATCGGCGCGTACTACCCGGAAACCAACCCGCTCGTGCCGCTCGACAGCGTCGGCGACGTATGCAACACGCCGACGTCGAAGTCGGTGCCCGTGCTGCTGCATCGCGTGGCCGCGCCGGCCTCGATCGTCGCCTGACGGAGCGCGACGATGATCGTTCGTCCGCGCGGGCACCGGCTGCGGAGGCTGCCTGCCCCGAACCGCGAGCCGCTGCCCGCGGAGGCGACGCCCGACCCGCCCTGCCGCGTCACCTGACCCACCCCGCCCAATCGCGACGGCCACGCAGGAAGCCGCCATGCTCGGCGGCCGCGTCCGCGATCCGATGCAGCAGGACCACGCCGCTCAGCAACGCATGCGCAGCGTCGCCGTCGCGCGCGGCCGCGCGACGCCGCAACACGCGGGCCGCTGCGGCGCACGTGTGTTCGAGCCGCGCGAAATCCGCCTGCGCGATGCGCCCACGCACCACCGCTGCCGCACGGTGCACGGCCGGTTCGTGCGTGGCCAGTTCGGCAAGCGACAGCAGGCTGTCGCCGAGTCCCCAGATCGCGAGCAGATCGCGCATGTCGCGCTCGATCAGCGTCTGCGGCAGGCTGCCCGCGAAGCCCAGCTCGCGCGCGAGACGGTCGGCCGTGCGGCTCAACCATGCACTCGCGGGCCACGCACGCGGATCGCGCGCGATCCCCGCCAGATCGCGGCGCACCGCGCGATGCAGGCGGCGCCGGCTGGTGCCGGGATCGCCGGGAAACACCAGCGCGAAGATCAGCGCGCCGAACGCGATACCGAGCAGCGTCGCGAGCGCGCTGTTCAGGAACGCGGTATCGCCGATGCGGGTCGTGTTGTCCGGCGACGTGAAATTCCAGAAGAAGATCGAGAACGCACTGCCCATCGCTGCCGTGCGCGGATGGCGCATCGCGATCCCTGTGCCGATCAGGAATACGCCGAGGATGTAGGCGAGCATCTCGAAGCCCGACACCGCGGGCAGCAGCGCGAAGTTGCAGACGACGCCCGCGACCGCCGCGCATGCGGTGCCTTTCAGGAAACCGACGATCGCACGCACCGAATTGGGACGTGTCGAGAACAGTGCGCTCACCACGGCCGTGATCGCGACGAACCCGCCGCCCGCCGGCCATGCGGTGAAGATCCAGATCGCCGACGCGGCCAGCACCGCGATGAACGCACGAACGCCGTTGTGGCACGCGAGCACCGGATCGCGGTGGAACGCATAGCGCACGCGTGCGGGCGGCGGCACCGGACGGTCGAGCAATGCCTGGCTCGCGAATGCGCGGTCGAAACCGCCGAGCAGCGCCGACAGCCGGTCGAGCGTGAGCAGGCGCGACGTGTCCGTGCCGGCCGGCACGGCCGCTTCGACACGCAACGCGTCGTCCACGCGCGCGCGTAGCGCCACTATTTCGTGCCCCGAGTCGCCCGACACGGCGACCCGGTCGAGCACGCTTGCCGCCTCGTCGACGAGCGGTTCCGGCGCGTCGCCGCTGCGTGCCGCATGCTCGCGGATCGCCTGCCCGGCGGCCTGCGCGGCGAGCACGCCCAGCGCCGCCACGCGCAGATGGCCGATCATGTTACGCACGGGCGGTGCGCCAGCCGCCGCATATTCGGCTGCCGTATCGAGTTCGAGCGCGTCCGCGAACAGCCGGTGCACGGCCGCGTCGTTCGGCTCGCGGCGCAGCGCGCCCGCGCCAACCGCCACCGCGTGCTCGAGATAGCGCGCGAGCCGCGTCCGGACATCCTGCAGCGGCGCGCCCGGCGCGAACACCGTGTCGAACAGCGCAGCGCACAGGATGCCGACCACCACGTACAGGAACCGCGCGACCGCGATATCGAATGCGTGCAGCGGCGCCGATACCGCGTCCATCGCGATGATCGCGGCCGTATAGCCGGCGAGCACCGCCGCATACGCGCGGAAATTCCGCTGGAACGTCGCGACGCCCGCGCACAGGCCGATCCACGCGGCAAGCGCCGGCAGGAACAGCTCGGGGGTCTGCGCGAACGCGCCGGTCAGCGCGAGCGCGACGGCCGCCCCGATCGCGGTGCCGAGAATCCGGTACTGACTCTTCGACAGCCCCATCCCGCGGCTGCCCTGCGCGACGATCCACACGGTCGACGCAGCCCATTTCGGATCGTCCAGATTCATCCGGAACGCGATATAGAGCGCGAGCAGCGACGCGGCCGTATTGCGGAGTGCGAAGGCAAGCGCGCCGGGCGGCAGCGTCGGCCGCGCGTCGCGCAGCGCGGCCCGGACGGCCGCGAGCGGCGGCATGCTGGGGAAGGCGAATTTCATGCGGCGAGCATACGGTCGCGCGCCGGCCGCCACTACGGGGCAGCGGCGGGATGCGTTATTGCGCCGGGCGGGATAATCGGCTCGACCTGCAGCGATCCGGCCCGCGACGGTAAGATGCGCGCAGGCCGAACACTGAAACGAATCGCATGGACCTCGAGAGCATCCGGATATTCCTGCGCGTGGTGGAACGCGGCAGCTTCACCGCCGCCGCCACGCAACTCGACATGCCGCTCAGCCGCGTGAGCCGCAAGGTCAGGCAGCTCGAGGACGACCTCGGCGTCCAGCTGCTGTACCGCACGACGCGCCGCGTGTCCGTCACCGAAGCCGGGCGCGACTATTACGAACGCTGCCTGCGCGCCGAGGAGATCCTGCTCGACGCGGACCGTCAGGTGCGCGCGCTGCGCACGGAACCCGAAGGCACGCTACGCGTGCTGGTGCCCTACGCGATCGGCCTGTTCGAACTGGAACCGGCGCTCGCCGAGTTTCGCCGGCGCTACCCGCTGGTCCAGCTCGTGCTGATCTACGACAACAGCGCGCTCGATCTCGTCGAACACGGCTTCGACGTCGCGCTGCGCACCGGCGTGCTGACGGATTCCGGCTATGTCGCGCGCTCGCTCGGCTGGTCGCACGCGAAGTTCGCGGCCAGCCCGCACTATCTCGACCGCGCCGGCCGGCCGCATACGCCGCAGGATCTCGCCGATCACGACATCCTGTTCGTCGGCCGCGACACGCCCGGCCTGACGCTACGCCTCACCAACGCGGCCGGCGACGTCGCCGACGTGCCGGTGCGGCCCGTGCTGATCTCGAACGAATCGGTCACGGTGCTGCACCAGGCCGCGAGCGGCGGCGGCATCGCGCTGATTTCGACCCACTTCACCACAGGGCGGATCGCGAGCAACGAACTCGAAATCGTGCTGCCCGACTGGCATCGCACCGACGACGTCGAGCTGCACGCGCTCTACCCGAAGCGCGCGACGCTCGACAGCAAGGTGCGCGCGTTCGTCGAGTTCCTGACGGAAGTCTTCACCGCGTGGCGAACCGCGCCGTAGGCGCCCGTCATCGATGCACGGCCATGACATTATTGCGGCGCAGGAAAGGAATTAATGAGCACGCGAGCGTTGATCGCCGCTCACCGCATCGGTAGCCTGTGGCGATGAAAAACCATCACACACGCTACGGCAGCCACGTGAGCGCTGCCCGCCGACGCGTCACGCGCGTCGCGCCCTCCTGACCGGCCTGCCTGCTTGCCGAAGCCGTCACGGCTTCGCCGATCCGATTGAACGCCTGAACCGCAACGCTGCGCGCGAGCGGCCCTCCGCTTGCCGGGCCGCTCGCATGCCGTGCGTGTCGCCCGCATCGCGGCTCGCCCGCGCAGGCGCCGCACGCGCGTGCGCGGCAGCCGCCGGCACGTGCGCCCCGCCGGGCCACCTTTCATCACGCAGGAACACCATGTCATCTCCGTCACCCCAGGCGCCGCTGTCGGGCGGCAAGCTCGTCATCGGCACGATCGCGGTATCGCTCGCCATGTTCATGAACGTGCTCGATTCGTCGATCGCGAACGTCGCGATCCCGACGATCTCGGGCGACCTCGGCGTATCGGTCGACGAAGGCACGTGGGTGATCACGATCTTCGCGGCCGCGAACGCGGTGTCGATTCCGCTGACCGGCTGGCTGACGCAGCGCTTCGGCCAGGTACGCCTGTTCGTCATGTCGATCCTGCTGTTCGTGTTCGCGTCGTGGCTGTGCGGGATCGCGCCGAACCTGCCGACGCTGCTCGCCGCGCGGATCCTGCAAGGGGCGGTCGCGGGGCCGCTCGCGCCGCTGTCGCAGGCGCTGCTGCTCGGCGCGTGGCCGCGGCAGAAGTCGTCGACGGCGCTCGCGCTGTGGTCGATGACGGCACTCGTCGGCCCGATCGCGGGGCCGTCGCTCGGCGGCTGGATCACCTACGACTACAACTGGTCGTGGATCTTCTACATCAACATTCCGGTCGGCTTCTTCGCGGCGGCCGTCACGTGGTTCGTGTTCCGCGATCGCGAATCGGCCACGCGCCGCCTGCCGATCGATACGGTCGGCCTGCTCCTGCTCGTGCTGTGGGTCGCCTCGCTGCAGATCATGCTCGACAAGGGCAAGGATCTCGACTGGTTCAATTCGCCCGTCGTCGTGGCGCTGGGCATCGTCGCGCTGATCGGCTTCGCGTTCTTCCTCGTATGGGAGCTGAACGAGGCCAACCCGATCGTCGACCTGCGGCTCTTCACGCAGCGCAACTTCGCGGGCGGCACGATCGCGATCTCCGTCGCGTACGGGATGTTCTTCGGCACGCTCGTGCTGCTGCCGCAATGGATGCAGGGCTATCTCGGCTACCGCGCGGTCGATTCGGGGCTCGCCACCGCGCCGCTCGGGGTGTTCGCGATCCTGCTCACGCCGGTCATGGGGCGGCTGCTGCCGCGCACCGATCCACGCTATCTCGCGACGCTCGCATTCGTCGGCTTCGCGGTCGTGTTCATGATGCGCACGACGTTCTACACCGACGTGTCGCGCTGGGATCTGGTGCTGCCGACGCTGCTGCAAGGCATTCCGATGGCGATGTTCTTCGTGCCGCTGACGTCGATCATCCTGTCCGGGCTGCCGCCGGACAAGATTCCGGCCGCGGCCGGCCTGTCGAATTTCGGCCGCACGTTCTGCGGCGCGGTGGGCACGTCGCTGATCAGCAATGCGTGGAACGACCGCACGATCCTGCACCACGTGCGGCTCACCGAACAGGCGAGCGTCACCAATCCGGTCTTCACGCAACAGCTCGACACATCCCGTTCGCTGCTGCACCTGAGCCCGGATTCGGCACTCGCGTTCTTCAATGCGTCGGTCGATTCGCAGGCAGCCGTGATGGGATTGAACGACATCTTCTACGTGTCGGCGATCATCTTCATCGCGATCATCCCGCTGATCTGGATCACGAAACCGGCGCGCTCGGGCGGCGGCGATGCCGATGCGGCGGCGGCCGGCGCGCATTGATCCGCAGGCGCGGCGGCGCCGGCCCCCACGCCGGCAGCGCGACGACCTGGCGATCCGCCGGTCACGACGACAACGGAAGCAAGCGCCCGTCCGGCAGCGGGCGCGGGTTGTATCGAATCGTTTCAACGCGCCAACGGCGTCAAATGCTGCGGGTATACTCCGTCGTCAGCCGCCTGTTGCATCGTCGTCCGTCAAAAGCGGCCGGATTCCGGGCGGTTTCGTCGCGAAGCTTCGCGTTTCGCCACCCCGCGCCCCAGCCTCGATACGAGACACCCGACGACCGACCATGAAACGATTCCTGCTGCTCCTTCCCGCCGCCCTGCTCGCCGCCTGCGGTTCCGCGCCCTCGTCCGATTCGGCCGGCTCGGGTGCCGCGCCGATGATTTACGTGTCGTCGCAACGTCCCGCCTACGCGATCGCCAACTGCCTCGACAGCCGCCTGTCGGGCACCGAACAATCGCAGCACAACGGCGTGACCGACATCGCCGTCGGCTCGAATTCGTACTTCGTCACGCTGACGCCGTCGGGCAACGGCTCGGTGATCAAGGTCGTGCGCGGCTCGGGCAACGAACCGGCCGAGGAAGCGATGCGCTTCGCGGTCGCGCGCTGCGCGATCTGACGCCCTTCGGCGCCGGGCGCCCGCCCGGCCTGCCTGCCGCTGCGCGCCCACCGGCGCACCCGCCGAATATTTTCATCCGGGTGCCCGTCGATGAGAGAATCGCACCACGATTCCCTTTCGATGGAGCCCGCATGAAGCACCTGCTGTCCCGGCTGTTCGTCAGCGCCGCGCTCGTCGCGCTTGTTCCGGCGCTGCCGGCGCAGGCAGCCACGCCGCCCGGCATCTTCGTCGTCGCCACGCAGCTCGGCGAATTCACGACCCTGGATCCGAGCGGGATCTACGAGCTGGTGCCGTCCGAATACGTCGCGAACACCTACGAACGGCTGGTGCGCGTCGACCTGAAGAACCCGACGCGCTTCGACGGACAGATCGCGCAATCGTGGACGGTCGGCGCCGACGGCGTGACCTACACGTTCAAGCTGCGCCCCGGCCTCACGTTCCATTCCGGCAACCCGGTCACCGCCGACGACGTCGCGTGGTCGCTGCAGCGCACCATCCTGCTCGACAAGGGGCCGGCCGGCGTGCTCGCCGATCTCGGCCTCACGAAGGCGAACGTGACGCAGAAGGTGCGCGTGGTCGATCCGCAAACGGTCGTGCTCGAAACCGACCGCAAGTACGCGCCGAGCTTCGTGCTCAACGTGCTGAGCGCATGCCCGGCGTCGGTCTTCGACAAGAAGCTGCTGCTGTCGCACCAGCAAGGCAACGATCTCGGCAGCGGCTGGCTGCGCACCAACGACGCGGGCTCGGGCCCGTACCAGCTCGTCAAGTGGACGCCGAACGAGACCATCGTGCTGCAGCGTTTCGACAAATACCGCACGCCGTACCCGATGAAGCGCGTCGTGCTGCGCCACGTGCCCGAAGCCTCCGCGCAACGGCTGCTGCTGGAGAACGGCGACGCCGACGCCGCGCGCAACCTGAGCCCCGACAGCCTCGCCGCACTGTCGAAGGCCGGCAAGATCAAGGTCGCGTCGTGGCCGGTGTCCGCCCTGCTATACCTGAGCCTGAACACGAAGAACCCGAACCTCGCGAAGCCCGAGGTGCAGCAGGCGATGAAGTGGCTCGTCGATTACGACGGCATCCAGCGCAACATCGTCAGCACGACCTACAAGGTGCATCAGACCTTCCTGCCCGAAGGCTTCCTCGGCACGCTGAACGCACGGCCGTACCGGCAGGACGTCGCGAAGGCGAAGGCGCTGCTCGCGAAGGCCGGCTTGCCGAACGGCTTCGGCGTGACGATGGACATGCCGAACGACTATCCGTACCTCGAGATCGCGCAGGCGCTGCAGGCGAACTTCGCGCAGGCGGGCATCCGCGTGAAGCTGATCCCGGGCGACGCGAAGCAGGCGATCGGCAAGTACCGCGCACGCCAGCACGACATCTTCATCGGCGAATGGTCGCCCGACTACATGGACCCGAACAGCAACGCGCGCGGCTTCGCGTGGAATCCGGACAACTCGGACCAGTCGCCGACCAAGATGCTCGCATGGCGCAACGGCTGGGACATTCCGCAACTGACGAAGGACACCGAGGCCGCGCTCGTCGAGCCGTCGCCCGCGAAGCGCGCGCAGCGTTACGAGGCGCTGCAGAAGGCCGTGCTCGCGAACTCGCCGTTCATCATCATGTTCGAGAAGGTCGTGCAGGTCGCCACGCGCCCCGGCGCGACCGGGCCGGAAATCGGGCCGATCAACGACCTCGTGTCGTACCGCACGCTCGCGAAGTAATCACGGCCGCCCGCGCTGGCCGCGACGCGCGTCGGCGGCCGGCAGTGCCACGCGATCCGGCCGCCGCGCGAGGCGCCGCACATGCGGCAGCAGGCGGCCGCCCGCACCCGTTCAATTGAATGCCGCCCACACCAGGTATGCATTCAGCCCGACGATCACGACCGTCGCCGCGCCGGCGACGATCCGCAGCGGCATCCGCATCGCGTAAGCGCCCATCACGTCCGTACGCGCCGACAGCAGCAGCAGCGCGATCATCGGCATCGGCAGCACGAAGCTCAACACGACCTGGCTGGCCACCATCGCGCGCGTGACGTCGCAGCCCAATGCCACCACCACGAACGCGGGCGCGATCGTCACCGCGCGCCGCACCCAGATCGACATCCGGCGGTGGATGAAGCCCTGCATCACGACCTGCCCCGCCATCGTGCCGACCACCGAGCTCGACACGCCCGACGTCAGCAACGCGACGAGAAACAGCGCGCCGGCCGCCGGCCCGAGCACCGGGATCAGCGTGTGATAGGCGTCGCCGATGTCGGTCATGCCCGGCGCGGCCGCATGAAACGCGGACGACGCCATCATCACCATCGCGAGATTGACGAACCCGGCGAGCCCGAGCGCGACCACGACCTCGCGGTTCGAGAAACGCACGAGCCGCCGCCGCTCGCCGTCGTCGCGCGGCGCGGTGCGATCCTGCGTGAGGCCCGAATGCAGATACAGCGTGTGCGGCATGATCGTCGCGCCGATGATGCCGACCGCGATCGTCAGCGCCGCATGATCCGGAATCTGCGGCACCACCAGATGGAACGCGGCCGCATGCCAGTCCTGCGGCGCGATCAGCAGTTCGCCGAGATAGCACGCGCCGATCACGCCGACCAATGCTGCGATCGCCGCCTCCAGCGGCCGGAAGCCGCGTTTTTCGAGCGCGAGGATCGCGCAGGTCGCGAACGCGGTCGCGACCATCCCCGCGAACAGCGACAGGTGGCACAGCAACCCGAACGCGAGCGCGCCGCCTAGGAATTCGGCGAGATCGGTCGCCATCGCGGCGATCTCCGACGCCACCCACATGCCCCACACGACCGGCGCGGGGAAGCAGTCGCGGCACAGCTCGGCGAGATTGCGGCCGGTCACGATGCCGAGCTTCGCCGACATCGCCTGGAACAGCATCGCGATCGCGTTCGCGGCCAGCACGACCCACAGCAGCCGGTATCCGTACGCGGCGCCGGCCTGGATGTTGGTCGCGAAGTTGCCGGGATCCATGTAGCCGATCGATGCGATCACGGCCGGGCCGACGAACGGCAGCAACGCGGCGACGCCGGTGCGGCGCCCTTCCAGCGCGGCACGCGCCGCGCCGTCGGTCTGCTCGGTGGACAGGCCCGGCAGCGCAAAGCCGCCGGCAGGTTTGCTCGGGACGGGAATCATGGCAAGTATTCCGTTCGAATGAGGACGGCTGATTCAGGGATCGCGCCCCGCCACAACCAGCATGCCGCGTGCCGGCCATGGCAGAACGCCGGCGGCGTCACAGCGGCACGACGTCGGAACGATTGCGCGGAAACTCAAAGCCGCCGGCAGGTTTGCTCGGGACGGGAATCATGGCAAGTATTCCGTTCGAATGAGGACGGCTGATTCAGGGATCGCGCCCCGCCACAACCAGCATGCCGCGTGCCGGCCATGGCAGGACGCCGGCGGCGTCACAGCGGCACGACGTCGGGACGGTTGCGCGGAAACCGTGCGATCACGTCCGGCGCGATGTTCAGGTGCGCTTCGACGAGCTTCGGCGGCGTGTGCGCGAGCCAGTCGGACAGCGACACCTCCGCATAGCGGTCGGTCTTGAAGATCTCGAGGAATACGAGGTCGGTCTTGCCGGTGTTCTGCACGTAGTGCCCGAGGCTCTTCTTCACGTAGCCGACGTCGCCCGCGCGGAAGTCGGCCGTCTGCGCCTTCGGCCCCGTGTCGAACACGGTCATCCGCGCCTCGCCTTGCAGGTAGTACTGCCATTCGTCGGCGTTCGGGTGCCAGTGCAACTCGCGCATGCCGCCCGGGTGCACGGTGACGAGCGCCGCCGCGACGGTCGTGGACACGTTGAAGTTGGTGCTGTCCGCGATCCGCACCTCGCCGCCGCGCGTCTTCCTGACCGGTTTCATGTCGCCGAGCGAAAAGACGAACGGATGCGGCGGCGCGCCCGCCGACGCGGCCGACGCACGCTGCGCGTCCGCAAGCGGGCCCGGTTCGTCGCCCTGGAAGATCCACAGGTTGTCGAGCGGCACGTTCCGGAACGCATCGGCCGGCACGCCGAAGTTCAGCGCGAGCACGTCGGGCGGCGTATGCGCGATCCAGTCGGTCAGCAACAGCGTGTTGAATTCCGATGCGCGGCCGTTATCGAATGCGAGCAGGAATTCGGCGCCGTCGCTGCCGATGCCCTGCAGCGAATGCGGCAGGCCGGGCGGGAAATACCAGAGGTCGCCGGTCTTGACGTCCTGCACCGACGGCCGCCCGAGTTCGTCCAGCACCGTGATCCGGCAGCGGCCGTCGAGCATGATCGCCCACTCGGCCTGCTGGTGCCAATGCATCTCGCGAATGCCGCCGCGCGTCAGGCGCATGTTGACGCCGGAAATGGTTTCGGAAATCGCGAAATCGTCCTGTGTGACTTCGCGCGCCCATCCTCCATTCTGAATGCGTTTATGCGCATTATTGAAAGACGCCCAGAATAACGGCATCCCGTTGATATCGGTGGCCGGCGGATCCTGAAAAGACGGGAATTGATTGGCGATGGCCGGATTTTTAGGCCCCGGGTCGGTCAGGCTCTGGCGGTTGCGCGCATTCACCGCGCCTTCCGGCGGGCTGTCAGGGTTACCGAACGAGGCGGCCTTGGCCGTTACCGCGATGCCCGCGGCGGCAATCGCGCCGGCCGTACTCGTCAACATCTTGCGTCGAGAAAGATTCGTCATGATTTCCTCTTCATTCGTGCAATCGAGATAATTTCCATTACGGAATACTTGCCGCTTTTTCGAATTACCGAAAATCAAACATCCCGTGACGCAAGTTAAATACAAAACGACCTAAAAATTAAATGAATTATTGAGCTTGATTGATGATTTAAACTGATCGACTTTAATTTTGTAATTATTGCGATGCAGCAGAGGATAAATGGAGGCAAACAGCGCTCGATATGCGCGCCGCGCGATTGCCGCCCGATGCCATCGATTCGGGTTTCCTGGCGCGCAAACCGGAACGGAAAATGCGGATGCGCCGGCTTTCACCGGCCCGGAGCGGAACCGGGACCGGTCACTCCCGCGGCATGTCGGCGAGTCGTTGCGCGGCGAAGCGCAATCCGCCGAGAATGCGTTCGGCGATCCTCGCCGGAAATCCGGCCGGCAACGTCGCGCCGACCGATTCGATCACCTGCGGCGTCATCGCAACGAGCCGTTCGACGATCGGTGTCGCGATATCGCCAAGCAGGCAATGCTCCGCCATCGCAGTGAAGTGCCGGCGCGTGATATCGCGCATCGCGTAGTGCTTGCGCTTGCCGTGCATCGCCATCGCGAGCTTCGCCTTGTGCCACGACCACTGGTTCGCGCCATCTCCCTCGACCGGCCAGATCGACATCACGTCGTAGAGCGGTGTCAGACGGAAGCGGCCGCCCGGCAGCAGGCGCAGACTGAAGTTCTTCGCATGCCCGTCCGGTGCGGCAAGCATCCAGAACACCACCAACGCGGTGAACAACGTGTCGAGGTCGGCCTGCGCCGTTTCCGACCGGCGCAGGATGCCGGCCAGATCGGGCACCCCGGGGCCACCCTGCGATTCGTATTTCAGATGCGGCGGCACGCCGAGCGCCTGACAGAAATCTTCTTGCGGCAAGCGCAACAGCCAGCCGCCGTCACGATGCAGCGCGCGATCGAAGCGCGCGACCGACAGCACCTTGTGTTCGCCGAAACGCACGATGTCGGCCTCCGCCGTCGGCAGGCCGAACGCACGCAGGATCGCGAGGCACAGCCATTCGTTTTCGACGGATGTCGTCAGATCCGCACGCTTGTTGCCGACCAGCCCGAGCGGCAACTTGAGAATATGCGTCGTCGGGGTCGCGCCATGCGGACGCATCCATCGCCCGTCGTGAAACAGCAGCGCGGTCTTTTCCTGCGCGCCAGCCAGCGACAGGCGAAAATCGTCGTCGTCCTGCGCGCCGCCCGCCGCCCCGCTCGCCTGATCGAGCACGCGCGCCACGTCGTCGTCGGACAACGACGTGCCGTCGATCCGGTCATGGCCGGCCGGGGTTTCATCCTCGCCGAGCAACTGCACCGCGCCGACGCAGTCCCGGCCGAGCGCGGCGAGCAGATCGAACGGCTCGATCGTCGCCGTGCCGAACCGGGATGCAAGCCGGCGCCGGATCGCGTCACTGTCGGGCAGCAGATTGTCGAAGTAGTGATTGACGCGCGCGCCGCGCAACGGCGCATCGCCGACGCCGAACGGCAGCGACAACGACAGCGGGCGGCCGACGTCCGACTGTTTCCAGCCGGCGTCGTACAGCAGTTCCATGTCGCCGCGTGCGGGAATCCGCCAGATTCCCACCCGCAAGCCGTTGGCCCAGATCGATAGCGCGCGGCCGTGCGATTTGCGTCCCATCGATTACCACTCGACATTGGCAGCGTCGCGCCCGTCCTTCGTGCGGATGCTGAGCTCGAGACCATACAGCGCGGTCAATTCGAGCAACTGCTTGAGCGACAGGCTTTCGGTGCGGGTCGTTTCGAGCGACGACAGGCGCGATTGGCCGACGCCGATGCGCGCCGCCGCTTCGGCTTGCGTCAGCCCCTTGGCCTGACGCGCGGACGACAGGATTTCACCCAGTTGCACGGGGGTATTGACGATGAGATTCACGGGGTGGGCTCGGTATGCAATCAATGCAGTATATCTCTGTCAGGCATAACCGCAAATTATTTCTGCCAGGAATAAATGCACGATAGGCCTATCAGCAATAACAGCGATCCAGCCCTGTTTCTCCGGTCGATGTCGTTGCCTGCCCCTATCATCGTGAGCCAGCCATAGTTTTTATTCGCTGGCGCCAATGATTTTGGTTTTGTCAGATAGATGACATCGAATCATCAAATGACAACGATCTAACAACCGATGACCTGCGCCTTCGCCCACACCGTCGAATCCCGCTTCGCCGAGCTGACGCCGACCGCCAAGCGCATCGCGAGCTACATGCTCGCGAACCTCGATCGGCTCGGGCTCGAGACGGCCGATCAGATCGCGCAGCAGACTGGTACCAGCGGCATTTCGGTCGGGCGTTTCCTGCGCAGTGTCGGTTATCGGAATCTCGACGACCTGAAACGCGAACTGCGCGGCGGCGGCGATCGCCCATGGATGATCACCGACCGGCTCGACGAATACCGTCGCGTCACCGGCACGCAGCCGGCCGAACGCAACGACAGCGACGACGGCCGCGACGGCACGCTCGCGTCGTCGCTCGAGCGCGAGCTCGACGCGATCCGCCACGTGTACCGCCTGGCCGAAGGCCCGGTGTTCGCGCAGGTGGTCGACCGGATCGCCGATGCAGACGCCGTATTCATCCTCGGCATCCAGTCGACGCGCGGCATCAGCAACGCATTCAGCAGCTACCTCGAATACCTGCGTCCGCGCGTGTTCTATTCCGACGGCCAGTCGGGCTCGTACGTCGATTCGCTGAACTCCGAATTCGAGCGGCCGTACTGCATCGTCACCGACACGCGCGCCTATTCGCGCAGCGCGCGCCGCTATTGTCAGGCGGCCGCCGAGCGCGGGCAGCCGTTCGCGCTCGTCACCGATCTGTATTGCCCGTGGGCGCGCGAATGGCCGGCCGATCTGCTGCAGGTGAAAACCGACGTCGGCCAGTTCTGGGATTCGCTCGCGCCGCTCACCTGCCTGTTCAACCTGCTGATCACCGCCGTGGTCGACCGCCTCGGTCCCGCGATCGACCGGCGCGTCGCGCGCAACCGCGAACTGCAGCGCACATTCGACCAATTCGAATCCTGAGCGAACCGGACCGCCGATGAACCCTCACCGCCTCGTCGAAATCACGCCCGCCACGCATCGCGTCGACATCGATCTCGTCTACGCGACCGAGCGCAACCTGACCGGCAAGCCGATCTACCGCCACGCGCACTGTCTGCTGCTCGAGCCGGCCGAAGCCGCGCTGCGCCGCGCGGTCGACGTCGCCGCGCAGGCCGGCTTCACGCTGCGCATCTACGACGCCTACCGGCCGCCGCAGGCGCAGCAGGTGCTGTGGGATTTCCTGCCCGACCCGAACTTCGTCGCCGATCTCGGGCGCGGGTCGAACCACAGCCGCGGCACCGCGCTCGACCTGACGCTCGTCGGCGCGAACGGCGAGCCGCTCGACATGGGCACCGGCTTCGACGAGATGGTGGCCGCGTCGGGTCACTTTCACGCGGGGTTGCCCGAGCCCGTGCAACGCAACCGGCTGCTGCTGCTCGGCGTGATGCACGCGGCCGGCTTCGCGCACATCGACAGCGAGTGGTGGCACTACGAGCTGCCGGGTTCGCACGCGTTGCCGCCGATCGACAATGCGGCGAGCGGCCCATGGCGCCTGATGTGACGACGCCGCACGCCCCCTTTTTCCTGCACGTTCAACGACTCAAACGACAGATGGAGAAGCGCCCCATGAAATTCCCGACCTCCCGGCTCGTCGCGGCGCTGGCCGCCGCGTCCCTGCTCGCCGCCGTTCCGCTTTCCGCCGCCCGCGCGGAAACGCCGAAGGACATGTTCGTGATGGCCACGCTGCTCGACGAATTCACGACGCTCGATCCCGGCGAAATCTACGAGCTGGTGCCGGAGGAATACGTCGCGAACACGTACGACCGGCTCGTGCGCGTCGACCTGCGCGATCCGTCGAAATTCAACGGCGACGTCGCGCAGTCGTGGACCGTGAGCCCCGACGGGCTGACCTATACGTTCAAGCTGCGCTCGGGCCTCAAGTTCCACTCGGGCAACCCGCTGACGGCCGACGACGTCGCGTGGTCGATCCAGCGCGCGGTGCTGCTCGACAAGGGCCCGGCCGCGGTGCTGACCGGCATCGGGCTCACGAAGGCGAACGTCGCGGCGAACGTGAAGAAGATTGACGACCAGACGGTGTCGATCACGACCGACCACAAATACGCGCCGACCTTCGTACTGAACGTGCTCGGCTCGTGGCCCGCTTCGGTTGTCGACAAGAAATTGTTGCTGTCGCACCAGCAGGGCAACGACTTCGGCAACGCGTGGCTGAAGACCAACGAGGCCGGCTCCGGCGGCTACAAGCTCGTCAAATGGTCGCCCAGCGACAGCATCGTGCTGCAACGCTTCGACGGCTACCGGCTGCCGCTCGCGATGAAGCGCATCGTGCTGCGCCACGTGCCTGAAGCCGCGAGCCAGCGCCTGCTGCTGGAAAACGGCGACGTCGACGCGGCGCGTGACCTGAGCCCGGACGATCTCGCGTCGGTCGTGAAATCGGGCAAGGCGAAGGTATCGGCCTCGCCGCAGGCGACGCTGCTGTATCTCGGCCTGAACACGAAGAACGCGACGCTCGCGAAGCCCGACGTGCAGGAAGCGCTGAAGTGGCTGGTCGACTACGCGGGCATCCAGGCCAACGTCGTGAAGACGACCTACAAGGTGCACCAGACCTTCCTGCCCGAAGGCTTCCTCGGCACGCTGAATTCGAACCCGTACAAGCTCGACGTCGCGAAGGCGAAGGCGCTGCTCGCGAAGGCCGGCGTGCCGAACGGCTTCTCGGTGACGATGGACGTGCGCAACGACTATCCGTACACGGAAATCGCGCAGGCCGTGCAGGCGAACTTCGCACAGGCGGGCGTCAAGGTGCAGCTGATCCCCGGCGACAACAAGCAGACGCTCGCGAAATACCGCGCACGCCAGCACGACATCTACATCGGCGAATGGTCGGCCGACTACATCGACCCGCACAGCAACGCGCAGGGTTTCGCATGGAATCCGGACAACGGCGACAAGTCGAGCTATAAGATGCTGGCCTGGCGCAACACCTGGGACATTCCGCAACTGACGAAGGAAACCGACGCCGCGCTCGCCGAGCCGACCGCCGCGCAACGCGCGCAGCGGTACCAGGCGATGCAGAAGGAGATGCTCGCGCGCTCGCCGTTCGTGATCATGTTCGAGAAGGTCGCGCAGGTCGCGACGCGGCCCGGCGTGAGCGGGCTCGAAGTCGGGCCGATCAACGATCTCGTGTCGTACCGTAACCTGAAGAAGCAATAAGATTCGCCGCATGTCGACTCCCGCCTCCTCCCTCGAAGCACTGCGCACGCTGCCCGCGCGGCGCCCGGCCGTACGCTGGGCGCTGCGCGTGCTGCGCTGGGCGCTCACGCTCGCCGTCACGTTCGCGGGGCTGCTCGCGCTGACGTTCGTGATCGGCCGCAAGGTGCCGATCGATCCCGTGCTCGCGATCCTCGGCGATCGCGCGTCCGCCGACGCGTACGCGGCCGAACGCATCGCACTCGGCCTCGACAAGCCGCTCGTCACGCAGTTCCTGATCTACGCGCGCGACGTGCTGCACGGCAATCTCGGCATGTCGCTGCTGACCGCGAACCCGGTGCTCGACGACATCAAGCGCGTGTTTCCGGCCACGCTCGAACTCGCGACGATCGCGACGCTGATCGGCATCGCGATCGGCGTGCCGCTCGGCGTCGCGGCCGCGGTGAAGCACAACCGCGCGATCGACCACGTCGCGCGCTTCGTCGGGCTGATCGGCAATTCCGTGCCGGTGTTCTGGCTCGGGTTGATGGGGCTGCTGCTGTTCTATGCGCGGCTGCACTGGGTCGGCGGCCCCGGCCGGCTCGACCCGGTGTACGACGGCATGGTCGATCCGCGCACCGGCAGCCTGCTGCTGGATGCGGCGCTCGCGGGCGAGTGGGACGTGTTCCGCAACGCGGTATCGCACATCGCGCTGCCGGCCGCGATCCTCGGCTACTACTCGGTCGCGTATCTGAGCCGCATGACGCGCTCGTTCATGCTCGACCAGCTGAGCCAGGAATACATCGTCACCGCGCGCGCGAAGGGCCTGTCCGAGCGCCGCGTGATCTGGCGGCATGCGTTCGGCAACATCATGGTGCCGTTGCTCACCGTGATCGCGCTCACGTACAGCAACCTGCTCGAAGGCTCGGTGCTGACCGAGATCGTGTTCGCGTGGCCGGGGCTCGGCTCGTACCTGACCGGCGCGCTGCTGAACGCCGACATGAACGCGGTGCTCGGCGCGACGCTCGTGATCGGCGCGATGTTCATCACCGTCAACCTGCTGACCGACGCGCTGTACCGCGTGTTCGATCCGCGTGCGCGCTGAGGGCCGCTTCGACATGACCGTTTCCATCCTGCTTGTTGCTCCACCCATGCCGAAGGCCACCCGACCATGAATGCCGAGCGTCTCACCCTGCGCGCGTGGCTGCTTTCCGATGCGCCCGCGTCGCGTTCGCAGGCCGCGTTCGGCCTCGCGTACCGACGCTGGCGCCGGTTCGCCACGAATCCGCTCAACCTGTTCGGGCTCGCGATCCTGCTTGCGCTGATCGTCGTCGCGATCGTCGGCCCGCTGATCATGCCGCACGATCCGCTGCGCCAGGTGCTGTCCGACCGGCTGCTGGCGCCCGGCTCGCCGTCGCACTGGTTCGGCACCGACCAGCTCGGCCGCGACATCCTCTCGCGGCTGATCGCCGGGTCGCGCCTGACGCTCGGCATCGCGCTGCTCGTCGTCGCGATCGTCGTGCCGATCGGCCTCCTGATCGGCACGACGGCCGGCTATTGCGGCGGCTTCGTCGACAGCGTGCTGATGCGCATCACCGACATCGCGCTCGCGTTCCCGAAGATCGTGCTCGCGCTCGCGTTCGCGGCCGCGCTCGGCCCCGGCGTGATCAACGCCGTGGTCGCGATCTCGATCACCGCGTGGCCCGCGTATGCGCGGCTCGCGCGCGCCGAAACGATCCGCATCGCGCAAGCCGACTACATCCATGCCGCGCGGCTGCAAGGCGCGTCGGGCCCGCGCATCCTGCTGCGCTACATCATGCCGCTGTGCATGTCGTCGGTGATCGTGCGCGCGACGCTCGACATGGCCGGCATCATCCTGACCGTCGCGGGCCTCGGCTTTCTCGGCCTCGGCGCGCAGCCGCCGAGCCCCGAGTGGGGTTTCATGGTCGCGTCGGGCCGCAACGTGCTGCTCGACGCGTGGTGGGTCGCGACGCTGCCCGGCATCGCGATCCTGCTCGTGAGCCTCGCGTTCAACCTGCTCGGTGACGGGCTGCGCGACGTCTTCGATCCCCGCCATGGAGCGTGACATGCCGATGAACTCCACCACCGCACCCGCGCCGCTCTGCGAGATCGACGGCCTGAAGATCGGCTTTCGCGGGCACGACGGCGTCGTCACCGACGCGGTGCGCGACCTGTCGCTGACGCTCGCGCCGGGCGAACGGCTCGGCATCGTCGGCGAATCGGGTTCCGGCAAATCGCTGACGGGCCGCGCGCTGCTCGGCCTGCTGCCCGACGCCGCGCGCTGCTCGGCCCGCACGATGCGCTTCGCGGGCCACGACCTGCTCGCGATGTCGCCGCGCGAACGCCGGCGCCTGTGCGGCAGCCAGATGGGGATGATCCTGCAGGACCCGAAGTATTCGCTGAACCCGGTGATGACGGTCGCGAAGCAGATGGGCGAAGCGTTCCGGCGGCACGAGCCGGGCTTGCGCGGCCGTGCGCTGCGCGAGCGGATCGTCGACGCGCTCGCGGCCGTGCAGATCCGCGACCCGGCGCGCGTCGCCGATGCGTATCCGCACGAGTTGTCGGGCGGCATGGGCCAGCGCGTGATGATCGCGATGATGGTGTCGACCGGCCCGCGCCTCTTGATCGC
Organism: Burkholderia sp. AU32262; assembly: GCF_020419985.1. NCBI lineage: Bacteria > Pseudomonadati > Pseudomonadota > Betaproteobacteria > Burkholderiales > Burkholderiaceae > Burkholderia > Burkholderia sp. AU32262. The sequence continues at coordinate 202,143 of NZ_JAIZRS010000006.1, forward strand.
CGACGAGCCGACCTCCGCGCTCGACGTCGCGGTGTCGATGCAAGTGCTCGCGGTGCTCGACGCGATGATCGCGCGGCACGGCACGGGCCTGATGTTCATCAGCCACGACCTGCCGCTCGTGATGTCGTTCTGCGATCGCGTTGCGGTGATGTATGCGGGCCGCGTGGTCGAAACCTGCGCCGCGCGCGACCTGCGCGACGCATCTCATCCCTATACGCGCGGGCTGCTCGCGGCGAACCCGCCGCTCGCGAACCCGCCCGATGAATTGCCCGTGCTGCGGCGCGATCCGGCGTGGCTCGACGCCGCACCGCCGGCCATCGCGCCCGCCAATCGACAGGAGCCCACACGATGATCGACGTCGATCACGCATCGATTCGTTTCCCGACCCGCACGGGTCACGTCGACGCCGTCCGCGACGCAAGCTTCGCGGTGCGCGACGGCGAGGTGTTCGGCCTGGTCGGCGAATCGGGTTCCGGCAAGTCGACACTGCTGCGTGCGCTGACGGGCCTCGTGCCGCTCGCGTCCGGCAGCCTGTCGATCGACGGCCGCCCGGTGGGCGGCACGCCCGATCGCGCGTTCCGCCGCCACGTGCAAATGGTGTTCCAGGATCCGTATGCGTCGCTGCATCCGCGTTTCACGGTCGACCAGACGCTGCGCGAGCCGCTGTCGATCCATGGGATCGACGACGCCGATGCACGGATCGCCCGCGCGCTCGCCGAGGTCGGCCTCGGCCCGACGTTCCGCTTCCGCTATCCGCACCAGTTGTCGGGCGGCCAGCGCCAGCGTGTCGCGATCGCGCGCGCGCTGATCGTCGAGCCGCGCGTGCTGCTGCTCGACGAACCGACGTCCGCGCTCGACGTATCGGTGCAGGCCGAGATCCTCAACCTGCTGCGCCGCCTGCATCGCGAACGCAACCTGACGATGATCCTCGTCAGCCACAACCTCGCGGTGATCGGCTTCCTGTGTCAGTGCGTCGCGGTGATGCAGCACGGCGAGATCGTCGAACAGCTGCGGATCGACGACGTGCGGGCCGGGCAGGTCGCACGCGACTACACGCGCACGCTGCTGCGCGCGACCGAAGGCTATCGCCGCCTGGATCCGGCAATCGACGCGCCGGCAGCCTGACACGCGGCGCGCGACGATGGTACGACGCTGCGCGCGCCCGTGCGCGCAGCGCGTGACATGACCCGAGCGCAATACGATATGCCGGCCGCTCTCATGCTCCGCCGGCCGGTTATTCCAATTCCAGTCCGCTTCGAATAGCGCGACCGCCGAAATCGGCCCGTCGACCGCTTTGCGGCATCGGCATGCTCCCACGCACGCCCCTCCTCCCGCCGGCGCTCCCGCCCCTCCGCCTGCTACCGACTCCGGAAAATTAATTTAGTACGAGTACGAGGCGAAATCCCTATAGATTAGTACCAGTCAAATTACAATTTCCTTTCATAAAACTCATAATTTCATCCGAAACGCGCCATTGGGAGATTTAAATTCAATCCGCGCTTTCTGAAACCGACGTTTATTTGGAGATTTAAATATGCAAATCATCAAGCGCTGCGCAATCCCGTTTCTGCTCGTCGCCGCCGGCACGGCCTTTTCGTCCGCGGCCCACGCGGCGGACGGCAGCGTCACCTTCCGCGGCAACATCATCGCGTCGACCTGCAGCGTCGAGGGGGGGCAGGACCTCACCGTCCCGCTGCCGCCGGTCAGCACCAGCGCGCTCGCCAATGTCGGCTCTGTCGCCGGCCGCAGCGGGTTCTCGCTTGCGCTGACGGGCTGCACGGTCGGCGACAACAACCCGGTGAAGGTCGGCGTCGTGTTCGAGAACGGCTCGAACGTCGATCAGTCGACCGGCCGGCTGACGGTCGACCCGGGCACCGAGGCCGCCGAAGGCGTCCAGATCAACGTACTGGATTCGCAGCAGAAGCCCATCCCCATCGGCGCGCAAACCGGCGCGAGCACCGAGAGCGTCGACATCGGTGCCGACGGCAAGGCGAAGCTGAACTACTTCGCCGAGTACTACGCCGCAGGCGCCGTGAAGGCCGGCGACGTCACTTCGCGTGTCGAGTACTCGCTGATCTATCAGTAAGGACACGTGCGTGGAGATCGCCGCTCCGGCGATCTCCGCCCGTCACGCCGCGCGACGCGGAAACCGCGGTTTCCGCCCGTTTCCCGCCCCAACGATCCGAGTCCACACGCCCATGAAATTGTTGAAGCTCTTCCGCACGCTGACCCTCGCCGTCGCCGCATTCGCGTCGCACGCCGACGCGAGTGTCGTGATCGCCGGCACGCGCGTGATCTTCCCGTCCAGCGAGCGCGAAGTCACGATCCAGCTCACGAACGACAACAAGCGTCCGGCGCTGGTGCAGGCATGGCTCGACGATGGCGACAGCCGCGCATTGCCGGAGAACATCGACGTGCCGTTCACGCTGACGCCGGCGATCTTCCGGATGGAAGCCGGCAACGGGCAGACGCTGCGTCTCGTGCATACCGGCGAACCGCTTCCCGCCGACCGGGAATCGCTGTTCTGGCTGAACGTGCTCGAAGTGCCGCCGAAGGCGGCCGCGACCGAGGCCTCCAATCGCATCCAGCTAGCGTTCCGCTCCCGCATCAAGATCATGTATCGCCCAGCCGGGCTGGCCGGCAACGTGGACGATGCGCCCATGCAGGTCGACTGGCGCGTGGTTCGCGTCGACGGCGGCTATGCGCTCGAGGCCAGCAATCCGACGCCGTTCGTCGTCAATTTCGCCAACGTGCTGCTGAAGTCGGCCGGGCGCAAGCACGACGCCGGCATGGGCTACGTGCTGCCGCGCAGCACCCAACTGTTCCCGATCAAGGATCTCGCCGCCGCTCCCACCGCAGGCGCGACGGTCGAATTCGGCAGCATCAACGACTGGGGCCGGGCAACCGACCTCGAACGTCCGGTCAGCGTCGCACCGTAACGCGACCGAGGCTGTCACCGCGCACCCACCGCGGTGCAGACCGCTTCACGTCTTTTCGTCCGCCGTCGTTTCGACTGTCCCGACGACCGGCACGGACATCCCGGACTTGTCATTGGCCGCCGCAGCGCCGCGCAACGCGCCTGCCGAACGCGCCCTCTCGATCCGAAAACTTGTGGAGTACTACACATGACCCCGACCCGACCGTCGCGCCGCGGCGCGGCCGATATGCCACGCGTCAAGCCGATCCATCTGCTGGTGGCGGCCTGCGTCGCCGCGTGGTCCGCCGATGGCCGCGCGACGACGCGGGCCGCGGCCGAAGCCACGCTCGCGCACGTCGAGTTCGACGGCGCGTTCCTGCAAAACCGCCTGGGCAAGCATTTCGACGTGTCGCGTTTCGAACAGCGCAACGTGACGGCCCCTGGCGTGTACACCGTCGACGTTCATGTCGGGCCCGACTGGATCGGCCGCCACGACGTGCGCTTCGTGGCGGTGCCGGATTCGGGCGATGCCCGGCCGTGCTTCGGGCGCGCGCTGCTCGAGCGCGTCGGCGTCGACTTCGGCAAGCTCGGACCGGACGTCGTCGCACAGCTGGCCGATGGCGGCGCCTGCCTGCGACTCGAACAAGTCGTGCCCGGCGCCAGCACCGCATTCGACTTCGAGCGACAGACACTGCGGTTGTCGATCCCGCAGGCGTCGCTCGTGCGCAAGGCACGCGGCTACGTGAGCCCCGATCAATGGACCGCCGGCGAAACCGTCGGCCTGCTCGGCTACAACTTCAATCTCTATACGTCGAAAGTCAGCGGCCATACCGCGCAGACGCAAGGCTATCTCGGCCTGAACGGCGGCGTGAACCTCGGCAACTGGCGCTTTCGCCACGAAGGCTCCTATTCGTGGTCGTCGCGCGGCGAGAGCCGGTATCAGGGCCTCGCGACCTATCTCCAGCGCGACCTGCCGTCGCTGTCGTCGCAACTCCTCATCGGCGAAAGCTACACGTCGGGCGAATTGTTCGATTCGACGCAGTTCCGCGGCGTGCGCCTGTCGACCGACGACCGGATGCTGCCCGACTCGCTGCGCGGCTATGCGCCCGTGGTACGCGGCATCGCGAACAGCAACGCGAAAGTGACGATCCGCCAGAACGACGTAACGATCTACGAGACGACGGTCGCGCCCGGCAATTTCGAAATCGACGACCTGTACCCGACCGGATATGGCGGCGACCTGCAGGTATCGGTCGAGGAGGCCGATGGCTCCGTGCACGCGTTCTCGGTGCCCTACGCCGCCGTGCCGATGTCGCTGCGGCCGGGGATCGGCCGCTACAGCTTCGTCGCGGGCACGCTGCGCAATCCCCGCGGCTCGAGCCAGCCGGTGTTCGCGCAGGCCACGTACCAGCGCGGCCTGACCAATCTGCTGACGGCCTACGGCGGCGTCACGCTCGCCGGCGGTTATGCGTCGGCGATGCTGGGCGGCGCGTTCAATACGTCGTTCGGCGCGTTCGGCGCGGACGTCACGCATGCGCTGACCACGATTCCCGGCGCGAAGCGCTACAGCGGGTCGAGCGTGCGCGTCAGCTATGCGAAGTCGATCGATGCGACCGGCACCGATATCGCACTCGCCGCGTATCGCTATTCGACGGACGGCTATTTCGGCCTCAACGATGCGATGCAGGCGCGCGACGCCGCGCGCGACGGCACCTCGGCCTGGTCGGTCTGGCGCCAGCGCCATCGCGCGTCGCTCGTGCTCACGCAGCGCCTGGGCACGAACGGTGGGCGCATCGATGCCACGGCATCGACCGTCAACTACTGGAACCGCTCCGGATCGGACGTCAACTACTCGGTCGGCTATACGAACCAGTTCCGCAACGTGTCGTACAGCCTGACGGCCACGCGGCAGCGCAATGCCGGCGGCGACATGGGCACGCTCTATTACGCCAGCGTCACGATCCCGTTCGGTCGCGAGCGTCCGATGACCGTTTCGGGCAACGTATCGCGCGACACGCTCGGCCGCACGCGGTTGCAGTCGACGCTGTCCGGTTCGCTCGGCGACGACCACGCGCTGTCGTACAGCGTCAGCGCGAACCACGCGTCCGGAACGAATTCGACCACGGACGGCAGCGCCAACGTCACCTACCGCACGCGCCTGGCGGAACTCAGCGCGAGTGCGGGCGCGAGCACGGACTTCCAGCAGGGCTCGCTCGGCGTGCGCGGCGCACTGGTCGCGCACCGCGGCGGCATCACGTTCTCGCAGCCGGTATCCGAGACCTTCGCGATCGTCGAGGCGCCCGGTGCGGCCGGCGCGCGCGTCACGAACGCAGCGGGCGTCAAGGTCGACGGCAACGGCTACGCGGTCGTGCCGTACCTCACGCCATACAGCCTCAATACGATCGCGCTCGACCCGAAGGGCATCCCGATGGATGTCGAGTTGAAGGAAACCAGCCGGCAGATCGCGCCGCGCGCCGGTGCGGTCCCGCTGATCCGGTTTGCGACCGACACCGGCCGCGCGGCGCTCGTTCAGGCGCGCCAGGCCGACGGCAAGCCGCTGCCATTCGGCGCTGCGGTGCATGACGAGACCGGCAAGGAGGTCGGCGTCGTCGGCCAGGCGAGCAAGATCTTCGCGCGCGGGCTCGCCGACAGCGGTTCGCTGACCGTTCGGTGGGGCGCCGATTCCCGCTCGGTCTGCCGGATCGCATACGACCTTCCCGTCGCGAAACAGCGCCGGCAAGCGTCGGGCATCCAGACCGTGAAGAGCATTTGCCAGCCCGATTCGACGACCGCCGACACTCAGTAAGGAATCCCTATGTCCCACTTCCGTCAAGCGTCCGCAGTGACCCGATTCACGATCCCGTCAGGCATGGTTCGCACGCGCAAGGCGTGTGCCGGCGTTGCGCGACGCGCATCCCGCATGGTCGCTGTCGCCGCGACGCTTCTCCTTGCCTCCGCGGCATTCGCGACCGATGCGGCCGCCGGCCTCTATGCATTCGGGCAGGCAACCGTTTCCAGCCCTGGAAACGCCGCGCCAGGCGCGGTCGTCGCGCGTCATTACTTCACGCCGCAAGACGTTTGCGGCGCGAGCACCTGCCAAATTACGAGCACCAAGATGTATCCCAAAGGCAATGCATCGGAGTCCAACGGCCCCGATCTGGAAACCAACGTGTCCGGCCTGTCGACACGCATGATCATCGACGGCAACGTCGCCGTCTCGTCGACGAAGGCGACGTTGCGCAACACGCTCGAAATCGTGCTGTTTCGCGACAGCCGGCAACCGCAGAACGGGTCGCTCAATTCCGGCTTCATCAGCAACTATTACACGATCAATTACAAGGCCGGCTTGCTCGGCGCGTCGAACCCGGTCTACCTCGCCGCCAAGGTCGACTTCATCGACGGAACCTGCTCGATTCCCGACCAGACCGTCACGCTGCCGCCCGTGCAGCACCACGTGTTCAACGGCGTGGGTTCTACCGCTGGCGCGACGGATTTTCAGGTGCAGTTGAACAACTGCCCGGCCGGCTATAACCGGATCGGCTACCAGTTGGCCCCGCTGGACGACGTGGTCGCCGGTACGCCCGGCGGGATGCAGTTGCGCCCGGATGCCACAGCCAGTGGCGTCGGCATCCAGATCGCCGACGCCTCGACGGGCCAACCGCTGGCGCTGAGGAAATCGCACACCGTGACGGGCTACAACCGGGCCACCGGCGGATCATCGTCGATCCAGCTGCGCGCGTCCTACCTGCAAACGGGCGCGAAGGTCGGCGGCGGTTCGGTTCACGCCGCGGCGCAGGTTCTGCTCGACTACCAATGACCGATGCGCCGCCGCCGTGACATCCCCGCGACGCGGCGGCATGCGATACTCGGCACGCCACGCGCGGATTCGCCGCCGCAGGGAACCCCGGTGCGCCAGGCGAGTCCATTTCCTTTCGTCAACAACTCAACAGCAATAGGGAGGCGTTCATGCTGCAATTCATCGAAACCCTGGTGGTCGGGCTCATCGTCGGCCTCCTCGCCCGCGCGCTCAAGCCCGGCGACGACAAGATGGGCATCCTGATGACCGTCGTGCTCGGCGTCGTCGGCTCGCTGGTGGCCGGCTATGTCGGCCGCGCGGCCGGCTGGTATGCGCCGGGCCAGGGCGCCGGCTGGATCGCGTCGATCATCGGTGCGATCGTGCTGCTCGTGGTCGTGGGTGCGATCCGCAAGCGCGCAGGCTGAACACCGCGCACGCCGCTTCAGGGCAAAACGGCCGCTCGTCACACACGAGCGGCCGTTTTCCTTTGGTGAATCGTCATCCCCGGGATTGGGCGAATCGTTGAGCCCTCAACGATTTACCCGCGAATGCCGCATTCATTGACGTGCCTCACTCGAGCTTACGTCATCGGCAATACCCCGACTTGCGGCCGCACAATTTTGAGATAAATTGATTGAAGGAACACGGCGTCGTTTGTTCGTCGTCGTTATTTCCGGTTTCTCACTCAAGAGGTTCGATGAAATTGCCGTTTACGCATACAGCATCGCAGCGTTGACGGACTGCCATTCGAGCGGCCTCGCTGCGACGCGCTTCCTCTCTGGAGCCTGTCATGAAGCATCGCCTGTTTGCCGCCTCGGTTGCCCTGGCTGCCTCGCTTCTGGCCTCGTCCTCGTCATTTGCCGCCGGCACGGGCGGCATCATCCACTTCACCGGCATGATCGTCGAGCCGCCCTGCTCGTTCGCGCTCGACACGGCCAACGCCGCGCATGCGCAGGTGCGGCCCGACTGCCCGCGCCCGGCGAGCGGCCAAGTCGCGTTCGTCGACGCGGCCAGCCTGCGCACGATCAAGACCACGACCTTTACGCAGACCTCGCGCGCAATCGTTTTACCTGATCGTCCGGGCAACGCGCAGGCGCCGATGATCGCCGTCGTGACTTACCAGTAGAAGCCACCGCTGGAACCGCCGCGCGTCAGTCGCGATGGCGCGCGATCCAGTCGCTGAACGCGCGAATCTTCTGCTGGCTGCCGAGGTTCTCGGGGTAGACGAAGAAATAGCGCGCGCCCGTCTCGAGCACGATGTCGAATGGCCGTTCGAGCCGGCGCGCGCTGACGTCGTCGTCGACGAGCGTCACGTCGCCGATCGCGACGCCGAAGCCCTGCATCGCCGCGTTCGTCGCGAGATCGAGCGTGTCGAACGTCGGCCCGCGCGCGGGATCGACGCCACGCTCGCCCGCATGGTCGAGCCATGCACGCCAGTCGCGGTGGTCGCGCGTCGGATGCAGCAGCGTATGGCGCGCGAGATCGCCGACCGCTTCGAGCGGCGACGTCTGCCGCAACTCGGGCGCGCAAACGGGTGTCAGCCGCTCGTCGAACAGCGGCAACGCGACGACGCCCGGGCCGGGCGAGGTCCCGTAGACGATCGCCGCATCGAACGGTTCGCTCGAGAAATCGACGACGTGCTGCCACGCGGTCGTGATCTGCACGTGGAGATCGGGATGTTCGCCCTGGAAGCGCATGATGCGCGGCAGCATCCAGCGCATCACGCAGGTCGGCACCTTCAGCGCGAGATCGGTGCGCTGCCGCGTGAGCTTCATCGAGATGTCCTCGATCCGCGCGAAGCTCTCGTCGACCACCGGCAACAACTGCTCGCCCTCCGCCGTCAGCGTGAGGCCCTTCGCATGCCGCCTGAACAGCGGAAAACCGTAATGCGCCTCGAGCGTCTGGATTTGCCGGCTCACCGCGCCCTGCGTGATGCACAGCTGCTCGGCCGCGCGCGTGAAGCTGCGGTGGCGAGCCACCGTCGAGAAGATCTGCAGCGCGTGCAGGGGCGGAAGTCGGCGCATGGCGAACGGGAAACAGGAAACGGCGCGGATGGACCGCGCGCCGACGCCGGCGCGCGCTGACCGACACGATAAGCCAAACGCCGGCTTTGCGCGAGACGCCGGACGCTCAGGCCGTCGCGGTGAGCGCGCCCGCCGCGAGGCGCGCCGCCGATGCGACGACGTCCGCGCGCGCCGCGGCAGTCGCCTCCGGCTGCGTAAACGACACGGCCATCACGATCGGCGCGCGCGACGGCGGCCACAGCACCGCGATGTCGGTCGTCGTGCCGTAGCCGCCGGTGCCGGCCTTGTCGGCAACGCGCCAGCCGGGCGGCACGCCAGCCGCGATGCCGGTCGCGCCGCGCGCGCCGCCGACCATCCATTCCGTCAGTTGCGCGCGCTGCGGTTCGCGCAGCGTGTCGCCGAGCAGCAGCCGCTGCAGCGTGTCGACCATCGCGACCGGCGTCGACGTGTCGCGCTCGTCGCCGGGCGCGGCCTTGTTCAGCTCGGGTTCCCAGTGATCGAGGCGGAAGGTGGTGTCGCCGCTTTCGCGCGCGAACGCCGTGACGGCCTGCGGGCCGCCGAGCACGCCCATCAGCAGGTTGCCCGCGCCCTTGTCGCCCGACTGCAGCATCGCCGCGCACAGCTGCGCGATCGTCATGCCGGTGTCGACGCGGCTTTCCGTAATCGGCGAGCCGGACACGATTTCATAGCGACGGTACAGGATGCGGCGCGGCAGCAGCGATGCGTCGAGCGCGCCGCGCGCGAGCATCGCGGCGGCCGCCATGACCGCATATGTGCCGCACAGCGGGAAGCGCTCGCGCGCGTGGTGCGCGATGCGCACGCCGTTCGACGTATCGAGCGCGGCGACGCCGAGCCGCCCGTTCGAGGCCTTTTCCAGCGCGGCGAGTTCGGCTTGTCCAGTATGGGCGCGCCCCTGGTCGGCGACCGGCGCCGACGTGCATGCGGCAACGAACGGCGCGGCAACGGCGGCAAGCAACAGCGAGCGGCGTGTCGGAGAATGTTCCATGGATGAGATCTGTTCTGTCGGAAACGGTGGCGCGAAGCAACGCGGCCGCGCATCGGCGACGCGCGACCGTTCACGCCGACGGCCGGCCCGCGACGGCATTCGCCGCGCATCCCCGAAAGACGCCCGTCGGCCCCGCGATGGCGGGATTCGCATGAACACCTAGCGTAGCAGCGACCGCCGCCGCGTTCCAGCGCGACGGCCGCGCTTCACCCTTGCGACGAAGGCAGGTACGGCATCGGATTCACCGGCTTGCCGTCGCGTCGCACCTCGAACAGCAGCGCGACACGCGAGTTGTCGAGGTCGCCCATCTCGGCGATCGCATCGCCCTGATGCACGATGTCGCCCGTCTTCACGAGCAGCTTGCGGTTGTGTGCATACGCGGTCAGGAAATCCGCGTTGTGCTGCACGATGATCAGGCTGCCGTAATCGTTCAGGCCGGTGCCCGCATACATCACGCGGCCGTCGGCCGCGGCGCGAACCGGGTCGCCCGGCCGGCCGGCGATCTGGATGCCGCGGTTCTGCCCGGGCCGGAACCCTTCGACGATCTTGCCGGTTGCGGGCCACTTCAGCGCGACGCCGCCCGCATGGCGCTTCGTTTCCTTGACGACCTGGCGGTCGCTCGCGGTCGACGCGGTGGCTTGCGGATTGGCCGGCGAAGCGGCCTGATTATCCGCCGCGCCATTGCCCGCCACAGCCTGCGTGCCGGCCGCGCCCGCGGGCGGCAGCGGCTGCTGCTTGACGATGCGCAGGACCTGCCCCATGCGCAGCCTGCCGTTCGCGGCCAGCTTGTTCCAGGTGCGCAAGTCGGCCACGCTGCACTCGTTCGCGGATGCGATGCCCGTCAGCGTGTCGCCGCGCTTCACGACGTACTTTTTCGCGACGAGAATCGGCGCGGCCGGCTTAGGCGCGGCCGGCTTAGGCGCGGCCGGCTTAGGCGCGGCCGGCATAGGCGCGGCCGGCATCGGTCCGGCCGACGGCGCGGCAGGCCGGCTCGAATCGGAAGGCTGCCCCGCCAGCGTGTCGCTCGGCGCAACGGACTGCGTACTTGCACAACCGGCCATGACGAGCACGGCGGCCAGGCCCGACAGCCACGCCGCCTTGCGGTGAATCTCGCGCGTTTTCATGGACGATCCGACTCCGGTTTGACAATCCTTCAAGCATCTCAAAAACGGAACGGCCGACGTGTAACCGGATGCAAACAATGATGACAAACGATCACGGAGCGGATGCCGGCCGGCATGCGTTACCGGTAATACGGTCCGGTCCGGAAAAACTTGATGGTCCTTTCGGAGAAAAACGGAAGAATTTTCGTCGCAAAAAACTATGGCAACTTCGTTTTCATAGACAAACGCGCGACGTTCATCGCAACCATGCGACGAATTGGGCACCGGCCCACGCGACGCCGACGCACAGGAACAGCAGATGCAGCGCGATCTTGAACGACACGCCCCATGACGAATCGATCCGCATGACGGGCTCCCCGGTTGATGTGCGTTCATGATCGGCCATCGATCGCGCCCCGGAAATGCGGAAGCGGCGAACCGGGTCTCAGGCCAACCCTGAGACCGCCGCCGCGGTTCCTGCTAACTTATCGGCCATTCCCCCATCGCCTTGCCATCATGCGCTTCGACCTGACCGACCTGCGGCTCTTCCTGAACATCTGCGAGGCCGGCACGATCACGAGCGGCGCCGAACGCACGCACATCACGCTGCAGGCGGCGAGCGAGCGCATTCGCGGGATGGAGGACGAACTGGGCGTGCCGCTGCTGCACCGGACCAAGTCGGGCGCGCAGGCGACCGATGCGGGCCGCGCGCTCGAACACCACGCGCGCACCGTGCTGCAGCAGATCGATCACATGCGCGGCGAACTGCAGCAATACGGCCAGGGGCTGCGCGGCCATATCCGGCTGCTGTGCAACACCGCATCGCTGAGCGAATACCTGCCCGACGCACTGGCCGATTACCTGCCGCGCCATCCGAAGCTGTCGATCAGCGTCGAGGAACGCTCGAGCCAGGAGATCGTGCATGCGATCCGCAACAAGACGGCCGAGATCGGCATCGTCGCCGATTCGGTCGGCCTCGGCGGGCTCGAACAAAAGCCGTTCCGCGAAGACTGGCTGATCGTCGTCGTGCCGGCCGCGCATCCGCTCGCGTCGCACGACAAGATCGCGTTCGACGACATCGCGGGCGAAGACTTCATCGGCCTCACCGACGGCAGCGCGCTGCAGGTGCATCTCGCCGACCAGGCGCGCGCGCTCGGCAAGCGGATCCGCTATCGCGTGCAATTGAAGAGCTTCGACGCGATCTGCCGCGTGATCGCGAGCGGCGTGGGCATCGGCATCGTGTCGCGGCATGCGGCCGAGCGCGCGATGCAGACGATGGACGTGCGGCTCGTCGAGCTGTCCGATCCGTGGAGCCATCGGAAACTGACGCTCTGCGCGCGGTCGTTCGACGCGCTGCCGAAGTACACGCGCGAGTTCGTCGCGTTTTTGTCGGGCGCCACGCCGCCGCGGTAACGCGCACCACATTCGACTCACCCGATCGACATACGGAGACATGGCCATGACCGACACCGATCTCGCCACCCGCTATCGCGCGTATATCGACTGCCTGAACCGGCAGGACTGGCCGTCGCTCGGCGAATACGTATCCGACGACGTGATTCACAACGACCGGCCGCTCGGCCTCGCCGGTTATCGCGCGATGCTGGAACAGGACTTCCGCGACATCCCCGATCTGCGTTTCGAGATCCGGCTGCTCGTGTGCGAGCCGCCGCGCGTCGCGTGCCGCCTTCGCTTCACGTGTTCACCGAAAGGGACGTTCATGGGGCTCGCCATCGACGGCCGCAAGGTCACGTTCGCCGAGAACGTGTTCTACGAATTTCACGAAGGCAAGATCCGCCAGGTGTGGTCGGTGATCGACAAGGCGGCGATCGAGAAGCAGCTTTGACGTCGTCGGAACGGCAGGCCGTCGCGCGCGACGGGCGGTGGCCGGCGGCCGCTCATACGCATTGCGATTCTTATGGATAACGTTTTCTCTCTTCACACATCGGGAATCCGTTTCCACGCGTTGCGGCCGCGCGCCGCTTCCAGGCCGTTGTCGCGTCCAATGTCCGCTGGATCATCGACGAGAATCCCGGCGTTTTTACCGTAATCCGACTCCCCCCTTCCGCACCATTCCTCTCGGCCATTCGGGTTTCTACCGGCGCATCCGACGTGAAAGTTCATTGACATCACGTCGTTCGATGCCTAAATTTGGAAAACGTTTTCCACTGCTCGAGCGCGACGCCAGTCACGGCCCGCGCAGGGCGAACGCTTGCCCGCTCGATGTGTGATTCAGGCCGTCCGCCTTCAGGGAATCAGGATTGCAAGGCGGAAGCCGGGTACGGGCCCCGAGTGCGGCAACGGCGACCCGTGCCCGTCCTTCATCACTATTCGAAACTGGAGACACCATGCATCCGCGCAGCAGATTCGCGCTCGGCGCCGCGCTCAGCGCTCTTTCCGTCGTGCTCGTCACCGCGTGCGGCGGAAACGACGTAACGGACACGCCGGCGCCGCCCCCTTCGTCCACCCCGCCCGCGCTCGCGCCAAACTCGCTGCAGGCGCTCGTCTATGGCGCGCCCGACACCAGCGTGCCGGCCGGCACGAACGTTCCGGCCACGATGATGGGCCAGATGCGCGCGCTGTTCGACCTGATCCGGAAATCGCCCGACTTCACGCAGGTCGTGATGGATCTCGGCGACGGCACGCCCGTCCACGTGCTCGACACGAACACCGGCGACAAATTCCTGCCCGGCAAGCTCGCGCTCGGCCTGTCGTACATCCTGATCGACATGAAGGCGAAGAACGACCCGCAATACGCGAGCTACCTCGCGACGTACCAGACGATCACGACCGCGATGATGGCGCAGTCGGGCGGCAACTACGCGTATGCGAACACGTCGTGGGGCGAGTACTACTACCTCGTCGCGCTGAACAACCTGAAGGCCCACGGGATGCTCAACGAAGTCTTCAGCGACGCGATGCTCGCGACGCTGCAGCAGCGGCTCACCTTCTGCGACATGTTCGGCCCCGATGCGAGCGGCAAGACCAGTACGTGCCCGGCCGCCGGCACGCCGATCGACATCGCGTCGCTCAACACCGCGCAGAACTACTATGCGGTGTCCTACGGTATCGCCGGGCTGCGCCAGAAGCTCGGCTGGAGCAGCCCGTCGTTCGCGTCGAAGACGGATCCGGCCGTCGCGACGATGAGCGCGCGCGATGCGCTGCTGTACACGCTGACGAACCACATCCGCAACGACTCGTCGGGCGGGTTCTCCGACGAAGCGTCGAACACGCACACGACCTACTACGACCAGGCGCGCTTCGACCGCTACAGCACGCTGCTGATCGGCGAAGTGGTCGAACGCACGTTCGAGATGGGCAACGAAGCGAACCTCACGCCGGAGCTGAAGGGCTATCTGCGCAAGTCGGTCGACCTGATCCTGCCGCAGTTGAACACCGACGGCCAGGGCTTCAACTACGGCCGCTCGATCGGCCCGTACGGCGATTCCGCGTTCATGGAAGTGCTGACCGCCGCGGCCAATGCCGGCGTGCTGACCGATCGCGAGAAACAGGTCGCGTATGCATTCATCTACCAGGCCGCGCGCCGATTCGACACGTACTGGTACGACCCGGCGCTGCCGACGCCGTCGGTGAACATGTGGGTCAAGGGCCGCGGCACCGATACGTATCGCGGCAAGCCGCGCGTGATGGGCGAGAACTTCAGCCTGCTGCACCAGTATCTGTACGTGAACGCGTGGTGGAACAAGCTCGGCTTCGGCGGCCAGCCGCCGATGGCCGATGCGGACTACCGCGCGTGGCTCGACGCGCTGCCGCGCTACACGCTCACCTGGTACAACCAGCCGGGCGACGCCGCGCATCCGTACAGCGCCGCGCTGCTCACCGTGCGCGACGGCCGGCGCGTGATCAACCTGAATCTCAGCCAGGCGCCCGACTACAACGCGTACACGCCGTATTACCCGGTGCCGTTCTCCGACAAGCTGATCTATGGCACGACCGACCTCGGCTATGCGCTGCTGCTGCCACAGGTGACGTACAACGCGAAAACCTACATTCCCGTCACGTACTACAGGAACCTGAACGTGCAGCAGAGCAACGGCCAGGTGATCGTGTCGTTCGATACGACGAAGTTCCGGCTCGCGTCGAAGAACGCCGCGTACACGACGGATCTCGACCTGCAGGTGCACACGGTGCTGACGTTCGCGCACGGCACGATTTCGCGCACCGATACGCTGAGTTCGGGCACGCTCGCCGGCAACCTCGCGGTGGAGACGGACTTCACGTCGTTTGCGGATTTCGCGTCGACACAGGCCAATGGCGACGGGATGTCGGTGACGTACGCGAACAGCGCGGCGACCGCCTATGCGGCGTCCGGCTTCGACAACTGCGCGCTGTCCGCCTTCGACACGGCGAACGGCACGACGAACCCGCTGTCGACGACGCCGATCGGGCAACTGCATTCGAACTTCGCGTGCACGACGAAGCCGTTCGCGCTCGGCGCGGGCGCGTCCCGCACCGTCGGGTGGACGCTGAGGTACGCCGATCCGGCGTAAGCGGCACGACCGCCACCCCGTGACCGTTCCCGAAGCCGGTTGCCGAAACCGGCTTCGGGATCATTCTGCGTTCGGGCGCACGTTCACCACCACCCCGACCCCGCCATATACGCGCCGAGCACGATCAGCCCGACGAAGAAGCAACGCTTGAACATCTTCTCGCTCATCACGCGCCGCGCATATTGGCCGCCGGCCATTCCCGCCAGCGCGGGCACGAGCGCGAGCGCCGACACGCCGAGATCGACCGTCTGCAATGCGCCCGTCACGCGCAACTGCAGGCCGAGCACGATCGTCGACGCGGTAAACGACAGCCCGAGCGCCTGGATCAGATCGTCCTTGGACAGCCGCAGCGCCTGCAGGTACGGCACGGCCGGTACGACGAACACGCCGGTCGCGGCCGTCACGACGCCCGTCAGGTAGCCGACCACGGCCGACAGCCATTTTTCGTGGCGCCCCGGCGCGGGCAACCGTGCGGCCGCCAGCCCCCATAGCCCGTAAAGCACCAGCACCACGCCGAGCGCCGCGTGCGTCCACGTGCTGCCGGCCGCAAGCGCCGGCAACCCGCCCGTCAGCGTGCCGACCGTCAGGCCGGCGAGCAGCGGCCACAGCCGGCGCAGCAGCGCGCCGAACGACGGGCCGAGCCACAGCTGCCACACGTTGGTGATGAACGACGGGACGAGCAGCAGACTTGCCGCGGCCGACGGCGGCATCGCGAGCGTCAGCAGCCCCATCGCGATCGTCGGCAGCCCGAGACCGATCATGCCCTTCACCGCGCCGGCCAGCAGGAAAACCAGCACGACGATCGTCAGCGTATGCATTTGCATGGAGGCATTCCGTCCGTTGAGTACGGCGCCGATGGTGCCCGCCTGCGATGCCGCCCGCCATCTGGTTTTGCCTGAGGCTGGCTCGGGCCCGCCGGACGGAGCGCTCAGGCGCGTCCATCCGGCCCCGTGAATCACCCCCGGCCCTGCTCGCTGTCGAGGTGCGCCATCTGCGCGGCCGGATAGCGCTCGCCGGCAGCCGCCCCGGCGGGGACCGCCGCTTCGATACGCGCGAGGTCGTTGACCGTTAGTTGCAATTCAGTCGCCAGCAAACCGTCCTGCAATTGCGTGCGTTTGCGGGCGCCGACCAGCGGCACGATGTCGGCGCCGCGCGACAGTACCCACGCGATCGCGACCTGCGCCGGATTGCTGCCCTTCTCGTCGGCGATCGCGCGCAGCGCGTCGACGAGCGCGAGGTTGTGCGCGAGATTCTCGCCCTGGAAGCGCGGGCTCGCCGCGCGGAAATCGCGCTCGCCCTGCCGCGCCGCCGTCCAGCGCCCGCCGAGCAGCCCGCGCGACAGCACGCCGTAGGCCGTCACGCCAATGCCGAGCGCGCGGCACACGGGCAGGATCTCGGCCTCGATCCCGCGCGACAGCAACGAGTACTCGATCTGCAGATCGGCGATCGGCGCGACGGCGGCCGCGCGGCGGATCGTGTCCGCGCCGGCTTCGGACAGCCCGATATGGCGCACGTACCCGGCCTTCACGAGATCGGCGATCGCGCCGACCGTTTCCTCGATCGGCACCGCCGGATCGACGCGGGCCGGGCGATAGATGTCGAGGTAATCGGTGCCGAGCCGCTTCAGCGAATACGCGACGAAGTTCCGGATCGCCGCGGGCCGCGCGTCGTAGCCGGCAAACCCGCCGGTCGGATCGCGAAGCGCGCCGAATTTCACGCTGATCCGCACCTGGTCGCGCGTACGGCCGCGCAGTGCGTCGCGAATCAGCATCTCGTTGTCGCCCATCCCGTAGAAATCGCCGGTGTCAAGCATCGTGATACCGTGGTCGAGCGCCGCGTGCAGCGTCGCGATGCTTTCGTCGCGATCGGCCGGCCCGTAGAAATCCGACATCCCCATGCAGCCGAGCGCGATCGCCGATACCTGCGGGCCCGTGCGGCCCAGTTGACGCATGTCCATGTCCGTTTCCTTCAAATGGTGAGTGGATGGAACGGATTCTGGCCGCGTGACGCCGCGCGATAAACGCGAAACGCGCCACCAAACCATTCGACGCTGATTAACAATGGAGCCTGTTCCTTTCCCGCCAAGGTTCTCGCCCGCATGGACCATCTGCAAGCAATGCGCATCTTCGCGCGCGTCGCCCATCTCGGCAGCTTCACGAAAGCGGCCGAGCAACTCCAACTGCCGCGCCCGACGGTCAGCAACGCCGTCCAGTATCTGGAAAAGCACCTGAAGGTCCGGCTGCTGCAGCGCACGACGCGGCGCGTCGCGCTGACCGCCGAGGGCGCGACCTACTACGAGCGCTGCGTGCGGTTGCTGGCCGATCTCGACGACGCGGAAACGCTGTTCGAGGACGCCGGCGCGTCGCCGCGCGGCGTGATCCGCGTCGACCTGCCCGAACGTTTCGCGCTGAATCACGTGATTCCGGCGCTGCCGGATTTCCACGCGCGCTACCCCGACCTGCGCATCGTGATCAGCACGACCGACCGCTTCGTCGATCTCGTCGCGGACGGCATCGACTGCGCGGTGCGGGTCGGCGTGCTGTCCGACACGTCGCTCGTCGCGCGGCGCGTCGGCGAGATGGCCCAGATCAACTGCGCGTCGCCCGCCTATCTCGCGCGCCACGGCACGCCGCGCTCGCCGGACGATTTGCCGGACCACGTCGCGGTCGGCTATTTTTCGAGCCGCACGGGCCGCGAACTGGACTGGGAATATGCGGACATGGATTCGGGCGAGATGCGCACCGTCAAAATGCACAGCGTCGTGTCGGTCAACAGCTCGCAGGCGTATCTCGCGTGCTGCGTCGCGGGCCTCGGGCTGATCCAGGCGCCGCGCGACGGGCTCGCGCCGCTGCTCGCCGACGGTTCGCTGGTCGAGGTGCTGCCGGAATGGAATGCGGCGCCGCTGCCCGTGGCGGTGGTGTTCCCGACCGGCCGGCACCTGGCGCCGCGCGTGCGGATCTTCGTCGACTGGCTCGCGCAAACGCTCGGCGGCACGCACCGGGCGGACTGACGGCGGCCGTGCCGGGACATGCGCGCCGACGGCGGCGCACTCAGAACTTGTGGCGGATCGCGGCGCGCACCGAGAACTGGTTCGACGACGACGACGGGCCGTCCGTCCCGACGACGTAGCCGCCGTCGGCCGCCGTGCCCGTCTTGTCGCCGGCCACCTTCTGCCACGCGCCCTGCAGGTACACGTCGGTGCGTTTCGACAGGCTGTAGTCGGCCATCAGGCCGACCGTATGGTACTTCGGCTTGAACGAGCCGGCCGCGGCGTCGTACTTGCCGTCCGTGTACACGTACTGCGCGCCGAGGTAGAAATCGGGCGTGAGCTGGTACTTGCCGTTGACTTCGAAGTTCTGGAACTTCGTCGCGGTCAGCCCGAGGCCGGCGAACGTCGACGCCGGCAGGTAGACCGTCGATACCGGGTTCTTCACGTCGGTCTTCGTATAGACGAAGCCGACCGTGGCCGGGCCGAACGTATAGTTGACGCCGCCGCCGAAGATGCGCAGCCGATCGGCGACGAAGTTCGCGTCGTCGGCCGCGATCGCGCCCGCGTTGCCGATGCCCGGATTGTTCGCCTGCAGGTAGGCGGCGGCGACCTGCAGCCCGGCGAGCGAATACTGCGCGCCGATGCTGTACTGGCGGTTGTTCGAGAAGCCCGTGCTGTTGCTGAAGCTGTACGTGCCGCCCAGCGTCAGCCCGTTCCAGTCGGGGCTTGCGTACTTGACCGTGTTGTTGACGCGAAACGAGTTGTCCGTGTTGTCGTTGTCGAACGGGTGCGAGAACAGCGTGCCGCCCCAGTTGCCGTTCGCGGTCAGCGGCGCGAGATAGTCGACGACGGAATCGTACTGGCGGCCGAAAGTCAGCGTGCCGAAGCGCGACTCCGACAGCCCGACGAACGCCTGACGGCCGAACATGCGACCGCCCTGGCCGAGCCGGCCGTTGTTCACGTCGAAACCGTTTTCCAGCGTGAAGATCGCCTTCAGCCCGCCGCCGAGATCCTCGCTGCCCTTCAGGCCCCACCGGCTGCCCTGCGCATAGCCGCTCGCGAGCTGGTAATTGGTCTTTCCGACCCCATTGACGTTGACGTTGTTCGTGTAATTGAAGCCTTCGTCGATCAGGCCGTACAGCGTCACGCTGTTCTCGGCAAAGGCCGGCGCGGCGCAAGCGGCGAGCGCGGCGGCAAAAATGGCGTGCTTCTTCATGACGAATCTCCGGAGCCGGGGGCCGGGCAGGCCAAACGCCCGGCGCATGTTCGATCTGTTGTATGTGTGGCCCGCAGGGCGGACGACGCGGTGTGCGGCCGCGTGAGGACAAAATGGTGTCACGTCGGAAATCGTCCGTCCATCGGGTACCGGTCATCGCGCGCAAAGCGTTGCGCTCGTCCAACTGCCGGGTTGCGCGCACGGCCCGACCGCGCTTGTCGGCGGCGGCAGGCCGGCCCGCCATCCGCGTAAACCCGATGGGCGCCGCATCGGTGGCACAATGCGCATCCGTTCGCCATTTCTTCACGAAGTCATGCTTGACCCCGATTCATGCGCGGCGCGTGCCGGCCGTGCCCGCGGCTCGCGCCGAAAGGCGCTCCGATGACCGCGCCGGCCCGGGCCGGCCGCTACGCCGAGCTCGATTTCTTCCGCGGCCTCGTGCTGCTCGTCATCGTCGTCGACCACATCGGCGGCAGCATCCTGTCGCGCGTGACGCTGCACGCGTACGCGCTGTGCGACGCGGCCGAGGTGTTCGTGTTCCTCGGCGGCTTCGCGACCGCCATTGCGTACAACTCGCTCGCCGAGCGGCACGACGAAGCCGCCGCGCGCCAGCGCTTCATCCGGCGTGCGTTCGAGATCTACCGCGCGTTCCTCGTGACGGCCGGCCTGATGCTGCTGATCACCGCCGCGCTGAATGCGCTGGCGATCGACGGCCCGAACATGCCGACCAACGATCTCGACGGGCTGCTGCACAAGCCGCTCGCCGCGCTGCGCGACATCCTGCTGTTCCGCCGCCAGCCGTACCTCGCGTCGGTGCTGCCGATGTACGCGTTCTTTGCGCTGCTCGTCCCGCTCGCGCTGCCGCTCGCGCGCACGCAGCCGTGGCTGATGCTCGCGTTCAGCGCATCGCTGTGGTACGCGGCGCCGCACGTCGCGCGCTTCTTGCCGACCGTCGAAGGCGCGCCGTGGGATTTCAACCCGTTCGCGTGGCAGTTCCTGTTCGTGCTCGGCGTGATCGCGCGCTGCCAGCCCGTCTACCAGACTCTCGCGCCCAGGCCGCAGGGCTGGCTGCTGACGGCCGCGTCGCTCGCGGTCGTCGCGGCCGGCGCATACTACCGGCTGCGCATCGAGCCGTTCCCGACCGATCCGTCGATCAAGCAGAACCTCGGCGCGCTGCGGCTCGTGAACTTCCTCGCGATCGCGTGGCTCGCCGCCAAGCTCGTGCACCTCGGCTGGATGAAGAAGGTCGCGCACGCGATGCCGTGGATCGGCACGATCGGCCGGCAGGGGCTGCTGTGCTTCGTCGCGGGCACCGGCATCTCGCTCGCGGTCGATTCGCTGCTCTACCAGGCGACCGAAGGCTATCTCGACGTGCCGCTCGGGCTGGCAGCCGACGCCGTCGCGATCGGGCTGCTGTATCTCGTCGCCAAACTCTACGGGCCGCTCGTCGCGCGGCTGCCGTTCCGTTCGCGGCCATGACGCGCCGCGCCGTCATGCGCCGCTGCGACGATAGCCGGCGCCTCTCCTGAAACGATTCGCCATGCGCCGACTCGCCCTTCCGTTCGCCCTCGCCCTGATCGCCGGCGCCATCGCCACCGCCCATGCCACGCCGCCGGCGCCCGCGGTATCGCCCGCGCCGCCGGCCGTGCAGACCGCGACGACGCCGTCGGCCGCGCAGGAGCCATCCGTCAATCCGGGCAGCAGCGTCGTGCTGCGCACGTTCCGCTCCCCGTCGCTGAAACGCGACTGGTCGTACACGGTCTACCTGCCGCCCGGCTACAACCCGGAAGGCGCGCGCTACCCGGTGATGTACCTGCTGCACGGCAACGCGGGCAACGCCAACGACTGGGTCACGCAGGGCCGGCTGCAGGCCACCGCCGACACGCTGATCGAACGCCACGACATCCCGCCCGTCGTGATCGTGATGCCGCAGGGCGGCACCGACTGGTACGTCGACCGCAAGGAGAAGATGCAGAGCGCGTTCCTCAACGACCTGCTGCCGGAAGTCGAAGCGCACTTCGCGGTGTCGAACCAGCGCGCGGGGCGCGCGATCGGCGGCGTGTCGATGGGCGGCTTCGGCGCGCTGCGCTTCTCGCTGCTCGAGCCGGGGCTGTTCTGCGGCGCGATGCTGCTGAGCCCCGCGATCTATGCGAACGAGCCGCCGCTCAATTCCGCCGCGCGCTACGTCGGCGTGTTCGGCGACCGGCAGTTCGATCCGCGCGTATGGCACGAGCTCAACTACCCGGCGCTGCTGCGCGGCTATTTCGCGCGCAACTGGCGCGTGCCGATGTTCATCGCGGCCGGCGACGACGACCTGACGATCCAGGCGGAATCGAGCGTGCTGTACACCCAGCTGCGCCGGGCGCAGAACCCGGCCGAGCTGCGCATCGTCGACGGCGGGCATATGTGGGACGTGTGGCGCGGGTTGCTCGGGCCGGGGTTGAAGTATGCGCTGGAGTGTGTGAAGTGACGGCCGGCGGGGCGTTGCTCCGCCTTGCCGCTCGCTCGGCTCCGCGTTGAGCGAAAGCCACGGTATCCAGCGTGCGCTTCACGATGTCGCTTGAATCCGTACCCGCCGCATTTCGACTACATTGCCAAAGTGGCGATGCCATCGGTCGTCGCCTGCCTCCCCTACTCGACCCGCAGGAAATCAAGCCATGTCTGACTCGAAGAAATTCGCCGCCGTCACGGGCGCCGGCTCCGGCATCGGTCGCGCAGCGGCCGTCGCGCTCGCCCAGGCCGGTTTCACCGTCGCGCTGCTCGGGCGCACTGAGGCGTCGTTACGCGAAACCCGGGACGCCATCCGCACCGCCGGCGGCGACGCGCAGGTATTTCCCGCCGACGTGACCGACGAAGCATCGGTCGACCACGCGTTCGCGCAGATCGCACGGCAATTCGGCCGGCTCGACGTCCTGTTCAACAACGCCGGCCGCAACGCCCCGGTCGTTTCCCTCGGCGACTACGAACTCGACGTATGGAACAGCGTCGTCGCGACGAACCTGACCGGCGTCTTTCTGTGCGCGCGGGCCGCGTGGCGGCTGATGAAGGCGCAAACGCCGCAGGGGGGCCGAATCATCAACAACGGCTCGATCTCGGCGCACGCGCCGCGCCCCGACACGATCGCGTACACGGCGACCAAGCACGCGGTGACCGGGATCACCAGGTCGCTCGCGCTGGACGGTCGCCGGTACAACATCGCGTGCGGCCAGATCGACATCGGCAACGCGGCCACGTCGCTCACGGAACGGATGACGCAAGGCGTCCCGCAAGCGGACGGCAGCCTGGCGCCGGAAGCGCGAATGGACGTCGCGCATGTCGCGAACGCGATCGTCCAGATGGCGAATCTGCCGCTCGATACGAACATCCTGAACATGACGATCATGGCGACCGCGATGCCGTTCGTCGGTCGCGGGTAACACGCGCCGCGGTCCGCGCCGGAAGGCAGCGTTCACGTACGGGCGGCGACCGCACCGCGCCGTCGCGACGGCGCTGAATGCGAGCCCGTCGCGACGCAGATTGGTTTCAGTGAGGCAGGCCGATCGCCTGCCGCTCGTCCTCGAGCAGTTGCGTCAACGAACCGTGCAACCGCTCAACGCTGTGCGGCGGTAGCGCGAAGCTTGCCCAACCGAGCCCGCTGTGACGCAGCAACAGCACCGCGCCGCCCTGCAGCGGATGGCGCTCGGCATACCAGCAGGGGTCCATTTCGGTCACGAATGGCTGCTCGTGCGGCGGACGTTCCGGCACGGCAGGCTGCATCGACGCGCGCAGCAGGCTCAAGTACTGGATGACTGCGTCCACGTCTTCCGGATCGAGCACTGCCGCGCCACGCTCGATCGACATCAGCACGACGAGCTTGCCGCGCTCCTCGATCATCTTGATGCTCAACGGTTGTGCCATCTTCGTCGTCCTTGCCGCGGTTACGTGATCTCATTATCGACCTCGGTACAGGCTGGCCGCCTGAAGATTTGTGATCCATGCATGAATCTTTTTTTAGAAATCTTCAGAAAGCGCGTCGCGCTGTCGTCCATCCGACTCCACCGCTTTCTAAACGAAATTTCATCCGGCCAGCACCGTTTTTTTAGCGTCCCGCGCCCGCGAGCCTTTCATAATGGATTCGCTGCCCGCCCCCGCAGGCGCAGCGCGATGCGTCGACGCAGCCCGCCGAAGACGGACGCGCCGCCCCGTATTTCCGGCAAATCCACTCCTCGCCGATCATGAACCAACTGCAAGCGATGCGTGTCTTCACGCGTGTGGTCGAGTTGTCGAGCTTCAGTCTCGCCGCACGTCAGCTCGGCATGTCGGCCGCCGCGGTCACGCGCAGCGTCGGCATGCTCGAGGCCCATCTGAACATGCGGCTGTTGAACAGGACCACGCGCAGCCTTTCGCTCACCGAGCCGGGCCGCGAATATCTCGACGGCTGCCGCGCGATCATCGAGAAGCTCGACGAGATCGAATCGAACCTCGCGCAGGTCAATCGCGATCCGCACGGTACGCTGCGCATCGCCGCGTCGGCCACCTCGGTTGCGGCCGGGCTGTGCACGCTGCTGTCCACGTATCGCATCGCGCATCCGCGCGTGCGATTCGACGTGACGACATTCGATATCCAGGTCGACATGGTGGAAGGCGGCTACGACGTGTGCTTCTGTGACGATCACCGCCTCGTCAACTCGACCTTCGTGTCGCGGACGTTGACGAGCGTGCGCGACGTGGTCGTCGCGTCCCCCGACTACCTCGCGCGGCACGGCACGCCTGTCGAGCCGGTCGAACTGAATACGCACAGCCTGCTGACCGTGTCGAACGGCGCCGCGCGCAACTGGGAGTTCTCAGCTACCGACGGCGCCTGCCGCATCTATACCGGCAATGCGCTGGCATCGACCAGCAACACGATGGTGCGGATCGCGGCACTCAATCACATGGGCATCGCGCAATTGCCGCATCCGCTCGTGGCCGACGATCTCGCACGCGGCACGTTGGTGGCGATTCTCGAACGCTACGAAGCGAACGGCGGCCCGCGCCGCCTCTCGATGCTCTACCCGAGCCGCAATTATCTGTCCACGAAAGTACGCAGCTTCATCGACTACGTGGTCGACCACTATCGCACGCCCGGGCGCATCGCCATGCAGCTTGCCGCTGCGTGACTTCGCCGAGTCGCGCACGCCATGGCACATATCCTGACGATCGAAGACGATCCGCTGATCGCGGATCGCATCGCGCACACGCTGCGTGCCGAAGGCCACCAGATCGACGTCGCGCGCACCGGCCGCGACGGCATGGCCCGCGCGATGAGCGCGCACTACGACGTCGTGACGCTCGATCGCATGTTGCCCGACCTCGACGGGCTGACGATCCTCGCGACGATGCGCGGCGTCGGCCTCGATACGCCGGTGCTCGTGATGAGTGCGATGTCCGACGTCGATCAGCGTATCCAGGGGCTGCGCGCCGGCGGCGACGACTACCTCGTCAAGCCGTTCTCGCTCGAAGAAATGTGCGCGCGCATCGACGTGCTGATTCGCCGGCGGCCGCGCGGCACGCACGTCGACACGGTGCTGCGCGCCGGCGAGCTGGAACTCGACCTGGTGCGGCGACGCGCGACGCTCGGCGTGCACGAGCTCGCGCTGTTGCCGACCGAATCCCGCGTGCTCGAATTCATGATGCGCAACGCCGGCCGCGTGCTCACGCGCACGATGATCTTCGAAGCCGTGTGGGGGTGCCGTTTCGATCCCGGCACGAACCTGATCGACGTGCACGTCGGCCGCCTGCGCAAGAAGGTGACCCGGCCAGGCGCGGCGCCGCTGATCCGCACGATCCGCGGCTCGGGCTACCTGCTCGGTTGAGTCCGTCCGCCACTTAAAACTTGTTTCATCTTTTTAGCGACCCGCTGTTAGGGGCTGCTCCGCAGAATGCGGTCATCGGATACGCATCGGTATTTTCCCGAAGACGCGCACGTCCGGCTCTTCTTCACGACGCTTTTGAACGGAGCAGCACCTCATGCTGAAAATTGTCCGGCTCGCGCTCACGCGGCCCTATACGTTCGTCGTACTGGCGCTGCTGATCCTGATCGCGGGCCCGCTCGCGGCGATCCGAACGCCCATCGACATCTTTCCGGACATCCGCATTCCGGTGATCAGCGTCGTGTGGAACTACGCCGGCCTGCAGCCGGACGACATGTCCGGACGCGTGATCACGTACTACGAGCGCACGCTCGGCACGACGGTGAACGACGTCCAGCATATCGAGTCGCAATCGTTCCGCGGCTACGGCATCGTGAAGATCTTCTTCCAGCCGACCGTCGATATCCGCACGGCGACCGCGCAGGTCACGTCGATCTCGCAGACCGTGCTCAAGCAGATGCCGCCCGGCACCACGCCGCCGCAGATCCTCAACTACAACGCATCGACCGTGCCCGTGCTGCAGATCGCGCTGACCAGCAACACGCTCGACGAACAGAAGCTGGGGGATTACGCGGTCAACTTCATTCGGCCGCAGTTGCTGTCGGTGCCCGGCGTCGCGATTCCGACGCCGTACGGCGGCAAGACACGCGAAGTACAGATCGACCTCGACCCGCAGGCGCTGCAGTCGAAAGGGCTGTCGGCGCAGGACGTCGCGCACGCGCTCGCGCAGCAGAACCAGATCATCCCGGCCGGCACGCAGAAGATCGGCCGCTTCGAATACAACATCAAGCTCAACAACAGCCCGCTCTCGCTCGACGCGTTGAACGACCTGCCGATCAAGTCGGTCGGCGGCACGACGATTTATATCCGCGACGTCGCCCACGTGCGCGACGGCTACCCGCCCCAAGGCAACATCGTGCGCGTGGACGGCCGCCGCGCGGTGCTGATGAGTATCCTGAAGAACGGCTCCGCATCGACGCTCGACATCATCGCCGGCGTGAAGGCGAAGCTGCCGCTGGTCGAACAGACGCTGCCGCCGGGACTGAAGCTCGTCACGATGGGCGACCAGTCGACCTTCGTGAACGGCGCCGTGAGCGGCGTGGCGCGCGAAGGCATCATCGCCGCCGCGCTGACCTCGCTGATGATCCTGCTGTTCCTCGGCTCGTGGCGCTCGACGCTGATCATCGCCGCGTCGATCCCGCTGGCCGTGCTGTCGGCAATCGCGCTGCTCGCGGCCACCGGCGAGACGCTCAACGTGATGACGCTCGGCGGCCTCGCGCTCGCGGTCGGGATCCTCGTCGACGATGCGACGGTGACGATCGAGAACGTGAACTGGCACCTCGAACAGGGCAAGGACACGCGCACCGCGATCGTCGACGGCGCGAAACAGATCGTGATGCCGGCACTCGTCTCGCTGCTGTGCATCTGCATCGTGTTCGTGCCGATGCTGATGCTCGACGGCATCTCGCGCTTTCTGTTCGTGCCGATGGCCAAGGCGGTGATCTTCTCGATGGTGTCGTCGTTCGTGCTGTCGCGCACCTTCGTGCCGATGCTCGCGCAATACCTGCTCAAGCCGCACGCATCGGCCGGCCACGCGTCGGGAGAACTGGCCGCGGTGATGGATCCGCACGCGGGCCATGCCGGCGCGCACGAGGTCCCGCCGT
The DNA here is from genome assembly GCF_020419985.1 of Burkholderia sp. AU32262. Taxonomy (NCBI): domain Bacteria; kingdom Pseudomonadati; phylum Pseudomonadota; class Betaproteobacteria; order Burkholderiales; family Burkholderiaceae; genus Burkholderia; species Burkholderia sp. AU32262. Next base: position 229,260 of record NZ_JAIZRS010000006.1, read on the forward strand.
CGCGCAATCCGCTGGTGCGCTTCCAGCGTGCATTCGAGCGCCGCTTCGAAGCCGTGCGCGCGTCGTACCGGATCCTGCTGGGCCTCGCGCTCACGCGCCGCAAGCCGTTCGTCGTCGCCTTCCTCTGCATCGTGGCCGCGTCCTTCCTGCTCGCACCGTCGCTCGGTCGCAATTTCTTCCCGACCATCGACTCCGGCGAGATCGCGCTGCACGTGCGCGCGCCGGTCGGCACGCGTGTCGAGGAAACCGCCGCCGAACTCGACCGCATCGAAAACACGATCCGCGGCGTGATTCCGCCCGCGCAGTTGCGCGAAGTGATCGACAACATCGGCCTGCCGAACAGCGGGATCAACCTGACCTACAACAACAGCGGCACGCTCGGGCCGCAGGACGGCGACATCCTGATCTCGCTGTCGCGCGATCACGCGCCGACCGCCGACTACGTGCGCACGCTGCGCGAACGCCTGCCGCGCGCCTATCCGGGCACCACGTTCTCGTTCCTGCCCGCCGACATCGTCAGCCAGATCCTCAACTTCGGCGCACCGGCCCCGGTCGACCTGCAAGTGGCCGGCCCCAACCAGCAGGCCAATCTCGCCTATGCGCGCGAGCTGTACCGCAAGCTGCGCCTGATCGCGGGCGTCGCCGACCCGCGCATCCAGCAGGCCAGCACCTATCCGCAATTCACGGTGACGGTCGACCGCACGCGCGCCGACCAGCTCGGCATCACCGAGCAGGACGTGACGAACTCGGTGGTCGCGACGCTGGCCGGCACCAGCCAGGTCGACCCGACCTACTGGCTCAACCCGCGCAACGGCGTGTCCTATCCGATCGTCGCGCAAACGCCGCAGTACAGGATGACCACGCTGTCGGCGCTGCAGAACCTGCCGGTCACCGGCGCGAACGGCCAGTCCCAGCTGCTGGGCGGTCTGGCCACGATCACGCGCGGCGTCGGCAACGCGGTGGTGTCGCACTACAACATCGAGCCGCTGTTCGACATCTACGCGACCACCCAGGGACGCGACCTCGGCGCGGTCGCGGCCGACATCGACGATATCGTCAAGGCCACCGCGAAGGACGTGCCCAAGGGCTCGACCGTCACGCTGCGCGGCCAGGTGCAGACCATGAACGGCGCGTTCGCCGGCCTGCTGCTCGGCCTCGTGGGCGCGATCGTGCTGATTTACCTGCTGATCGTCGTGAACTTCCACTCGTGGGCCGACGCATTCGTGATCGTCTCGGCGCTGCCGGCGGCGCTGGCCGGCATCGTCTGGATGCTGTTCACCACGCATACGCCGCTGTCGGTGCCGGCGCTGACCGGCGCGATCCTGTGCATGGGTGTCGCCACCGCCAACTCGATCCTCGTCGTCAGTTTCGCGCGCGAGCGCCTGGCCGAAACCGGCAACGCGCTGGCCTCCGCGCTCGAAGCCGGGTTCACGCGCTTCCGCCCGGTGCTGATGACCGCGCTCGCGATGATCATCGGCATGGCGCCGATGGCGCTCGGCCTCGGCGACGGCGGCGAGCAGAACGCGCCGCTCGGCCGCGCGGTGATCGGCGGCCTCGCATGCGCGACGATCGCGACGCTGTTCTTCGTTCCCGTCGTGTTCAGCCTCGTGCATCGGCGCGATGCGCTCAAGCACGACGGTTCCCGCGCTTACTCCCCTTCCGCGTCCGGAGCTTCCCATGTCCACTGAGATCGATATCAAGTCGCCGAAACGGCTGCCCAACCTCAAGCTCGTCGCCACGCTCACCGCGCTGATCGCGGTCGGCATCGTGGCGACCGGCATCGTCGGCCGCGCGCACGCGAAACAGGAAATGACGACCTGGTCCGCCGAGCAAGCGGTGCCGACCGTGGTCGCGTACACGCCGTCGACCGGCGGCGACGGCGCCACGCTCGTGCTGCCCGGCCATTTGTCCGCATTCGAGAGCGCGCCGATCCATGCGCAGGTGTCGGGCTACCTGCATGCGTGGTACACCGATATCGGCGCGCACGTGAAGTCGGGGCAACTGCTCGGGCTGATCGATACGCCCGAGCTCGATCAGCAACTGCTGCAGGCGCGCGCCGATCTGCAGAGTTCGCTCGCCAACGAGAAGCTTGCCGCGTCCACGGCCGCGCGCTGGAAGAGGATGCTCGCGCAGGATTCGGTGTCGCAGCAGGAAACCGACGAGAAGACCAGCGACCTCGCGGCCAAGCAGGCGATCGTCGCCGCCAACGAGGCCAACGTGCGGCGCCTCGAGGCGCTGGAGGCGTTCAAGCGCATCGTCGCGCCGTTCGACGGCGTCGTCACCGCACGCAAGACCGACATCGGCCAGTTGATCTCGGCCGGCGGCGGCGCCGGCCCGGAGCTGTTTGCCGTGTCCGACGTGCACCGGATGCGCGTCTACGTGAGCGTGCCGCAGAACGAGGCCGCCGCGATCCGGCCCGGCATGACGGCCACACTGACCGTGCCGGAGCATCCGGGCGAGACCTTCCGGGCGACGCTCGCCGACACCGACGACTCGATCGCCGATTCGACCGGCACGCTGCTCGTGCAGTTGATGGTCGACAACCCCGACGGCAAGCTGATTCCCGGCGAATACACCGAGGTGCATTTCGCGCTGCCGGCCGGCAGCAGCCACGTGCTGACGATTCCGGCCAGTTCGTTGATCTTCCGGCAGGCCGGCCTGCAGGTCGCCGTGGTCGGCAAGGACGATCGCGCGGTATTCAAGCCCGTGACGATCGCGACCGACCTCGGCACGCACGTGCAGATCGCGACCGGCCTCGCGCCGGACGATCGCGTGATCGACAACCCGCCCGACTCGCTCGCCGCCGGCGATCCGGTCAGGCTCGCGGCGCCGGCTCGCACCGTCGCGTCGGCCGCGCGCGATACGGAGCGTGCGCATGGCTAACCGGCTTCGGCTTTGCGCGACGCTCGCCGGCGTCGCGTTCCTCTGCGCGTGCTCGTTCGCACCTGCCTATCATGCGCCGCACCCCGCGCTGCCGGCCAGCTTCAAGGAAGCGGGCGGCTGGCAGCCCGCGAAGCCGGCCGACCGCATCGCGCGCGACGGCTGGTGGAAGGCGTTCCGCGATCCCGTGCTCGACCGGCTCGAAGCACGGGTGGCCGCGGCCAACCCCGACGTGGCCGCGGCCGTGGCCCGCCACGACGAGGCAACCGCGCTGTTCGATCAGGCGCGCTCGGGCCTGTTCCCGACCATCGGCCTCGGCGCGGAGGTCTCGAGCAACCGTCAGTCGGCCATGCGGCCGTTGCGCGGCTCGAACCAGCCGAATGTCTATGGCGACAACACGCTCGACGCCGGCTTCGACTACGACCTCGACCTGTGGGGCAAAGTCCGCAACGAAGTCGCGGCCGGGCGCGCCGACGCACAGGCCAGCGCCGACGATCTCGCGTCGGTCCGACTGAGCTTGCAGGCCAGCCTCGCGAGCGCGTACTTCAGCCTGCGCGGGCTCGATCAGCAGCAACAGTTGCTGGCCGATACGATCGACACGTATCAGCGCGCGCTGCGCCTGACGATGAGCCGGCACGCAGGCGGCATCGCGTCCGATCTCGACGTGTCGCGCGCGCGGACGCAGCTCGATTCGGCCCGCGCGTCGGCCGAGGACGTACGGGCGCGGCGCGCGCTCTACGAGCACGCGATCGCGACGCTCACGGGCGTACCGGCATCGTCGTTCTCGCTGGCGCCGGATTTGGACGCGGCGTATCTGCCGGCGATTCCGGCCGGCATTCCCGCGACGCTGCTGCAGCGGCGCCCCGACGTCGCGGCCGCCGAGCGCCGCATGGCCGCCGCCAACGCGAAGATCGGCGTGGTGCGCGCGGCGTTCTTCCCCGACGTCACGCTCGGGCTGGTCGGCGGCTACCAGAGTTCGGGCCTCGGCCACTGGCTCCGCGCGCCGAACGAGATCTGGTCGATCGGGCCCAGCCTCGCGCTGACGCTGTTCGACGGCGGCCGGCGCCAGGCGCTCACCGACCAGGCGCGCGCGCAGCTGGCCGAGAACGGCGCGAAATACCGCGCGGTGGTGCTCGATGCGTGCCAGCAGGTAGAAGACAACCTCGCCCTCACGCACCACCTCGGCGACGAAGCCGAGCGCGAGCAAGAAGCGCTCGACGCGGCCGAACGCACGTTGCAGCTGTCGATGTCGCGCTACCGGGACGGTGTCGTCAGCTATCTCGACGTGGTGACGGCGCAGACCACCGAACTCGATACGAAGGTTGCGATGCTGGAGCTGGACACGCGCCGGCAACTGGCGGCGGTGGGGTTGATCGCCGCGCTGGGCGGCGGTTGGTCGACCGATGAAGCCGCATCCGGCGCGCAAGTACCGGCCGCGACGCCGCCCCTTCAATGAACTGAATCCCTTGCGGCATGAACGAGGCGTGTCGCATTTCAAGGCACCCGTCGCGATGACGGGTGCCGTTTTTTACGTCGGCCCGACCGCTCAGAACTTGTGACGGATACCGGCCGCGACCACCGCCTGACGATCGTTGCCCGATGCCGCCAGGTTGAAGATCCCCGCGTGGCCGAGCACCGCGACGCCGTCCGCCCCCGTCACGCGCTGGTACACGCCTTCCAGATAAAGGTCGGTGCGGCGCGACAGCGCATAGTCGGCCTGCAGCATGAACTGGTCCCACTTCGGCGCGATGCCGCGGCCCGCCTCGTCGAAGCGGCCTTGCGTGAACGTATAGGCGCCGCCCAGCGAGAAAGCCGGCGTGAGGCAATAGCGCGCATTCAGTTCGTAGTTGCTGAAGGTCAGCAACTGGCCGTTCACCGTGCCATACGAACCACCTTGCGACAGTTCTCGCGGGTCGTTCAGGATCGTTCTCGTATAGACCAGGCCGACCGTCGCATGGTCGAACGCATAGTGCGCACCAGCGCCGAACGTGCGCCAGCGGCCGCCGGCCAGCATCGCATCGCCATCCGCGCTGCTCAGCGAACCGCCGGTGTTCTGCGGCTTGTTCACGCCGCCCGGCTGGTCCGACTGCAGGTACGCGACGGCGACGGCGACCGGACCGTTCGCATACTGCGCGCCGACGCTGTACGCGTTGTCGTTGCTGAACCCGCCACCCTGATTGCTGAAGCCGTAAGCGCCGCCGAACGTGAAGCCGCCATAGTTCGCGCTGCGGAACTTCACCGCGTTGTTCATGCGCGTGTCGTTGGCGAGGTTGTCGTTGTCGTACGGATGATCGGCGAGGTTGCCGCCGAATCCCGACCCGGTCGCCGACAGCGGCGCGACGAAGTCGACCAGGAAATCGTACTGGCGGCCGAGCGTCACCGTGCCCCACTGGCGGCTCGCGAGGCCGACCCACGCCTGGCGGCCGAACACGTCGCCGCCGTTGCCGAACTTGCCGTTCGCGACGTTGAAGCCGTTCTCGACGGTGAACACGGCCGCGAGGCCGCCGCCGAGATCCTCGTTGCCGCGCAGCCCCCAGCGCGACGTGCTGACGTTGCCGCTCTGCACGCCATAAGCGGGCCCCGCGCCCGCGGCCGATTTCTGGTTGCTGATGTAGTCCAGGCCCGCGTCGATCGTGCCGTACAGCGTCACGCTGCTCTGCGCATGCGCCGCGCTCGCAAGCAGGCATGCGACCGCCGCCGGAATTGCCAGATATGTCTTCATGATGGTTTCGTTGGAGTGGATCGGTCCGATCGCATCGTCGGCCCGGGCGGCGTGGCCGCTCGTGCGCGATGCGATGGCGCCCAATTTAGGCAGCGGGCATGACAGCGCCGTTATCGAAACCGCCCGCAAAATGAAACCCGCTTCATCTTCACGACATACCTGCTTCATGTCTGCGCGAATGCGCGCCGGTGCATGAATTTCTTTTCACGTTGCGCATGCCGATCCGCTAACGTCCCTCCTCTATGCTTGTCCTCAACCCGCGCGGCACCCGCACGCCGCGCCGGGGGATGAACCCAGTCAATCATCATGAGGACTCCCGACATGAAAACCGCCAACATCGTCGCCGCCGCCATGCTCGCCGCGATCGGCACGCTGTCCGCTCCCGCGTTTGCACTGACCGGCAGCCAGCCGATCCACATGTCCCCGGCCGCCACCAAGGACGGCGCGCCCGGCGCTCAGGCTGCCGGCCAGTGGGTGCCGCCTTACGGCCAGCCGATCCACGAGAAGACGCGCGCCGAAGTCCATGCCGAGCTCGTGCAGGCCGAACAGGACGGGCAGCTCAAGTACCTGAACTCCACGCTCTATGCGCATTGAGACGCGTGACGGTGCGGCCGGGCGCGGCGCCCCGCTCACCCGGCCCGCGTCACCAGCGGCGACGCCGCGCGTCCACCCGATTGCTCGCCATCCATGAAGCTTCGTTCGTTGTTCGCTCGTTCTGCCCGTCTCGCGCTCCTCGCGATGGCTGCTTGCGTCGTGTTGTCCGGCTGTGCGTCCGCGCGGCCCGACGGCCCCGGCGATTGCGTCGGCCCAGCCGATTTCTGCGTGCCGTTCTTCGGCTCGTAAACGAACGAGACGGGCGCGCTGCCGGTGGCAGGGCGCCCGTCACGTCATGTTCGTCGCGCGGCCGGAACCGCGCGCTCAGGCGTCCGGCAGCGTTACCTGATAGCCGTAGCGGCTTACCGTATCGATGCGGACGTCGGGCAGATGCCGCGCGAGCTTGCGGCGCAGCCGCGACACCACGAGATTGACGCTCGATGGATCGACATCCTCCTTGTCCTGCCAGACATACCGGATCAACTGGTCGCGTGGCACCGGCGCGTTCGGATGGCGCATCAGGCATTCGAGCAGCAGGAATTCCCGGCGCGTCACGGCGACGCGCAGCTTGCCGTTCTTGAGTTCGCGCGCCAGTGTCTCGACCGCGGACGCACGCGCGACCGGCCGGTCCGCATCGCGCGGCCCCGCGAGCCGCTGCAGCGCCTGCATGCGTTCGTGCAGCTCGATGAACGAATACGGTGCGCAGAAACACGCATCGGCGCCCGCGCGCAGCACATGAATGCGTTCGCGCGCCGACGCCTCGCCGATCAGCACCACGAGCGCGGCGCCGCCGCCGTCGGCAACGAAATGCGGCAGCATCGCGATCAGCGCGGCATCGCCGCCGGGCTCGAACGCGGTCGCGACGATCGCGTCGAACGCCTCCTGCGAGGCGAGGAACAGGCCGTCGCGCGGATCGTCGGCGCGCTGCACGCTGTGCCCGCTTTCCTGCAGCGCCTTGTGCAGCCACGACGCTTCCGGATGCGGCGAAGTCACGAGCAGGACACGCATCGTCAACCGGCCTCGCGGCGGAAATACGCAGGCACGTGCGGCCTCGTCCGGACGGCCGTCATCCCAGCGACCTCGGCCAGCATTCGATCGTCACGCGCGTGCCGGGCTCGGCATTGCCTATGCGCAACGTGAAATCGTGCACGTTGACGACCGTCGACACGATGCTCAGGCCGAGCCCGGCCCCGGCGAGATGCCCGGTACGGCGGCTGCGGTACCGATACCGCAGCACCGCCTCGCGCTCGTCGGCCGCGATGCCCGGGCCATTGTCGATCACGTCGATGCGCGGACCGCACGGCGTGTCGTGAAGTTCGAGGCGTACCGTATCGCCCGACGTCGTGTACTTGAGCGCGTTGTCGAGCAGATTGCTCAGTGCCTCGAACAAGAGGGCGCGATCGCCGTGTATCCGCACGACCGGTTCGACGGCCTGCACGAAGCGGATCGCGCGACTGTCCGCGAGCGGTTCGAACAACTGCCCGACGTCCAGCACCAGATCCTCCAGCGACAGCTCCGCGAACCCGCCTCGCCGCTGCAACGAGCCGATTTCGGCGATACGCAGCATCGCGCGGAAACGGCCGAGCAACACGTCGGTCTCGTTGCGCGCACGCGAAACGAGATTCGCCAGCACGGCATCGTCGAACCGCGCCGCACGCTGCGCCGCCTGCGCGAGCAGCGTGTGCACGTGCGCGAGCGGGGTTCGCAAGTCATGCGCGATGCCGTCGCAGACACCCTTGACCTCGTTCATCAGGCGCTCGATCTCCTCGAGCATGTGGTTGACGAGATGGGACAGCAGATCGATCTCGTCGTGTCCGCCGACCGGCAGCCGCTGGCCGAGGTCGCCCTGCGCAATGCCCTGCGTGATGCGCCGGACCTCCTTCAGACGCCGCATTTGCCGCACGCTGAGCATCAGGCCGCCCACGACGCCCGCGCCCAGGCAAAGCAGCCCGCCGCCGACCAGCGCCTGGATGATCGCCGCGCGGATCCGCAGGATATGCGTGAGGTCGCGACCGAGCACCAGCACGTCGCCGTTCGCACGCCGCTCGGCCATCGCGCGCACGACCGGCGGCACCTGGTCTCCCGAGATCGGCATCGTGTGATCGAGCGTCACGCCGTTGCGGGTCGGCCGCATGCCCGCGGGCAACGCCAGCACATCGCCGGCAATATGCCTGCCGTCCGCGGTAAAGAGTCCGTAGTAGTTGGTGTGCATTCGCTCGTGCTCGATCCGGTGCTGGATCGCGGCGGGAAGCTGGCCGTCCTGTATCGAATCGAAGTAGATCATCTGCCAGTCGATCACCGTATCGGTTTCCCGCTCCATGTCATGCGTGATCACCGATGCGATGAAACCGAGCAGCAGCATGACCGACACGGAGAACGTGACCGCATAGACCGACACGAGCCGAAACGTACTCGAATACCAGCGTCGCGCGGGTGCCGGGTGGACGTGATGCGCGACGGACGCCACGGGAGCCGGCTCAGCCAAGGCGATACCCTGCACCGCGTACCGTCTGGATCATCTGCTTCGCATCGGGTGGATCGATCTTCCGGCGCAACCGGCCCATGTGCACTTCGATCAGGTTCGTGCCGGGATCGAAGTGATAGCCCCATACGGCCTCGAACAGCATCGTCCGCGTGATGGTTTGCCCGGCATTGCGCATCATGTATTCGAGCACGCGATATTCGGTCGGCAGCAACACGATTTCTTCGCCGTCGCGAAACACCTTGCGCGAGATCAGGTCGAGCTTGAGCGGACCGACGACCAGCGTCGTGTCGAGCGCGGCCGGCGCGGCGTGGCTGCGCCGCAGCAGCACCTCCAGGCGAGCGGCCATTTCCTCGGGATCGAACGGTTTGGTCAGGTAGTCGTCGCCGCCCGCGCGCAACCCGCGAACCCGCTCGTCGACATCGCCGAGCGCACTCAGCATCAGCACGGGGGTGCGCACGCCGACGCTGCGCATCGTGGTCAGGATCGTGAGGCCATCGACGACCGGGAGCATCCGATCGAGCGTGATCACGTCGAACTCGTTGCCGAGCGCGCGGGCCATGCCGTCGCGCCCGTTCGCCACCCATTCGACCGTAAAGCCACGCCTCTCCAGCTCCCCGACTATTTCGTTCGCGGTGATTTCGTCGTCTTCGATCGCGAGTACGTGTGCGATGGCCGCTCGGCCCTCGGCCGGCTCGTCGGGCAGCGCGGGCTCGTTCACCGGGAAAGCTGATGATGCCATGTACGATTCTCGTCTTCGTCGAAAGGGAGTTGCGTGTCGATACCCAACGGTCGAACGCGCTCGAGTCGAGCTTATACGCGCACGCGTAAAGGATGCGCATCCGCTTCATGAAGAAAGTTTCATGTCCGGCAACATCGCGCGCCGGCCGTCGTGGACACGCGCCGTACGAAGCGCCGCAACGCGACATCAGCCCTGGTGCGATCGTGTGCCCGATTTGTCCGCGCGATGCGATGCGAGATCACGTGCGGCATCGCTCGCACGATCCCGCTGTTCGGCTTTAGCGTGCGCGAGCGTCACATCGGCGACCGCGAGCCCGGTGCCCTGCACCTTCGCGAACGCCGGTAGCGACGCACACGCCAGCGCGACGAGTCCAGCCATCATGACGATTGACTTCATTGCATTCCCTCCTTGTGCGCGGCATCGATCGATGCGTCGCTCGACGATACGCCGCTGTTCCTAACCATCCGGAAACACGCGCATGAAGGATTCTTTAACTTCCCGTGCATCCGGCAGCCCGTGCATGGCACGATCCGGGCTTGCCTAAAACATGTTTCATCATCGCGCTGCGGTTTAGATAGCCCTCCCTCCGTAATCTTCGTCCTGCGGCCGACGCAGGCTCCCTGCCGTGCGGCCTCGACCCAACGCTATCCAGGAGCCGAAGATGAATCACCCCGTCCGTTACCTCGCTTGCGCCGCGATGCTCGCATTGAGCGTCTCCGCACATGCCGAGACGAAACTCACGTCGGCGCAATGCCACGACTATCCGTTCGTGCACGCGAAAGGCCCGGTCTCGCACCGGCAGCTCGTCAATGAACTGAACGAGCTGGAGTCGGTCGGCTACAACCCGTCGTCCGGCGACGAAAGCAGCTATCCCGACGATATCGATTCGGCACAGGCGCGCCTGATGCAGAAATACCGGCAGGATTGCCTCGGGGCCGCCAATACCGTCGCGTCGAGCGGTAACTGAATCCTCTCCGGCAACCGTTCTCCGAGTTTGCGCGCGAGCCTCGCGGCCGCGCGCTTTTTTTGAATTGATCCGACTCGATCGTCGACGGTGATCGGCAGATCGCCACGTGGATCGACTTTTCCGACATGCCGACGTTTCACGCTAATAAAATCTCGATGTCAACCGGAGGGAGATTTAAAACAACATGTCGCAACGCGTGCGATAGCCGTCGAGACTCCACAGCGCCCCATCTTTTCGCACGACATTTAGCGGTACATGACACTTTCGAATACTGAAAGATTGTCTTTCCGTGCACGTTGCGGCGACTGCTTTTCCTCTGCCTACACTGCCTCGTCCTCCGATATCGCATCTCGGGACGACATCGACGTCAGCGCTATCCGGTGCCGACTATCCAACCACACCATCAGAGCAACTAAATGAAACGTCAATCGATGAAATTGCGCTGGCTCGCATTCGCGCCGGCACTCCTGCTCGCCGGTGCGGCGCACGCACAGCAGAGCGTCACGCTATACGGGCTGATAGACGAAGGCCTCAACTTCACGACCAACGCAGGCGGTCATCGCGCATGGCAGCTGTCGAGCGGAGACACATTCGGCAGCCGCTGGGGCTTGAAAGGCAGTGAAGATCTCGGCGGCGGCGACAAGGCCATCTTTCAGCTCGAAAACGGCTTCAACGTGAACAGCGGCAAGCTGGGTCAGGATTCGAGCATGTTCGGCCGTCAGGCGTTCGTGGGCCTGTCGTCTTCACGCTATGGCACGCTCACGCTCGGACGCCAGTACGACACCAGCGTCGACGCGCTTGGCTTCGGCGGCATCACGGCGGCCGGCAACTGGGCGGGCGACATCGCGACCCACCCGTTCGACAACGACAATACGGACTGGGATTTCCGCGTCGACAATGCCGTCAAGTATGTGACCCCGACATACCGGGGACTCACGGCCGAAGCGATGTACGGCTTCAGCAACCAGCCCGGCGGATTCTCGAACAATCGCGTGTGGGGCGCCACGCTCAACTACCAGAACGGCAACCTGACCGCGGCGGCGTCCTACCTGAAGCTCGACAATCCGGGGCTCGCGGCGGGTGGCGCGGTCACCGGTGGCGATCTCTTCAACGGGTCGTCGCAGCAGGACATCGGCGTAGCGGCTTCCTACCAGTTTACCCACGTACTCGTCGGCGCCGCTTGGTCCCATGTCGATGTCTACAACCCCGTCGGCAATGCATGGATCGACAATACCGCGCTGCGCAATGGCGCGACGTGGAATGCATGGAAATTCGACAACTTCGAACTCAACGCGCAGTACTACTTCACGCATGCCATGTGGCTGGGAGCGGCCTACACGTTCACCATGGCGCATCTGTATACGTCCGACACGAAGTATGTGCCCAAGTGGCACCAGATCGGCCTGATGCTCGACTATGACCTGAGCAAACGCACGTCGCTGTATCTGCAAGGTGCGTGGCAGCATGTCGTCAGCGCGCGTACCGGGACCAGCTTCGACGAGGCACAGATCGTGGATGCGTCGGCTGGCGCGTCGTCAGGGCCGAACCAGATGGTCTATCGCATGGGCATGTTGCATCGTTTCTAGCCGCCGGAGGCTCGCACCGGAACTTGCGCAGCGCGGCGCCGGTGCGGGCGCCGGCGGGTCAATCGAAATTAATGCGAATCAGCATCCCGGCCAGGATATCAAGCAAGGTCGGCCGGACTTGCCGCCGCCATGAAACACTGGCTTCCCGACCATCGCGTGGCACACGCATCGACGGGCGAACCCGAGACCGATACGCCCCATCGATGGCTTCATGATCGGCTTGTCAGTACCGCCTTTCGACCGTCGATCGATTCGTACGCCATGGCGTCGTCAATCCGATCAAGGCTGAATTCCTGGCCGACGCGCGTCCTGAACACCGGGTCGCCGATCATGCCCTCGAGCGCACTCAGAGCAGCCACCAACCTGTCATGCTCTCGCACCGTCCGGCTTTCGAAATTGCTGAAACGCCGCATCGATAGATCCTTCGTCATGAAAAGCGGCGCCGACACGGGAAACGGAACGGGGCCGGCCATCGTGCCGTAGAAATATAGCGACGAGCGCATCGGCAAACAGGTTGCAATCTGGCCGGTCAGCACACCGCCCACGCCATCGAATACAGCCGTCGTTCCAAGCTCGGAGGACAGCTTTCCGAGCGTGTCGACAAAGTCTTCATCGGTGCGCACGACATGCTCGATACCGCAGCGTTGCAGCGTTTCCTGCGCCGCCTGCCCCCTCACCATGGAGATCGTCGGCATGCTTCTCCGACGGGCGAGTGCCGCGAGCGCCAGCCCGGTGGCCGAGTTCCCCGCCGTGGCGATCACGCCCCGGTGCCCGGCCTCGTCAATCGTTTCGAGAAACGCGTAGGCCGTCATCACGTTCACGAGCGACCCGCAGTAGTCGCGTGCGCTGACGTGTTCGGGCAAGATCAGGCAACTCGTGTACGGCACCTGCGCTTTTTCGCACCACAGCCCGATGTTGTACGCGCTACGGTTCAGCGAGCGATAGATGGCGACGCGTCTACCCATATAACGCGCGGGAACGCCGGCCCCCGTCGCCACCACCGTCCCGGCGCCGGAAGCGCCCCACACGCCGTACTGGCTCGCCGCGAGCGCGTTGCTGCCCTCGGCACGCGCACGCAAAAACAACTTGTCGCCATGGTTGATCGCAGATGCCTCCATGTCGATCAGCAGATGGCCTGCTTCCGGCCGGCTCGGCGGCCGGATATCCCGTACTTCCAACGAGCGTTCAGCGGTAACGCAGATAGCTTTCATGACGCGTTTCTCCAGCGGCAGACAGTGATGGCGGTAACTGCACAGGCCGTAACTTAAACAAGTGCGCCTGTTGCCGAAACGCGGCCGCCCGGCATACCATCGATTCCAGTACAGAATGGATCGATACGAATACTCATGGATCGCCTGAATGCAATTCGCCTGTTCGTTCGACTGGTCGAATGCGGCAGTTTTTCCGCTGTAGGGCGAGAGGAAGGCATTGGACAACCGACCGTAAGCAAGCAGATTGCCGCGCTGGAGGAGTATCTCGGTGCTCAGTTGGTGTTGCGAACGTCGCGTCAGGTAGTGATCACCGCGGCAGGCCACGCGTTCTATGAATCGGCCAAGCCCTTGATGGAGGGCTTCGATTCGCTGGAATCATCGGTCGGGACCCGACAGCAATCTCCACAAGGCCTGGTTAAATTGACGACGGCGCCCGCCTACGGCCGCCTATGCGTGACGCCATTGCTTCCCGGTTTTTTTCGACAATATCCGCACGTTGCGCTCGAATTATCCGTATCCGAGCGACAGGTCGATCTGGTCGGCGAAGGATTGGATCTGGCGATCCGCCATGGGCCACTGATGGACTCCTCGCTGACAGCGAGAAAACTATCGGAGACGGAATCGCTGCTCGTCGCCAGTCCGGGCTATCTCGCGGCCAAAGGCAGGCCTACCCGGCTGGCCGATCTGGACGGACATACAGGCGTCGTCTTCGCTCAAAACCACGAGCGCCGCCCTTGGCGCTTCAAGGTCGGAAGGGAAACCGTTCATCGGGTTCCGCACGGATCGTTTTTGACCGGCGACGCAGAGCAGGTGCGCGCAGCGGTCCTGCACGGGCTCGGCATTGCGCAGGCCCCACGATGGCTCTTCGGAGCCGAAATCGATGCCGGACAAGTCGAAGTCCTCCTGCCTGAATTTCAGCCGGAACGCATGGCAACCCACCTCGTCTATCCAGCCGGTCGACGCGTACCGGCGCGAGTCAGGGTGGTGATCGATTATTTGATGTCGACGCTCGGAACGTGACGGTGGTACTTGCAAGCGCAAGGCGTCAGCAATCGGGGACGACAAACCCCGCTTCATCCTCGTATCGAACCACGTCGGGCCGCACACGAAACGGCTTGTATACGATAGGGGTTACACGCCCTTGTACCGATCGCCGGAAACAAGACTACCCTTTCATACTTCGATCCCAAGGAGGCTCGTTGCCGAACGCTGCGGTCAGGTAGTCAACGAACCGTCGAACCTTGAGCGGTATGCGCCGCGCACTCGGGTAGACCGCCTGTATCGCCAACTCGGTCGCTCGGTAGTTCGGCAGCAGGGCGACGAGCTCGCCTCGCCGCAGATGCTCCCCGAAGACGAACGTGGGGCCGTACGCGACGCCAGCCCCCGCCAACGCGGCAGACATGAGCATTTGGGTGTTGTTGGCGGCGACTCGACAGGGCCCTTCGATCACATGCGCGCGGTTTTTCGCATCGAATAGCGTCCAATCTCCGGCCGAGACGGCTTCGCTGAAGACGAGCCGCTGTGCATGACGTAAATCACTTGGCCTACGCGGTGTTCCATGCCGCTCGATGTACGCGGGGGACGCGCACATAACCATTCGACATGGCGCGATGCGACTTGTAACGAGCCCGTTGCCCTGAAGCTTCCCGATCCGGATAGCGACGTCGATACCGGCCTCCAGGAGGTCGACATAACGGTCGCCGAGCAGCACTTCCACGTTGACCTGCGGGTGGTCCTCGAGATAGCGGGCAGTGACCTGGCCCAAGTGCATCGCACCGAACGTGACAGGCGCCGCGATTCGCAACACGCCGCGCGCCGTGCGTTGCGAATCGTGCGCTTCCCGGCCGGCGTATTCAAAGGCTTCCAGAATTTGCTTGCTGCGAACGTAGTATGTCTGACCGATATCGGTCAGACTCAAGCGCCGGGTGGTTCGTTGTAGAAGCCGCGCATTCAGTTGGGCTTCGATCGCACTCACATGTTTTCCCGCCATGGCCGGCGACAACCCGAAACGCCGCGCGGCCGCAGCCAGACTGCCCTCTTCGACCGCAGCGACGAACACGCCAAGGCTGGTCAATCGGTCCATTTTCGCATCAACCTGATTCGATCACGCCATTATCGACTGCCGCTATCCTGCGCGCAATTATCAAATTTCAGGCTCGACGCTACGATTGCCTCATCAAACCGAGAAGAGGTAGCGCAAATGGAAATCGAAGTAAATGGCACGCGAATCCACGTCACCCAAGCCGGCCACGGCGATCCTGCCTTGGTGTTCCTGCATTACTACGGCGGCTCGTCGCGGACATGGCAACGTGTGACGGACCGGTTATCGAGCCGATATCGCACCGTTGCCACCGACCATCGGGGCTGGGGCAAGTCCGCTGCACCAGCGGATGGCTATGGCATTGCCGATCTCGCGGCAGACGCCGAGGGCATCATCGAGACATTGGATTTGCAACGCTACGTACTCGTCGGTCATTCCATGGGCGGCAAGGTCGCGCAGTTCATCGCGTCGCGACGGCCGAACGGGCTTCAAGGCCTCGTGCTCGTCGCGCCATCACCACCCTCGCCGATGCTGCTTTCCGCTGACGAACGTGCGACGCTGACGGGCGCCTATCGATCGCGCGAGTCGGTCGAATTCGTCATCGACCACGTACTCACCGCCAAACCACTCGACGCCGCCTGTCGTGAAATGATCATCGAGGATAGCCTGAACGCTGCGCCGCAAGCTAAAGCCGCTTGGCCGGAGGTGGCAATGCGCGAGGATATCCGTGCCGCGGTGGCTTCGATCGACGTTCCGACGATCGTCATCTCCGGCGAACTGGACCAGGTGGATCGCGTGGTCACGTTACGGACGGAACTGTTGCCGCGCATTCCGCAGGCGACCATGCACGTTCTTCCCGGTGTCGGCCATTTGGCGCCGCTAGAGGCACCGGCCGAAGTTGCGCGAATCATTGAAAACTTTCTTGCTGCATGATCTCGCCGCGATTGTCGATCAGTACGAGCGGGGTGTACGGTACCTCGCGTGGGGGCACTTCGTGGCGCTCGCCCGTGATCGAGAACACACCCGACACGTTGGCACGCCGCCGCGATCTCGGCATCGCCCCGCGCACGGTGAACAAGCGTCTCGAACACCTGTTCCGCAAGTTGCATGTCCAGACCCGTGCGGGGGCGGCCGCCGCGGCGCTCAAGATGCTCGAGCGCACGTGAAAGGATCGGATCGCGGAATCGCCCCGTTCCCCAGCCCGGGCTGCTCGCCCAGACATGATTTTGTATACTTGATCTTTTGCTCCGTTTCTGGATAATTGTTCATGCCTCGCGCGACATGCTCCTTTGCATCGCTCGGCACGAGACCCTAGCCCGCCAGCCCCTCCCGGCTGGCCTCCCCCGTTTCGGCGCCTGACCGACCGGTCCGCCGAAATACCGACACGATTCCATCCGGCAACGGCGGAATCGTTCGCCTGCAGCGCAGGCCGTGAAGCGCCAGAGGAGACACTGGCGCCTTGCTCCAAGTGCGGCTTCAGATCGTGCTCAACCAGAGGAATCGTCGCGCCCTCGACCCAAACCGGTTTGGATGGGCCGTGAGCGATTTCCCTACTCGGTGACCGACATGACCAGGCAATCACCCCCCGTACAAACCGGAAGTCCTTCTCATCGGCGCGTGCCATTTGCCCGGCGCGGCGGCATGCCGTCCTGCCACGTCCACGCGCTCGCGTGAGCGTCCGTCCGCGCCGTCCCGCTGCGCGACTCGATCGAAGCGCCGCCGCACATGCGGTGGCGACTGTTGCCGCAGCGGACACATGCCGTCACGTCACGCGTTCGTTCGCCCATGCGACGAACCGCATCACAAGGAAAACCGTCATGGCTTCTGATTCCGCCCTTCCCGACACACCCGCGGCCCGTCCCCGGCCCACGCCGTCCGCCTACATGCGTACGGTCGCATCGATCGCGGCGATCGCCGGCGGGCTCTATGGATACGACACCGGCATCATTTCGGGCGCGCTGCCCCTCATCGCGCGAGACTTCGGCCTCGACTACCGCGCGCAGGAACTCGTCGCCGCGGCGATCCTGCTCGGCGCGGTGATCGGTGCGCTGGCCGGCACCCGCATGTCGGCCGCGCTCGGACGCCGCAAGACCATCACGATCGTCTCGGCGATCTATGCGGCCGGCGTGCTGGCCGCCGCGCTCTCGCCCGACGTGTGGTCCCTTGCCGCTGCCCGGCTCGTGCTCGGATTCGCGGTCGGCGGCTCGACGCAGATCGTGCCGACCTACATCGCCGAACTCGCGGAGCCGGACAAGCGCGGCCGCCTGGTCACCTACTTCAACGTGTCGATCGGCATCGGCATCCTGCTCGCGGCATTGATCGGCGTCGCGGGTAACGACCTGTTTTCCTGGCGCGCGATGATCGGCATCGCGGTCGTCCCGTCAGTGATCCTGATGGTCGGCATGACGCGGCTGCCGCGCAGCCCGCGCTGGCTCGTGGAGCAGGATCGCATCGCCGACGCGCATGGCGAGTTGTCGAAGGTGCGGGAATCTCGAGCTGCCGTCCGGCACGAGATTGCCGATATTCGGGATGTGGTCGGGCGACAGCAGAACAGCGCGACATCGGGCTGGCGCACGATGCGCGAGCCCTGGGTGCGCCCCGCCCTCGTTGCGGGCCTCGGCGTCGCCGCGTTCACCCAGCTCAGCGGCATCGAGATGATGATCTATTACACGCCGACGTTCCTTCGCGACGCGGGGTTCGGCGCGTCGGCATCGCTCTGGGCCGCGCTCGGCGTCGCCATGACGTATCTCGTGATGACCTTCATCGGCAAGCTGATCGTCGACCATGTCGGCCGCCGCACGCTCAGCCTGGCGACGCTGCCCGTCGCGGCAGCCAGCCTCGTGCTGCTTGGCTGCCTGCTGCGCGGCGACGTCGCCTTGCCCATGCAGCAACTGTGGATCGTCATCTGCCTGATCGCGTTCATGGTGTTCAACGCCGGCGGTATCCAGGTCATCGGCTGGCTGACGGGCGCGGAAATCTACCCCGTCGCGATCCGCAACCAGGCCACCGGCGCGCACGCCGCGATGCTATGGGGCTCGAACCTGCTGCTGACCGGCACGGCATTGACCGTGACCCAATGGCTCGGTGTCGGCGGGGCGATGTGGGCGTACGCGTGCCTCAACGCGCTCGCATGGGTGTTCATCTACTCGATGGTGCCGGAAACGCGCGGGCGCAGCCTCGAGGACATCGAACGCGCATTGAAGCGCGGAACGTTCGGGCCGCGCCATTCATGAGCGAGCCGGATCAAGCGAGCCGCGTCTTTCCCGCCTTCTCGTCA
The DNA here is from genome assembly GCF_020419985.1 of Burkholderia sp. AU32262. Classification (NCBI taxonomy): domain Bacteria; kingdom Pseudomonadati; phylum Pseudomonadota; class Betaproteobacteria; order Burkholderiales; family Burkholderiaceae; genus Burkholderia; species Burkholderia sp. AU32262. Next base: position 247,762 of record NZ_JAIZRS010000006.1, read on the forward strand.
CGGAAACCAACATGAACGAACGCATTGCCACGCGCCAACTTTCGGATCATGCGCTGATCAGCGATTGCGACGGCGTGCTCGTCGATAGCGAGGCCATCGCCGCACGCATCATCGTGACGCGCCTCGAGCATCTCTGGGGGCTCGCCGGCCTTCGCGACGTCGTGCGTCCCCTGCTCGGCATGCGAGCCGAGCAACTGCTGCGCGCGGTCGCAACCATCGTCGATCGGCCGCTCGACGACGACACGGTCGACGCGATCCGCATGGACGTGCACGCAAACGCGGTGAATGCGCCGGCCATCGACGGCGTGCGCGACGCGTTCGCCGCCATCCCGCTCGTCAAGGCGTGCGCGAGCAACAGCGATCTTGCCTACGTGCGCGGCGTGGTCGACCGGATCGGCCTGGCCGACATGTTCGGCGAACGCCTGTTCACGGCCGACCAGGTGCCGTCGCCCAAGCCCGCACCCGACGTCTATCTGGCCGCCGCCCGTCGCATGCATGTCGCGCCCGAACGGTGCGTCGTCGTCGAAGACAGCGCGACGGGGACAGCCGCCGCGATCGCCGCCGGCATGACCGTGCTCGGCTTCGTGGGCGCCGCGCACGCGGCACGAACGCAAACGGACAAGTTGCACGCCGCGGGTGCATACGTCGTATTCAACGACATGGCCGCGCTGCCGTCGCTCGTCGAACGCTGGCTGCGGCGCATGCACGACACGACGCCCGCGTTGCGCGAACGCGCCTGACCTTCCTCATCGAGAAACACCTCGCGATCATGAACGACAACGCATCCCCTCCGGCGCGCGAAGAGGGCCCGCTCCATCCGCTCTCCAACGCAACCCTCGGACGCGCGGCGCCGCACGTCGCCGTTCCCGCGTACGACCGTCGTCGCCTGACCGCAGGCATCGCGCATATCGGCGTCGGCAATTTCCATCGCGCCCATCAGGCGCGCTACATCGACCATGTGCTGCATCTGCCCGGTCACGCAAACTGGGCAATATGCGGAATCGGCCTCGGTAACGGCCCGGCCTCGGTCGCAAAGGCCGACGCGCTTCGCGCGCAGGATGGCCTCTATACGCTGACGGAGTTCTCGAGCGACGGCGCGGCAGCCGTGCGCGTCATCGGTGCGATGATCGAGTATCTGCACGCACCGGCCGATCCGGAAGCCGTACTGACCCGGCTTGCCGATCCGGCGATCCGGATCGTATCGCTGACCATCACGGAAGGCGGTTACAACCTCGACGAGACGACCGGCGCATTTCGGTTCGATACGCCCGACGTCGCGCACGATCTTCTGGGAGGACCACCGCGTACCGCGTTCGGGTTCATCGTCGAAGCGCTCAGACGGCGCCGGGCCGCCAACGTGCTGCCGTTCACCGTGATGTCCTGCGACAATCTGCGCGGCAACGGCGATACCGCGCGACGCGCGGTGCTCGATTTCGCGCGGGCGGTCGACGTCGATCTCGCTGCCTGGATCGAGCGTTACGTCGCGTTCCCGAACAGCATGGTCGACCGGATCGCGCCGCAGGTGACGGACGCGGTCCGCCTGCACGTCAACCGGTTGTCAGGCATCGACGACACGGCGCCCGTCGTTGCCGAAGCATTCTCGCAATGGGTGGTCGAGGACAGTTTCAGCGCCGGACGCCCGGCCTTCGACGCGGCGGGCGTCGAATTGCGCGACGACGTCCATGCGTACGAAGCCATGAAGGGGCGCATGCTGAACGCTTCCCACATGTTGCTCGCTTACCCGGCGATTCTGCTGGGACATCGCTTCGTCCACGACGCCATGGCCGATCGCGATCTCGCCGCGCTGCTCGACACCTTCCTTGCCCGGGACGTCGCCCCGATCCTCACGCTGCCGCACGGCGTGTCCGCGGCCGCCTATGCGGGAAATACGCTCGCGCGCTTTCGCAACGCCGCACTGGGCGACCAGTTGCTGCGCGTCGCGCACGACGGCGCGTCGAAGATCCCGGTATTTCATGAAAAGACCATCGGGGCACTGCTCGCGCGCAACGGCGACATGCGCCGTGAAGCCCTGCTGCTGGCCTGCTTCCAGCATTACCTGCAGGGTGTCGACGATCTCGGCAACGCGTTCGTCGTCAGTGAACCGCAATTCGATGCAGCGGATCTCGAGCGCGTGCGAAGCGGCGACCCGCTCGCGATCCTCGACTCAAAGCCGTTCGCCGCACTCGGGCTCGATACCAACGCGGGATTCGTCGGGCTATTCCGCACGATGCAGACAGCCGTGGCAACACGCAGGACGCGCGATGCGATCCGGCTGGCGCTCGATTCTTCAGACGCCTGAACAACGTATCGCTTCCCGAACATCGGTGGCGCGAACGCTGCTGTCGGACCCATGCGGCCGTGCCTCTCCGGTATTTCGTCCGAACAGCGCGTCCTCGAATGCCCGGTTGAGTTCGCTCAACTTCGCGTCGAGCCGAGCCAGTTCCCGATGGGCCGGTAACGGAGGATCACCGGCTATCGCGCGCGTTGCGTGCCCGACGTTCGCATCCGCGTCGCGTCGCACCGGGCTGCTGCGATCCAGATCGCTCATCAACGCATCGATTCGCGTGGCGAGGGCGGCGCGCGCACGCCGCTCGACGGCGGCCACCGCGCCACCGGCTTCAACAGGCAGAAGCGTCGCCACGATTCGGCCATGAAGCCAGCAGACCAGCAGCGTGTCCGACAACCGTCGGGCATCGCCGGATACGCGGAGCATGCGCCACGCGGCCAGCGGCCTGATCGCCATGCGCACGTCGTGAAAACGGCGATCGGCCGCGCGCGTGTGCGCGGCCCCCGGCCGCGTGCCGTCGTCGTGTTCGTGCACGAGTTCGCGCAGCGCCGCCAACAGGCCGTGCGAGCGCGTCGCGATGTGGCGTGACGCCGCCAGCGGCATCACCAGCATCGCCGCCGCGAGCGAAACCGCGCAGCCGATCAACACCTCCCCGATCCGCAGTTCCGCAAGCGCGCCGATCTCGAACCCGAGTTGCGCATAGACGAGGCCGATCAGCACCGTGAGAAAGAAAACGCCGCGCCCATAGGCGTGCAGGATGTGGTACGCCCAGGCGAACACGCACACGCCCATGACGACCGCCACGAGCGCATTCGCATGATGAACGGCGCCGACGACGAGTACGCTCGCGAGCGCGCCGGCGAGCGTGCCGGCGACGCGTTGCGCGCCGCGATAGATCGTGTCCGCGCACGAATACGTGCCAAAGAACACGACGAACGTGCTGAGCACCGCCCACATCCATCGCTCCGACGACAGCGTCTCGCCGATCAGCATGGCGGCACACGCAGCTGCAGCCGCGCGGAACGCCGGCAACCATGCAAGCGTGCGCCAGCCGGCGCTCCACCGCACCGCACGCGCGGGCCGCGGCATCGCGGGCGGACGGGCGGCGGCCATGCGCGCCGCCACTGCGTCGGCGACGCAATCGAAGCGGACGATCGCGGCGCGTAGCGCCGAGGCGGCGGCATCGGTCCGATCGTGCTTCAGCACGCGCCGGGCCGACGCGATCTCCAATGCGACGAGCGCGGTGTGCAATGCATGCGCGTCGTGTTCATCGAGTGTCGATGCATGATGCTCGAGCGCGATGGCGGCTTCGTTCAGCGCCAGAAGATGTGCAATCGCATTCAGTGAGCCGGCGTGCGACACGTCGCTGCGTGCGATGCACGCCGCCTGCAGCGATACCGAGCGCGCGATGCGCCGGGGCGTGGGCGCCGCGTGCACCGGCAACAGCATCCGGCACACGAGCACGACGCTTGCGGGGCCCGCGATCGACATTGCCAGCATGCGGCTCGCCTGTAACGCGGTCGGATGCAGATAAAGGCCGAGGTAGTACATCGCGATCGCGAGAAACGCACACCCGATCGCGCGCGGCCCGCGGGTCTGGCACAGCATCGAACAGAACAGCACGGTCACGAAACCCGCCTTGCCGACGGCGGGCCACGCGCTCACGACGGCGGCCGCGGCGAAACTCGTGCATGCGACGCCGTACTGCCACGCAAGCGATTCATACCAGTCCAGCCGATGAGCATCGCGCAGGAAGAGCGGCGCGATCATCGCGAAAAGTATGCCCACGGCGCCGGTGGTGATCGCCAAACCGAGGTGCAGCGCCGACGCAATGCCGAGCGCGCCGGCAAGCATGCTCGCCAGTGCGGCGCGCGCCCCGCCCAGCAGCCGATGAAGACCGGGGTCGACGATAAGCAGGCGGTCAATGGCCCGCGACAACGAAACAACCGACATGATCGAAGCATTCCAGGAGGCAGCGCGGCGACTTCCGGCCGGGATACCGGCCGAGCTTTCATGGCGGCCATCGCGGGTCGCGCGGGCCGCCGTGCCGAATTCAAAACACGCGGTCCACCCAGCCGTGGCGATCGACTTCGCGCCCGTTCTGGATATCGAGCAGCGCCGCCTTCAGGCGCGATGTGACCGGTCCCGCGCCACCTTCGCCGATCGTGAAGTCGTACGCGCGGCCCTTCACCCGGCCGATCGCCGTCACGACCGCCGCCGTGCCGCACGCGAACGCCTCGACCAGCCGACCGCTGCGCGCATCCGCCTGCCACTGCTCGATCGTGTAGCCTTCCTCCCGCACCGTGTAATTCAGTTCCCGGGCCAGCGTGATCAACGACGCGCGCGTGATGCCCGGCAGAATCGTCCCGTTCAGCGGCGGCGTCTGGATCGACCCGTCGTCGAACACGAAGAACACGTTCATCCCGCCCAGCTCCTCGATCCAGCGGCGTTCGACCGCATCGAGAAACACCACCTGCTCGCAGCCTTCGCGGATCGCCTCCGCCTGTGCGGCCAGGCTCGCCGCATAGTTGCCGCCGCATTTCGCGTCGCCCGTTCCGCCCGGCGCCGCCCGCGTGTAGTGCTCGGACACCCACAGCGTCACGCCCGACGCGCCGCTCTTGAAGTACGCGCCGACCGGCGTCGCGATCACGCAGTACAGATACTCAGGCGACGGCTTCACGCCGAGCACCGCCTCCGTCGCGATCATGAACGGACGCAAATACAGCGCCGCGCCGTCGAACGCCGGAATCCAGTCGCGATCGGCCCGGACCAGCGCACGCACCGATTCGACGAACATCGCCTCCGGCAACGGCGTCATCGACAGCCGCTCGGCCGAATGGCGAAAGCGCCGTGCATTCGCATCGGGACGGAACAGCGCCGCGCCGCCGTCCGGAAGCCGATAGGCTTTCAAGCCCTCGAAGATTTCCTGCGCGTAGTGCAGCACGAGCGTCGCCGGATCGAATCGGAACGGTTCGCGCGGCCCGATTTTCGCTTGATGCCACCCTTGTTCCGCCGAATACCGGATCGTCACCATGTGATCCGTGAAGACCCGGCCGAAACCGGGATTGGCGAGCAGCGCGGCGCGCTCCGCCGCCGCGACAGGGTGAGGATTTTGTTCGAATTCGAAGTGCTGGACGGAATCGGTGCTCATCGTTTGCCCCTTGATCGGCAGCGGGACCGTCCCGGCTGCTACGGGCAAAAATTTATCGCAGAAAAAATAATTTCAGGTTGCGTGTTCGACTTAAGATGGGCGCGATTTGGCAATTCCGTGCCTCAAGAAGCGAACATTCGGGCACCGCGTGCCTCAACCCAATCTGTCGGATCAATGGCGATGATCGAGCTGGACGAGATGGACCGCCGCATTCTGCGCGTGCTCCAGGAAGATGGGCGAATCCAGAACGTGGAACTGGCGCAGAAAGTGGGCTTGTCGCCGTCGCCGTGCCTGCGTCGCGTCAGGCAGCTGGAACAGGCCGGCGTCATCGAGCGCTACGCGGCGCTGCTCGACGCATCGAAGATCGGCGCGGGGTTGACCGTCTTCGTCCGCATCTGGCTGACGAGCCAGGACGCGAAAACCGTCGACCGTTTCACGGAGGCGGTTCAACGTCTTCCGCAGGTTCTCGAGTGCCACCTGATGGCGGGCGATTGCGATTGCCTGCTGCGCGTCGTGACGGCCGACATCGACGCCTATCGGAAACTCCAGATCGACCACTTGACCCGGATCGACGGCGTGCAGAGCGTGAAGACCGAGATTCCGATGCAGAGGATCAAGCAGACTTCCGTGCTTCCGCTTTGATCGCGCATGCGGTGCAGCGCTCCGCGGATCGCGGGGTATCGCCGACGACGGCGGGTCGGTCACCCGCCGCAGCGCGATCGATCGGTTCCTGTCGAACCGGAACGCGTGTCGGCGACGAGCGGCATGTATCGAATCATCACGCGCGACCGGATGAATGCGCGTATCGTTCGCGAAGCCGCGCAGCTTACGCGAACGGCATGGGCGTCAGAAATGATGCAGCAGCGCGATACGCGCGACATATTGATTCGGGCCCGACGAAATGTCGGCCGCGCCCGGAATGTACGCGTAGTCGAAGTCGGTTCCCGTGTGTGCGTTCATCGCATGCTGATAGACGCCCTCCACGAATACCGACGTGCGTTTCGACAAGTCGTAATTCAACTTCGTGCTCAGTTGATGCCACTTCGGATTGAACGCGCCGACCGTCGACGCGACGCGGGCCTGGGTGTACGTGTATGCCGCGCCGACGTAAAACGCGGTCGTGAAATGATAGAGGCCGTTCACCTCGAAGTTGTCGAACTTCCACGATTTCCACGCACCGCCCGCCGGCTGCGTCGTACCGGTGAAATATGCGTTCGAAGTCGGGTCGTAGACGTCGACGTGCGAATACGTGAATCCCACCAGCGCCTTCGAGAACGCGTAATTCACGCCGATGCCGATGTTCTGCTGCGACGATGCGTCGAACGTGTTGTCGCCGGTGATCGCCCCGGTCGAATCGGCATTGCGTGCGTGATCGATCTTCAGATACGACGCGCCGACCGTCAGCCCGCCCTGCTGGTATTGCAGCGCGGCGCCATACAGGCGGTTGTTCGCGAAGCCGCCCGCCTGATTGCTGAATCCATACATCGCCTCCGCGGTCACGCCGTGCCACACCGGCGACACGTACTTGACCGCGTTATTCACGCGGAACGAGTAGTCGGTGTTGTCGTTGTCGTGCGGATGCGAGAACAGGTAGCCGGTCCAGTTGCCGTTCGCGGTGAGCGGCGAGAAGAGGTCGACGCTCGGATCGTACTGGCGACCGAACGTCAGCGTGCCGTATCGATCCGACGCGATGCCGACGAAGGCCTGGCGGCCGAATTCCCGACCGCCCTGGTTCATTTTCCCGGTGTTGACGTCGAAACCGTTCTCGAGCGTGAAAATCGCCTGGTAGCCTGCGCCAAGGTCTTCCGTACCCTTGATACCCCAGCGGCTGCCGTAGTCATAGCCGCTTTGCAGTTGCACGGTTCCGTGGCCGCGTGCGTTGCTCGTGTAGTTGATACCGTCCTCGATCTTGCCGTACAGGGTCACGCTGCTCTGCGCATGCGCGGCTGCAGCAAGCAACGCGGCGGGCGCGATGATCCCCCAACGCTTGTTCATGATGATTTTCCCCCCCCAGGGTTTTTGGTTTGCCGGTCGTAACGCTTGCGCGCTGCGTATGTGCCGCGTCGACACGCCTCGGCGATGCGACGGGCGCAGTGTAATGAGCCGATTTTCCGCTGTTAGCCCTTCGCCGCGGGAAGGTGCTCTTCAAAATGGGGGGTATGTGTCAGCGCGGAAAACGGCTAGCCGGCCGCTGAAATCGGCCCGCGGCCGCTCGGCGCACCCCGGATCGGGAAGGCAACGAATCGCGGACACGTTTCGATGAAAAACGTGAGCCCGGATCACGTCGCTTTCCGGATGACCCGAAAGACGACGAGCGGTACCAGAAAGAACGGCATCCGGTCTGCCCGCCGCGACAGCAAGAGAGAACCCGGAAAGGCCGGCCGATCTCCGTCCGGTTGCAAACCGCAGCCGGACGATCGACAGGCCGATCAACCTCAATTGCTGAAGATCAGACCGCGAGCGGCGCCATTGACGTAAATCCGGCCGTATGTGTTCCAGTCGCCGGCCATCACGCCGGAGTCGCCGAACTGGTGCGCGTCATCGTTGAAGCGCGCCCACGTCGCGCCACCGTCGTCGGAATGGTAAATGCCCCAGACGCCGTTCAACGTGCCTTCCACATAGACCGCGGCCGAGTACGGCGAACCGGTCGGCGCCTTGCCCAACGCGATCACGGTGGCGCCCGGCGTGTCGTTGGTCGACGCGAAGGCGCCGAGCTTCGTCCACGTCGCCCCCGAGTCCACCGAGCGGTACACGGCCGTGCCGTCGGCCAGCCAGAGATCGCCCTCCGCGTTCGGATTGACCGCCATCGACGTATCCCGCCACGCATTCCAGGCCAGGTTCGCGTTCACCGAGCCCTGGCTCAACGTGAACGTGTGGCCGCCGTCGTTCGACACATAGACCTTCCCGCGCTGCCAGCTCCACGGTGCGCCGCCGGAGTCGTAGGCATAGACCTTGTTCGGGTTCTTGCGGTCCGCGGCCAGGCGGTAGGCACGCGAGAAGCCGTTCCAGGTGGCACTGAACGCCGGCAGGTTGGTCGCCGTCCAGCTTGCGCCATTGTTTGTCGTGAACGACGGGACCGAGTCCGGCGGCGCCCAGGTCACGTTGTTGCGGGACGGGACGACCAGGTTGCCCACGTGGCTCTGGCTTGCCGCGGCACCGTTGGGCAGCGACGCGAACGTCGCCCAGCTATTGCCGCCGTCGCCCGACCAGAAGCCCCTGATCGCATGGCCGTTGGCGTTGTCGACGCCCGCGGCCGCGATGTACGTCGGATCGGACCACGACATGTCGGCCGAATTGCCGTTGCTCCACGTGTTCAACGGGCCTTTCGTCGGCCTCGTCGAGAGATCCGTATTGACCCACGTGCCGATGTCGCCGGCGCTGTTGATGAAGTTGTACGACGCACCGGGCGGCGCCGTGACGAGGGCCAGCGTCACGGTTTCCTCGAGGTTGTCGACCTTGGGGCTCCAGGTTGGCGTGGGCGACGAGGCGTTCATGGTTTCACAGATGCCGCCGCCGTGGACGTGCATGATGTGATCGCGATTGGCGGGGTCGATGGTGACGCTTTCCACCCAGCCGGCGCAGCCATCCGGGGCAATGCCGGTATGCGGCATGCCGGCCTCGATTTCGCGCCACGTGCTGCCGCCGTCATCGGATAGCTGAATGGTCTTGCTGGTGTCGCTCCAGCCCGTCATGCCCAGTGCGATGCGGGCGGACGCGCCCAGACCGGAAACGGACAGGCCGCCAAAGCCGTTGCCGGTGGAGCGGTTGAGCAGCGTCCAGTTGCCGTTGTTGCTGCCGCCGAACCTGTAGAGATAGCTCGGTCCGCCGATGCCCTGGCCGACGCTCGCGTTGAACACCACGTAAAAGTTGCCGTCGGAAGTGCGCACGACGTGCGGGATGTAGTAGCCGGACACCGTCGGCGGGGCGGGCACCGGCGTCCACGAGAACCCGCCGTTGGTGGACTTGTACAGGGTCGACGTCAGGCCCGCCGCGTTCGCGTAGTCGGGGGCGACGGTGGCCCACATGATCCAGGTCGGCTGGCCACTGCCCTTGCCCGACGTATCGAAGATCACCTGTTCGACGCCGAGCGGGGAACCGCCGCCGCTGATCGTGGCGGAGGACAGGCCCGAGACCTGCGCCCAGGTGCGGCCCGAATCGGCACTCTTCCACAGGCCGGCCGTGCGCGATCCGTAGAACAGCGTCGACGGATGGTTCGGATCGACCTGCAGGCGCTCGCCGGTGGCTCGGCCGTTGTCGTTGCCGCCTACCGGGAACGGCACGTCGTAGTGCGTCCAGGTGTTGCCACGATCGCTCGAGATGTAGATGCGGCCGTTATGACCCTGCGTCACGGTAATGCCGGTCATCATGTAGACGAGCTGGTCGTTGTTCGGATCGAGCGCGAGACTTTCGACGCCGTGGAAATCGCCCTCGCCTGCGCCGAAACCGATGCCGTCGGTGATGGGCGTCCACGTCGAGTTGGTCGCGTTCCAGCGGTACGCGCCGCCGACGTCGGTGCGTGCGTACAGCAGGCTCGCGTTGGCTGGATGGTAGATCAGACCGGTGACGTAGCCGCCCCCGCCCCACTTGACGCTGGTCCAGCTGGCCGCCGGCAGGTTGCTGCCGCCGCCATTTGCGCCGGTCTGGCTGCGATTGGCGGCAAAATTGGTCACGCCTGTCGTGCTATCGGCCCCGCCCCCGCAGCCCCATAGCGTACACGCCATCGCCGCGGCGGCAATCCATCGTTGTGAAAACACGGTCATCGAAGAAGTCCTGAAAGAAAGAGGTCCATCGCAGGGCCCGCCATCGGGCCCTGCACGATCAGTTCGCCATGAGCGATGCAATCTGCGCAGCGCTGAGCGCACCGCGATAGAGGCGGAAATCGTCGATCAAACCGTTGAACGTGGCGTCGGCACCGTATTGCGATTTGCCCAGCCAGTTCTGCGTGGTGCGGCCAAGACGGAACGGCGCCTGGAACATCGCCGTGTTGGTGCTGACGGGCGTGCCGTCCACGTACATCGTGCCGGTCGAACCCGATAGCGTGACGGCCACGTGCACCCATCGCTTGCTCGGCAGCGCGGTGGGGGCGTCGATGATCTGTTCCGGAGGGCCGTCGCCGGGGCCGTTGGCCGTCATGGCGAAGCGCATGCCGGCCCAGCCGGTGCGCGACTGCCCGCGCGGCGTGAACATCATGTAGCGGTGAAAGCCGGTGCCGAAGTCGAACAGGCGTGCCCACGTTTGCGAACCGTTCCAGAACACCCAGCTCGCGATGGTGAAGTCCGACACATCGGCCAGCAGATCGTCGGGCAACGCCACATACGCGCCCGAGCCGTTGAGCGAGACCGCGTTGCCGCTGCGCCCCACGGCCCACGTTGCGCCGTTCAGCGTGCCATTGCGCCCGTTGCCCGAGCTATCGGCGGCCGTGACGCCGCCACCTTCATCGAATGCGAGGTGCGCGAGCAGTTGCTGCGCCGTGATCACTTTCACTTCGTTGGAGAGCGCCGATTCGCCCGCAATCGTTTGCGCCGTCACGACATAAAAATACGTGCCGGCGCCGGCCGGCATATCCGTATAGGTCAGCAGGTCGGTGATGCCGCTCTGGATGGTGCTGTACGGTCCGCCGGCCATGGTGGCGCGCTTGACGGTGTAGCTGACGGCGTTGCTGCTGCCCCACCACGACAGCACCACCTTGCCCGCGCTGGCATAGCCTGTCAGGCCGGTCGGCGTTGGGGCCGGGGCGCCGGGATCGAGCGTGCAGGTGAGCGTGCCGTAGCCGAGCTGGTCGAAGCCGCCACTGTTGGGGCCGTAGTTGCCGCCGCCGCCTTCCGGCGCCACCAGCTCGGCGGCGCGCCTGGTGTAAGGCGCCGCCAGGCCTTTGCGGTTGATGTAATGGTTGGCCACCAGCGCCCAGCAGGGCCGCCCGAGGGCGCCGCCTTGCCCGCCGGTGGAGAACTGCGTCTGGATGACGCCGGCGCTGTTCTGGTACGTGACGAAAGGCACCGTGTAGAACGTGCCGTCCGCCTGCTTCAGGTTGGCCTTGGCCACATATTCGGCGCCCGCCAGAAAGCGATTGTTGTCATAGCCGTACAGGTCGATGCCCTGATTCCACGCCATCTCGCAAATGGCGCCCGTCAATGCAATGCCGAGCGTGCTGTGGCCCTGGTCCCGGCCGGCTTCCTGCCATTGCCCGAGGTTGCCGGGGTGCAGGTAGTACACGGCTTGCCGGATACAGCCATTACTGCCACCGGTCTTGAAATGGGTGACGGCCTCGTCGACGAGCTCGGCATCGTCGCACAGCACGCCGATGGCCAGGACACACGCGATGTTGGCCAGGCCCCAGTTGGCCCAGTAGTGCGTGTCCATCGCGGTGTCGATACGGGTCAGGAAAGCATGGCTGACCGGGTAGAAGACATTGCGCATCATGGCCTGAAACGCGGCGAGTCCGGCCGGACTCCAGCCGCTGTAGCCGCGCATGATTTCGGCTGCGTTGGCGAACTCGTAGCCGTAGATGCCTGCGGCGAGCGCCACGTCGCTGCCGCCAAGCGTCGTCAGCGTCGACGCCCATTGGTCCAGATACTCCACGGCCTTGTCGGCATAGCGTGTGTCGTTCGACACCTTCCAGCGCAGCGCGTCGCCATAGGCGGCGGCGATGTCGTTGTAGAGGGCGCCGTAGTTCTGACCATGCGTCGGATCATTGCCGCGATAGATGCCGACCTGCGGGTTCGGCTTGTTCGTCAGGCGCGTGTGACCGTTGGCGACGAGCACGTTCCAGCTATCGATCCACGGGGAAGCCTGCGCGGCGACTTTGGCGCGCATGCGTTCGAAATCAGCGTCGGTATGCAGCAAGCCAGGATGCGTGAAGGTGCGGGTTTGGGCGGTGCCTGCCGACTTCGCCCCTGCGCCGCTACTGTCCGAAGCCGGAGCAACTCCGGACGCCTGGCCGATGCTGGTTGCCGATGTACGCTCGCCGTCTGTAACCGCGCTACCTCCGTCGCCGCCGCATCCGGCCACAAGCGTTGCACCGAGCCCCATCACGAAATGGCGTCGTGCAATATTCTCGATGCCGCCGAGTGGAACGATCTCCTCGGACAGCAGCGTCGCTGCTCCCTTGTCTCGCATGTCTGGATCCTCTGTTTTTTTGCTATGGTCGAAGCGACAAAATGTACTAACCATTCCGTATTTATCGGAACGGGTAGCATTCTATCCAGTGCGACCGGGATCCAATCAAGCGAAAAAAACAAATTCATCAATGACACGAACGTGTCACATCGGTGATGCAGGGATCGAGGGATGCGCGAAGTGGTTGGGCAGAACCAAGCAAAGGTCGTCACCGTTTGCGGAGTAAAAATGTCACTTCATCGGTCGACACCGACGCGGAATCGGTAAACTCTCCCGGAATCGTGTCTTTTCGTTGGACGAAATAAAATCGTCAGCGACCGCGGTGTCGCGAAGAGCGGTGTCATCTCCGCTGCCGTGCCTGCATCACCGCCCTACCGCCCCAGAACCCGCTCCACCAACTTCACGAAGTAACTCGCCCCCACCGGCAGCAACGCATCGTTGAAGTCGTAACTGGCGTTATGCAGCAGGCACGGCCCGCCGCCGTGCCCATGCACGCGATGATCGCCCGCCCCATTCCCGAGGAATGCATAACAACCCGGCTTCTCGCGCAGCATGAACGAGAAATCCTCCGCCGCCATGGTCGGATCGACGGCTGCGTTCACATGCGCGTCGCCCACCAGCTCGCGCATTACCGCCACCGCCACCGCCGTCTGCTCGGCGTCGTTCACGGTGGCCGGATACTGGCGCTGGAAATCCACCTCGCTCTCGCAATCGAAGGCCGCGGCCGTCGCGGCCACCACGGCGCGCATGCGCGTCTCGATCAGGTCGAGCGTCGCATCGGAGAAGGTCCGCACCGTGCCGCCGAGCCAGGCATCGGTCGGCACCACGTTCATCGCCTCGCCTGCATGCACCTGCGTGACCGACAGCACCGCACCGTCGATCGGATTGCGGTTGCGCGTGACGATTCCCTGCAGGGCGCTCAGCACCTGCCCCGCCGCGAACACCGGATCGCGGCCCAGGTGCGGCATGGCCGCATGGCAGCCGGCACCGCGCAAGTCGATCCGGAACAGGCTGGTCGACGCCATCAGCGGCCCCGGCCGCACCGCGAAATCGCCGGCCGCGATGCCGGGCCAGTTGTGCAACCCGAACACGGCATCCACGGGGAAACGCTCGAACAGGCCGTCCTCGATCATCGCGCGTGCGCCGCCGCCCGCTTCCTCGGCCGGCTGAAAGAACAGCTGCACGGTGCCGTCGAACTCGCCATGCCGGGCCAGATGGCGCGCGGCCCCCAGCAGCATGGTGGTGTGCCCGTCGTGGCCGCAGGCATGCATCGCGCCGGGCACCGTCGACCGATGCGCGAAGGTGTTGGCCTCCTGCACGGGCAGCGCATCCATGTCGGCGCGCAGGCCGATCGCACGCGCACTGTCGCCGCGCTTCAAGGTGCCGACCACGCCGGTGCGGCCGACGCCGCGCGTGACGGCATAGCCCCATTGCTCGAGCCGCCCGGCAACGAGTTCGGCGGTGCGGAACACGTCGTAGCCCACCTCGGGATGGGCATGGATATCGCGGCGTAGCGCCGTCAGTTCGTCGGCGTGCGCGACGATGGAATCGATCAGTTTCATGCGGATGGGAGCGCTTTTGTCAGGTCGTCGCGGCACGGCGGCGGGCCGGCCCATGCCGCCCGCCGCCGTGCCGCGAGGCATCGGATCAGATATGGAACAGTTGCGCCACCAGGGTCGCGCCGATGAAGGTGCCGGCATTGGCCACGAAGGACACCAGCACGATGCGCCAGCCGAGCCGGCGGAAGGCCGGGATGTCCTTGGCGATCGACAGCCCCGCGAACACCAGCATCGGCGTGGTCACCCCGAGGAAATCGTTGTGCGAGCTGAGCGCGGCGATCTGCGATGCCCACGGGGACCACGGCGAGGTCAGGAACATCGCCACCACCGACACCCAGCAGACCGCCGGAATCCGCCGCCCCGTCACGCGCGCCAGCGCATCGCCGACGATCGTCGCGCCCACCATGATCGCGATTCCCGGCAGTCCCGCCAGCGGTGTGGTGCCGTGGGCGATCCAGTCGCACACCAGCGCCATCGCGGCCGTCACGATCCAGGCCAGCAGCTTGCCGCCGTAGCCGAGCGCGGGCGCCTCCGTCCTCACCTCGCCCAGCGACGGGCTGGCCGCCTCGGGCTGCGCCGAGGCCTTGGTGGTGCGGCCGATCAGCGGCTCCAGCACGCGATAGCCCCAGACCGCCAGCGGCAGCGAGATGAACAGCGTGAAGTACGTGCCGATGGTGGTGGTGATCAGGTTGCTTGCCGCGGCGAACGCGAGCACCGATTTCGCCGTCTCCGGGTCCTGCTGCGCGGCGATCGCGCCCGAGGCGGCCGCCATCATGCTGCCCGAGCCGACACCCGAGCCCATCGCCAGCGCGAGCGGATCGAAGATGCCGAGGCTGGTCACGAAACCCGCGAACACGGCGATGAACACCGCACCGAACACGGTTCCCGTCAGGTACTCGGCCAGCACGCCGCGGCCCTCGGCCGAATCCATGCCGTACTTCTCGCCGATGATCGCCAGGCTCGGCTCGCGGCCCACCGAGAACGTCGCGCCAATCGCCTCGCGCTTGATGCCAAGCAGCAACGCGAGCGGCAGGCCGAGCAGGATGGTGCCGACGAAGTGGCCGAATTCCTGGAAGGCCAGTGCCCAGCCCGCCGACGCCAGCTTGGGCAGCGCGCTGCCCACCATCAGCCCGAGCTTGGAGACGAACAGCAGCAGCGCCGGCTGCAGGATCGCCGCCGCGAAGAACTGGTCGGGCACGCTCAGGCGCGCGCTGCCGTTCCAGCGCGCGCTGGCGAGCCCCACCGCGGCGCCGAGCAGCAGCGCCCAGATCATCGGCAGCAGCACGACCTTGCCTGGGCCGAGCTTGAACGTGAACGAGCCGATCCATTCGGCGACCAGCAGGATGCCGGCCGCGTAAAGCAGGACCTTGGCGGTGGCCGCGCCGCCCAGCTCGCGGCGCTCGATACCCAGTGCGTGTTCCATGACGAGTCTCCCCTTGAAGCCCGGCTGCCGTCGAATGCGGGCCGGTGGTTACAGATAACCGAACGCGGTGGGCGGCGCTTCGGCCGTCTCGACCCACACGCTTTTGGTCTGCGTGTATTCGTACAGCGCCTCGACCCCGCTCGAGCGGCCGTAGCCGCTCATGCCGTAGCCGCCGAACGGCGACGCCACGTTGATGGTCTTGTAGCCGTTGACCCAGAAGGTGCCGGCATTCACCTGCGCGGCCACGCGATGCGCGCGCGCCACGTCGGTGGTCCAGGCCGCGCCGGCCAGGCCGAAGTCGGTGTCGTTGGCGATCGCGATCGCCTCGTCCTCGGTGTCGAACGGGATGGCGGCCACCACCGGCCCGAAAATCTCGGTGCGCGCCACCTCCATCGCGTTCGACGCGCCGGCCAGCACGGTGGGCGCCACGAAGTAGCCGCCGCGGCCCTCCGCGACGCGCTCGGCCGAGCCGCTGGCGAGCGTGGCGCCAGCGGCCACACCGCGCTCGATCATCGACATCACGTGGTCGTACTGCTTGCGATTGTTGATCGGGCCCACCTCGGTCGCCTCGTCGAGCGGCGCGCCGACACGGATCTTCTTCGCGCCGGCCGCCACCATCGCGACGAATTCGTCGTAGACGGCGCGCTGCACCAGCAGGCGCGAGCCGGCCACGCAGCTCTGGCCCGCGCCGGCGAAGATCGCCGCCTGGGCGGTCAGCGCGGCGCGCTTGAGGTCGGCGTCGGCGAACACGATATTGGCCGACTTGCCGCCCAGTTCCAGCACGCAGGGCAGCACGCGCCGCGCGGCGGCCTCGGCGATGCGCGCGCCGGTGGCCGGCGAGCCGACGAACACCACCTTGCCGACCACGCGATGCGCGATCGCGGCCTGCCCGGCGGTGTGACCGAAGCCGGCCAGCACGTTGACGAGGCCGCGCGGCAGCCCGGCCCGCTCGCCGAGCCTGGCGACCGCCAGCGACGTGAAGGGCGTCAGCTCCGAGGGCTTGAGCAGCACGCCGTTGCCCATCGCCACCGCGGGCGCCACCTGCCAGCCGCAGGTGAATACCGGCGCGTTCCAGGGCGTGATCTGCAGCACCACGCCGGCCGGCTCGCGGCGCGTGTAGTTGAGGTGCGAGGTCGGCACCGGAATCACGCTGCCGTAGAACTTGTCGGTCCAGCCCGCGTAGTACTCGAACATTTCGGCGACCTTGCCCACCTCGCCGCGGCAGTCGCGAATCGGCTTGCCCGAGCCCAACGCCTCCAGCCGCGCGATCGCCTCGGCCTCGGCACGGATCGCGCGCGCCACCTCCTGCATCACGCGGCCGCGCGCGGCATGCGTGAGCGCCCACCATTCGCGCTGCGCGCGGCGCGCGCTTTCTGCGGCATGGTCGATCACGGCTGCGCCGGCGTCGCGATAGGCGAGCGTTTCGTCGCCCGTCGCCGCATCGTAAAGCTGGATCGTGTCGCCCTGGCCGGCGACGAGTTCGCCGTCGATATACGAGCCGATCGTAGCGGCACCGGGGAAGAAATGCGCGAAGGCGGCGAGCAACTGGTCTGCGTGCTGGGTCATGTCGGGTTTCCGTACAGGTGAGTCGAGCGGGATCGTGGCGCGGGCGGCCCGGCCTCAGGCCGGGTCGAGGAAGTCGACGATGCGGTTGAAGTCCTCGCCGTCGGCGACGGATGCCTCGCTGGCGGCCCACACGCGCGCCGCCTCGCGCGCCACCGGCGCGACGCTGTCGAACTGGTCGAGCAGGCCCAGCGCGAGCCGCACGTCCTTGCGCATCAGCTTCATCGTGAAACCGGAATCGAACTTGCCGTTGAAGATCCAGGTCGGGTAGTTGGTCAGCGTCGCGCTGTTGCGGCCGGAGCCGCCGTTGAGCGCCTCGACCAGCTTTTCCGGATCGACGCCGGCCGCGCGCGCGGTGCGCACCGCCTCGCTGGCGGCCAGCAGGTGCACGCCGGTCAGCAGGTTGTTGAGCAGCTTGGTGACGTGGCCGGCGCCCACCGGGCCCACATGCACGCGCTTGGCGCTGATCGTCGCGAGGATCGGCTCGATGGCCGCGATATCGCTGTCCGAGCCGCCCAGCACCATGGTCATGGTGGCGGTGGCCGCGCCCTTCGGGCCGCCGCTCACCGGGCCGTCGACGAAGCCGATGCCGCGCTCGGCCAGCGCCGCCGCCACGCGCCGGGTGCTGTCCGGATCGGCCGTGGTGGTGTCGATCACGATCGTGCCCGGTCTCGCGCTCTCGAGCACGCCGCCCGCGCCCAGCACCACCGCCTCGACCACCGCCGAGGTCGGCAGCGACAGCAGCAGCACGTCGGCGTCGCGCGCGATCCCGGCCACCGAATCGCGCGCCGACAGTACCGCCTGTTCGGCCAGCGCGAGCGCCACGCCGGGCGCCGCGTCGTAGCCGAGCACCGTGTAGCCGCCGCGCCGCAGCGAGCCCGCCATGCCGCGCCCCATGTTGCCCAGACCGATCACGCCCACCGTTTTCATCCGACGACTCCCGATAGCTGTTGGTTCGAGGCCGGCGCGCCAGCTTGCGCCCGCCTTGCATGACCACGATGTTCGGCCCGGCGATCCGTATAATCAATCAACGCCAATATTGAGATTGTTCTCTTTTTTAGAACGCCAGGATCATGAGCGAGACCCTTACCGACAGCCGCATCGTCTATTTCTACGAGGCCGTGCGCTGCGGCACGATCCGCGCCGCGGCCGACTGGCTCGACGTGGCGCCCTCGGCGGTGAGCCGCCAGATCGGGTTGCTGGAGAAGGAGCTCGACGCCACCCTGGTGGAGCGCCACGCGCGCGGCGTGACGCCCACCGAAGCGGGACGCTGCGTGATCGAGTATTTCCGCGAGCAGCTCGCGCACCGCGACGACCTGATCTCGCGTCTGCAGGAACTGCGCGGGCTCAAGACCGGCGAGGTCAGCCTGGTGCTCGGCGAGGGCTTCGTCTCGGATCTGCTGGCCGGGCCGATGCAGCAGTTCTGCCGGCAGTTCCCGGGGATCCGCGTCAACCTCGACGTGGGCAGCACCAACGACGTGATCCGCAAGATCTCGAACGACGAGGGCGAGATCGGCCTGGTGTACAACCCGCCGGCCGAGCCCAAGGTGGTGTCGCGCGCGTCGAAGCGGCAGCCGATGATGGCGATCGTCGGCCCCGATTTCCCGCGCCGCACCCACAAGGTGCTGACGGTGCAGCAGCTCGCCACCTACCCGCTGGCGGCCACTCACCCGTCCTACGGTACGCGGCAGATGATGGAGGCCGTCGAATACGCCGAGCGTGTGCGGCTCACGCCGGTCGTCACCACGAATTCCTTCGCGATCCTGAAGGAGTTCGTGAAATCCGGGCTCGGTATCTCGGTGATGCCGGCCTTCGCGGTGACGGCCGAACTGCAGGCCAAGGAGTTGTTCGCGATCGAGATCGCGCATCCGATCCTCGAGAACGCCGAAGCGCACATGGTCACGCGCGTGGGCCGCAAGCTCTCGGTGGCCGCCAACAAGATGCTGCAGATGATGACGGGGCAGATGCGGGCGTTTCGTTAGCGGGGGCGGCTCGTACGCCGTCCGGCGACGCGAGGCCGGGCTTGGAGACGGTTTCCCCAAGACCGCTGATTCCGCTGCAAGGTGTTCCGGCAGATCACAGCTGCAGCCGAATTCGAGAAAGGCTTCATGGTCATGGGCACATGACCAAAGTCAAACGCCGTCAAACATCCGGATCCTGAATCCGCGCCGACTGAATCACCACCAGCGTATCGCCCGCCTCGATCCTGCAGGGCGGATCCTCGTAAAACGAATAGATCTTCCCGCAGCGATCGAGCCCGACCACGATCGCGCCCGGCACCACGTTCGTCAGGCAGCCGATCTCATGCGGCAACGCCTCGCGCTCCAGCAGCGTCGCGCGCCCGCGCGTCGACAGCATGTCGTTCACGAACGGCACGATGTAGCGGCTGTGGACCGCATCCGCGAGCAATAGCGCGCCGATCTTCGTCGATGACACGATCACGTCCGCGCCCGCCTGCCGCAATTGCCGCTGGTACAGGTTCTCCTGGATCCGCACGACGATCTTCGTATCGGGCGCGATGCTGCGCACCGACAGCGTCAGCAGGATCGCGGTCGGATCGTCGGTCACCGAAATGATCACGGCCTTCGCCGCGCGCACCTGCGCCTGCTGCAGCAGATCCTCGTGCGCCGGATCGCCGAGCAAGCCGGTCACGCCGAGCGACGTCGCCGCCTCGAGGGCCTGCTGCTGCGAATCGATCACGATGATCGTCGCCGGATCGACGCCGCTTTCCAGCAACTCGCGCACCGCGATCGATCCCGACAGGCCATAGCCGCACACGACGATGTGATCGGACAGTTGCTTCTGCAGGCGTTTCATGCGGAATTCCTCGATGACGCGCTGGATCACGAACTGATACGCCGTGCCCAGGAAAATGAACCAGATGCCGATACGGATCGGCACGATGAAGAACGCATCGAGCAGGCGCGCGCGCCGTGACGGGCACGATATCGCCGTAGCCGACCGTCGCGACCGTGACCATCGTGAAGTACACGAGATCGGCCACCGTCATCGGCGTGCTCTTGGTCGAATCGCGCAGGCCGTCGCGATCGAGATACAGCACGAGGAACGCAAGCGTGCACAACAGCACGACCGCGCCGAGACGGAACAGCAGCGTGCGCCGCGGCGACGTCGCCGGGCGCGTGAACAGCGTGCGCGCGCGCGGCGCCTGCCACGGGTTGCGGGCGCGACGCAGGCGCATGCGCAACGAGCGGCGCTGATCGGATGGCGTGGCCAACGGGGAATCTCCTGAAGGATGCGGGCTCGATTCTACGACGGGAACGCACGCGCGCAGCCGTCACAGCATGCTGCGCGGCCGCACCATCGTCCCGTCGACGAAACGCCGCGCGCGAAACGCCGACAGATCGAGCGACGGCGCGCCCGTGTCGATCCATTCGGCGAGCAGCCGGCCGACGATCGGCCCCATCGCGAAACCGTGCCCGCAGAACCCCGTCGCGATCGCGAGCCCCGACGGCGTACCCGGTGCATCGATCACCGGGATGCCGTCGGGCAGCACGTCGATCAGGCCGGCCCACGCCTCGACGATCTGCGCATCCTTCAGCGCAGGAAAGATCGCCTTGAGCTTCGCGAGCGCGCGCGGCGCATGCGCGCGATTCGGCTGCGGCTGCGGATCGCGCGGCTCGATCGGCCCCGTCGCGCCGCCGATGCGCGCGAGCACGTCGCGCCATGCGGACGCATTCAGGTGCAGCCGGAATTTGTCGCGTTGCGACCAGAATTGCGGCCAGAAGAGGCTCAACCCGCGCAGGTGGCCGAGCGTCAGATCGACGTCGACCTGCATGTCGTCGGCAAGATTGATCGCGCCGTTCGTGCGCTGCCGGATGCCGAGACCATGGCCCCACATCGTCGCCGCGGACACCGGCGGAACGACGTTGGTGCGCATGCAGGTGCCGCGCACGGCCTGCTGCGGCAGCCGGATGCCGACGCCGTCGAGCAGCCGGAAACTGGTCGCGCCGGCCGCGCAGATCACGCGCCGCGTGCGGATCGCGCCTCGCTCGGTCGCGACGCCGACGACCGCGCCGCCGGCCGTCTCGATCGCCGTCACGCCGCAGCCTTCGAAGAAACGCGCGCCCGCCTCGGTCGCGCGCGCCGCGAATGCGGCGGCCACGCGACGCGGCTCGGCCTGCCCGTCGGTCGCCGTATACAAGCCGCCGAGGGTACGCGCGTGCGTCGACAGCCCGCTCACGCGTTCGTCGATCTGGGCGCGCGTCAGCGTGCGCGTGTCGAGCCCGTGTTCGCGCGCCACGGTGAGCCACGCCTGGAACGATGCCCAGTCGTCTTCGTTGTCCGCCATGTAGAGGCAGCCGCCCTGCCGCCATTCGAGATCGAAGCCCAGCGCCTGCTCCAGGCCTTCCCAGATCCGCATGCCGGCCATCATCAGCGGCACTTCGGCGGATTCGCGCCCCTGCTGCCGCACGAAGCCCCACGCGCGCGTCGATTGCTGGCCGGCGATGCGCGACTTGTCGAGCACGACGGCTTTCAGGCCGCGCAGGCCGAGGTAGTAAGCGGCCGCGCAGCCCATGATGCCGGCGCCGGCGATCACGACGTCGGCTTCGGTCGGAAACGCCGTTTCGGCGTGAGTCAATGCGTCGTGCAGCGGATAGGTGGTGGTCATTGTTTTCTGTCGGGAATCGGTGCATGGCCGGCAAAGCTTATCGCGGCAACGCCATCCGATGAAGCGAGCGTCGCGCAACGATCCCGGGCGCCTTCCGCATCCATAGACGACAGCTCGCTCGCGTCTTTCCGGCCGTCCCCGTTTTTTCGGCTTGACGCCTCCGTATCGCCACGCGACGATACTGGATATCCATACAGTATCGTCGCAGCAAAATGATCCTCCCCCCATTCGATCCGCCCAAGCTGAACGACCTCACCGAATGGTGGACGCAGTGCACCTACGCGGACGTCCAGCGTCTGATACTCGAAGTGCAGCACCTCCGCCTGACGCTGTGGGAGTTGAAAGCCCACGTCGCGGACGCATCGCGCCGCATCCGCGTGCTCGATCCGGACATGCTCGCGCATGGGTCCGCGCTTCGGCGGCTCGGCTACCTGCTCGACAAGGAGATCGAGCGCGCCAATCCGATCGGGCGCACGCGCGACGTGTATGCGCCGTTTTCGGACGAGTGGCGGGCTCGCGCGGCACTGCGCTGCGCATTGCGCGGGCAGCCCGAGCCGGCCGACGCAGGCACGCTGCCGCGCGCGATTCCGGAATTTCAGCGCATCACCTGGGCCGAGCTTCGCGATCGCTGGCGTCACCTGAGCGACAGGAAATCGAATCGGCAGAACGTCGAGCAACGGATGGTGCTCGAGATCGCCCGTCAGCGGACCGTGATCCTCGCGCGGGCGCGCAAGCTGGTCGACGCCGCGATCGCCGAGGCGGCGGCAGAGGGAAACCGGTTGTTCGCGCTGGATCAGCTCCAGCGGCTCCTGGCGGTCGAGCGGGAGGACGGCGAGCCGTTCATGTACATGCCGCCGTAGCGCGAACGCCGTGAACGACGGTCTGCATGCACAAAGTGGACATTCGCAGTCTCCAATCGCGTTGCCTTCGGACGATCGATACCTCACGACGGGAGTCGTCAATCTACAAATTTCCGGGGGCATTCGCAATATTCAGGCAGGAATTCCGGCCGTTCGGGGCGCCGCACGCGCTGCACTACGCATAGCGGCTCAGCCATTCTTCGGAGAATCGTTTCGCGTACGCGACGGCCTCGGCTTCGGTGTCGAATTCACCCAGCTTGCGGAACGCGGCTTCACGGCTGAAACCCACCTTCGTGACCTCGACCTGCGCGGCGTATTTGCCGGCCTCCGTCACGCGCGGCTCGCAGTTCATTTCGTAGCCGCGCATCAAGAATTTCTTCTGCATCGGTTCAACACTTTTTTGAGACGGCGAAATCGTAGCACGCAGCGTGACGGGTGCCAAAAAATGTATCCGCGCTGGTTTCACTAGAAGAAACCATCGATTGTTCGTCCTGCAGGTGCTTCGGCCGTTCGCCGCGCGATATCCTCCGAACATCTCGGCCCGGGCGTGATCGCGCCCTGCGTTGGTGCGTCGCGTTGCGATTACCTGCCGCCTCGTGGGGAATCACACGCCGGCCCATGGGAATGCAGCCCAAAGGTGCCGAACGCACCGTCGCGCGCACGCGCCGACGCAGGCCCGGCGTAACTTCATGACACACCTTTCACACAAACGCACCTTTCACCACACTGAATGACGACCATTTTGCGGTAAAGTTATCTTTTCCGTGCGTGGCCGGTCGGCTCGCCATTGGACGTCATGAAGACTGTCCGCCGAGACTGCCGCAAGGCGTCGTTCTGAACGTCACGATCCGTTCCCGTAGCATGACCACTGAAGCAATCACCACGGATTCCCTCGCGGTTGCCGAGCGCGTGCGCGAGTTGATGACCCGCAACGGCATCGGCAAGCGCCAGCAGACCACCGAGCTGTGCCGCATCCTCGATCTGAGTTTCTCCCAAGGCCACCGCAAACTGCGCGGCAGCAGCCCCTGGACGCTCGCGCAGATCAAGAAAGTCGCCGAAGCGTACGGCGAACCCGCCGCCCAGCTGTTCGGCGCGCAAACGCTCGACCCGGGCATGGTCGGCGCCTATAGCCAGGAAGCCGTCCTGTATGCGGGCGTCGCCGAGATTCCATGCACCGCCTGGATCGGCGCGCCGCTCGAAGCCGGCGCGCGCCCCGAGTTCGTCGCGTACGAACAGAACGGCCGCTGGCGCGTGCTGCGCCATACCGGCGTGCTGTACCAGAACGCATACGACGTGCACAAGATCGAGATCTATCCGCGCCGCGCGGAAAGCGACAAGCTCGTCGTCGCGGTAATCGACCCCGATCGCGTCAGCGCAACCGAACTGTGCCGCTATCTCGAACGGCAGGGTTTCGCGACGGCCGCGTTCGACGGTCTCGCGGCATTCGTCGACGCGCTGCAGGGTCAGGCTTTCGACGCAGTCCTGACCGAATGGCTGTTCGACGACGGCACGGCCGCCACCGCGATCAAGGCCGTGCGTACGTCCGACAACCCGGGCGCGCCGATTTTCGTGCTGACGGGCGCCCTGCTCACCGGCCGCGCGAGCGAAGCCGACATCAGCGAAGTGATCCGCGCGTTCGATGTGGTGTGCTACGAAAAGCCCGCGCGCATGGCGATCCTCAGCGCCGATCTCGCGAAGCGGCTCGCGCGCGGCTGACGTTCGCCGGGCCGGCCGCCCGTCGAACGGCCAACGCCCGCGCGGCGCCGTGGGCATGAACCGGTTCCTCAGTACAATAGCCGCACCCGTTCACGCCCACGCCGGCATCCGCCGCCCGACGCCATGGCCCGCCTCATCCCCGACGACTGGAAAAGCCTCGCCGCGACCGGCGCGGCCGAACGCGAGCGCGAAACGCTCGCCGCGCTCGAACACGCGCTGCCCGACAGCTACACCGTGTATCACGGCGTCCACTGGACGCGCGCCGATCAGGCGTTTTCGGTATTCGGCGAAGCCGCGTTCGTCGTCGTGAGCCCGGCCGGCCGCGTGCTGCTGATCGAGCAGAAGGCCGGCTTCCTGCGCGAGACCCCGAAAGGGCTCGTGAAGGTCTACCTGCAAAAGGAGCGCAACGTCCCGATCCAGCTCGCGCGCACGCAGGAGACGCTGCACCGGCGCCTGACGGCCGCGCTCGGCGCGGGCGTCTACGGCGTCGAGGCGCTGCTGTACTGCCCCGACTACTCGATCCGCGACGCGTCGATCGCCGGCGTCGCGCCCGAGCGCATCGTCGATGCGTCGCGCAAGGCGCAGCTCGCGCAAGTGATCCTGCAGATCCTGCCCGAGGACGACGAACACTTTCCGAACGCGCCGAAGCTCCACCATTTCCTCGCGGACGAGCTCGCGCTCACGCCCGACACGAGCGCGCTCGTCGGGCAGGCCGGCACGCTCGTCACCCGGCTGTCGGGCGGGCTCGCCGCATGGGCGCGCCAGCTCGACTTCGCGCCGTTCCGGTTGCGCGTGACCGGCACGGCCGGCTCCGGCAAGACCCAGCTCGCGGTCCAGGTGATGCGCGACGCCGTCGCGGCCGGCAAGCACGTGCTGTATGTGTGCTTCAACCGGCCACTCGCCGACTACATCGCGCGCATCGCGCCGCCCGGCGCGAAGATCGCGAACTACCATCAGCTGTGCGACTGGGTCGCGCGCGACGGCGGCTATACGCCCGACTTCCAGGCGCCCGGCGAATTCGAACGGCTCGAGGCGCGTTTCGTGCAAGCGCCGATCCCCGAGCGCTGGCGCTTCGACGTGCTGGTCGTCGACGAAGGGCAGGATTTCCACGCACCGTGGGCGGCCGCGCTGGAGCGCCTGCTGGCGCCGGACGGCGCATGGTGGTGGCTGGAAGATCCGCTGCAGAACCTGTACATGCGCGAACCCGTCGCGCTGCCTGGCTGGGTCACGCTGAAGGCGCTCACGAATTACCGCAGCCCGCGCGACCTGCTCGAATTCGTGCGCGACGTCGTCGGCCGCGTCGAGCCGCTCGCGGCCGAACTGCGCTCGGGCAGCCCGTTCGACGGCTCCGAACCGTCGGTGTCGGCCTACGGCGAAGACGGCGCGTCGGACGACGCATTGGCGCAAGCCTGCATCGATGCGACCAAGCGCGCGATCACGCATGCGTTGTCGCTCGGCTTCCGCAAGCAGGACATCGCGGTGCTGTCGTACCGCGGCCGCGAAGGCTCGGTGCTTGCGCCGCTCGACCAGCTCGGCCCGCACCGGATCAAGCGCTTCACCGGCAAGTACGACTTGTTCGGCAATCCCGAGTATCGCGAAGGCGACGTGCTGCTCGATTCGATCTACCGCTTCAAGGGTCAGTCGGCGCCGTGCGTGATCCTCACGGAAGTCGACTTCGACGCGCTCGACGCGCGTGCCGCGCGCAAGCTGTTCGTCGGCGCGACGCGCGCGACGATGAAGCTGCTGATCGTCGCGTCGTCGCGCGCGGCAGCGCAACTGGCGGACGCGGCGGGTTGACGCGGCGGGCGGGCGAACGCACGCCCTGGACGAACTTCGACATCGTGGCCGTTGACACAATCGGGCACTTTTCCCGACGCCCCGCACCCTTGCCCACGCTCGTTTCAACCTGTTTCGGCAATCCCTGACGCTTTGTCCGCTTGCAGCCGGCCGCTACGATACCAGGCCATTCGTTGCACGCGGAATATTCGATGGCCGACGTAAAAAAGCTGCCTTACTACGAACCGAAAAAGGGATTGTTCGGATCGGAGTTGAAGGAATACAAGGGTTCCCGAGGGTGTGTCCCGCTCGATACGCAAAGGAGCGTATCGATCGACCGGCTTGCACCGGGGGAAAAGCCGCCGCCGCCCAAAGCGATTTCCAGGCCTTCGATTGCTCCGACGCCTCCTGCAGCACCTCAACCGCCGCCGCAAGCCGATCAGGCGATAACCAAACGACCGCAGACGCAGGCGGAATCGGAGGTTTGCGAAAATCCGCCCCCTTTCGATCTCCAGGACGTGCCAATCGCGATGGACAATCTGGGCTGGAAGGTTTCGGCCAGGCTTGCCCGGATCTGGTTCGCGGGCGCTGCGCATGTTTACAACGACGATCCAACGTCAGCCCAGCCGCTGAATGACGATGACGTTACCCTCGAATGGATTTTGAAATTCGGAAATGTCAGAAAAAAGCACAATAAACTTCTCGCGAGCGATATCTACAGCGAACGTTCCATACGAACAGCATCAGATATAACCAAGTCTTTTGTCAAAGAGCTCTTTTTAGAAAGAAATTCTACGTTCAACTTCAACACCGCCTCATTCACAAGAAATTTGCATAAATTTCACAACGACTGGCAATTCCAGCTATCGAAAATAGGAAATTGGGACACCCTGGAGAACCTTTCCCAAACGGATCTCACGGGGGCGCTGGCCAATTTCAACATTTATGCAGCCATTGGAAATGTTGAAATTTCAAGCGAAAAATACTTCAAATATGAAAAATCAGGTGCGCTTTACTGCCTAAGCGCCACGGGTAGAATCACGCATATATATGTTTACGTGAAAGACAACTACTCATTCAACGGAAAACAATATTTAGGCCACTGGAACAAACATGGCGTCATCATCGCCCCGGGGTCAATTCTTACAGGATCAAGCTCGCCAAAACGAGAATCCGACATTGACATTTGGTCAAAAAACATCAACAAACCTGTCGACACACGAAGAAGTATATTAGGAAAATTCAAGACGTCCGATGTTTATTTTCCAATCCATAATGCAGACTACAGTCGATGGCGAGAAAGACATCACAGGGGCAGGGACTTCATGATATATTCGAATCCAGTTTATTTGAAACTGAAGAAACCGATCGATCTTGATCTTGGTGAAATATGCAGAATAGAGCCATCAGATACATTGGCTTAGCCATTGTCATTTACGTATGCGCAGGTTTGATCGTTCATTTCAATCGCCCCGCCTATGGACGGTGTGACTTCTATGATCGCCCGGAGACATTAGATGGCGGTATAAAAAACATGAATGGCGTTTGGTACCGATTCAAGCTGTGCGGCACCGGCGGAAATGATCAAGACGCGACGAATGACAACATTGAGCTAAGAGTGTTTAGTGAAAAGGGCGAGCTTCTTGCAAAGCGATATTTCTCCGTCAACTGGTATCATGGAGAAAGCTCTCACCCGCCTCTGGGTTACGAGGGCAATCTGGTACGCTATATCGACTTGGCCGATGAATCGAATTACAAAAAACATCTGATGATTCCGCCCTCCAAGTGGGATTGGCTTCGCGCCAGACTACCTTTGTTTTAAAGGTTGCACATCAAATTTTGATTTACAAAAAACAAAGCCCCGGTAGCGGGGCTTTGTTTCTCAATAGACTACTCGCTCGATCATACGACGATAGCATCGACCCACCCGTGAAACAGGTCGCATCAGCCGACAGATCCGCTGCGATTCACCTCGCCCTGCTCAAGCCACCCGGAACGCCCCCACCGCACGCCGCAACCCATCCGCCTGTTCCTCGAGCGACGCGGCCGCGGCCGCCGCCTGCTCGACGAGCGCCGCGTTCTGCTGCGACACCTGATCCATCTGCGACACCGCGCGGTTCACCTGCTCGATCCCGTCGCGCTGCTCGCTCGAGGCGGCTGCGATCTCCGTCATGATGCCCGTCACGCGCCCGATCGCCTGCTGGATGTCCTGCATCGTCGCGCCGGCCGTACTGACGAGCCGCGAGCCCGTCGCGACACGCTCGACCGATTCGCCGATCAGCGTACGGATTTCCTTCGCCGCGGACGCCGAGCGCTGCGCCAGCGTACGCACCTCGCCCGCGACCACCGCGAAGCCGCGGCCCTGCTCGCCCGCCCGCGCGGCTTCGACCGCCGCATTCAGCGCGAGAATGTTGGTCTGGAACGCGATTCCCTCGATCGTGCCGATGATGTCGGCGACCTTCTGCGAGCTCTGGTCGATCTCGTTCATCGTGCCGATCACCTCGCCGACGACCGTCGCGCCGCGCGTCGCGATCTCGCTCGCACTGTCCGCGCAGGCCTGCGCCTCGAGCGCGTGGTCGGCATTCTGCTTCACGGTCGCCGTCAGTTGCTCCATGCTCGCGGCCGTCTGCTGCAGCGCCGACGCCTGTTCCTCGGTGCGCTGCGACAGGTCGGTGTTGCCGGCCGCGATCTGGTGCGTCGCCGTCGAAATCGCCTCGGAACCCTGGCTGACCTGGCGCACCGTGTCCGCGAGGCTGCGCTGCATGCCCGTCACGCCCTTGACCAGTTCGGCCATCTCGTCGCGCGACGACCAGCGCAGTTCCGACGTGAGATCGCCGTCCGACAGCCGGCGGAAATGCGACAGCAGGCGATTCACCGGTTGCGTGATCGCGAAATGCAGGCCGATCGCGCAGCCGAGGCATGCGGCCAGCCCGAATGCGATGCCCGCGATCGCGCCGATGCGCATCCAGCCGTAATAGGTCTGCGCGGTGTCGTACACGTCCTTGCCGCGTGCCGCCTGGTACGCATCGAGCGCGTCGGTCGCCTGCGTGAGCGCGACCGACAGCGGCGGCGCGACCGTCATCAGCAACCGGTCGGCTTCGTCGCGCCGCCCTTCGCGGATCGCATCGATCATCGGCTTCAGCGCCTGCCCGATCAGCGCCTGGCGCGCGGCATCGAGGCGGCTCGCGAGCGGGCCCTCGTCGCCGTCGTGCGGCATCGCCGCGTAGTTGCGCCATGCCGTGTCGGCCTTCGCGAGATAGCCCTCGGCCTTCTTCACGAGATCGGGAACCTCCGCCGCGTCCGGATGCAGCAGCGCACGGTCGAGCGTCGTGCGCACGATCGTCAGGTTCAGGCTCGCCGCGGACAGCGCGGTCTTCGCCGCCAGTTGCCGCGTATAGGCCTCGTCGAGGGCGCGATTGGAACTCTGCATGCCCGCGAGGCCGATCAGCCCCGACACGACGAGCAGCGCGGCGACGAGGCCGAGCGTGGAGAAAATCCGCGTACGGATCGAGAAACGGGAAAACAGGGCGTTCAGGTTCATGACGGCACGTGAGCGATGAAAAATGCCGCGGCAATCGGTCCGCGGCCCTCTGTATTACGGTTTGCCTGCACAAAACTTGAGTCCGTCCCTGCTTCGCGGCTGATCGTCGTCAATTTTTCGGGCAGGCAAGCCGCCCGCGCCCGCCGTCACGCCAGCAGCACGACGCCGCCCGTGGTCGCGCGCGACTCCAGCAACCGGTGAGCATCGGCCGCCTGCTCCAGCGGCAGCCGCGCGCCGATCTCGACGTGCATCCCGCCCGCCAGCCGGTCGAGCGTCGCGCGCGCGGCGTCGCGATACGCGCCGACGTCGCGCGCGATGAAGCCGAGCACGCTCGGCCGCGCGAGCGCGATCGAACGCGCCGGGCCCAACTCGTCGAGATCGAACGTCTGTCGCGCGCCGATCGCGGCCACCTGCCCGATGCTCGCGACCATCCCGAACGGACGAATCGCCCCGAGCGTGCGGGTCAGCACGTCGCCGCCGATGCCGTCGATCGCGTAGTCGACGCCCGCACCGCCGCCGAACGCACGCGCCGCCGCGACGAAATCCTCCTCGCGATAATCGACCACCGCTTCGGCGCCGTGCGTGCGCACGAGCGCGGCCTTCGCGGCCGAGCCGACGGTGCCGATCACCCGCGCGCCGAGCGCACGCGCCCATTGCGTCGCCAGCAGGCCGACGCCGCCGGCCGCCGCATGCACGAGCACCGTATCGCCGGCGCCGACCTGCCGCACGCGCTGCAGCAGCATGTACACGGTGATCCCCTTCAGCAGCCCGGCGGCAGCGGCTTCGTCGCTCAGGCCGTCGGGAATCGGCAGTACGCGCTCGGCCGGCATCGTGCGCAGGCTCGCATAGCTGCCGGTCGGCATGCCGGCATAGGCGACGCGCCGACCGGGCACGAGATCCGGCACGCCCGGCCCGACCGCGTCGATCACGCCGGCCGCCTCGACGCCGAGCGCCGCCGGCAGCGCAGGCAATGCATGCGCGCCCGTTCTGAAATAGATGTCGACGAAATTCACGCCGATGGCGGTCTGGCGAATCCGCACTTCGCCGGCGCCGGGCGGCGCGACGGGCGCATCGACGCGGCGCAGCACGTCGGCGTCGCCGTAACGGTCGATCCCGATCCGGATGGCTTGGGTGGTTTGGGACATGACGTTCCTCGCTATCGAATGAAGTGACACGATCATCTCATCGTGCATAATTGAACGGAATTCACGTTGAACGCCCACCTACTGTGCAAAATTCGACCGACCGCGATCCTGCCGTCTCGCCCGTGCTGCCCATGAGCTGGGACGACATCCGCTACTTTCTGGCGGTGATGCGCGGCGGCAGCCTGTCGGCCGCCGCCCGCGTGCTACAGGTCCAGCATTCGACGGTCGCGCGGCGCATCGACGCGCTGGAATCGGCGCTCGGGATCCGGCTGTTCGATCGGCTGCCGCGCGGATGGCCGCCGACCGACGAAGGGCTGCACCTCGCCGAGCACGCCGCACGCCTCGAAGCCGACGCGCATGCGTTCGCGCGCGCCGCGCAGGGCGCGGCCGCGCTCGACGGCGTGGTGCGCGTATCGGCGTCGCCGGTGTTCGCGAGCCACTTCCTCGCGCCGCGCCTCGCCCGTGCGCAGCGCGCGTGGCCGGCGCTGCGGATCGACCTGATGGGCGAGATGCATGCGGCGAACCTGTATGCGCGCGAAGCCGATCTCGCGGTGCGGCTGTCGCGGCCGAGCGAGCCGGGGCTCGCCGCGCGCCGGCTCGGTACGATGCGCTTCGCGCTTTGCGCGGCACCGGAATGGGCGGATGCGCCGCCCGACACCTGGCCGTTCGTCGGCTACGACGACGCGCTCGCGCAAACGCCGCAGCAGCAGTGGCTCGAACGCTTCGCGGCCGGGCGCCGCTTCGCGTTCATCGCCAACGACCTGGCCGCGCAACATCGCGCGTGCGCAGCCGGGGCCGGTGTCGCGCTGCTGCCGCGCTTTCTCGTCGACGATCCAACGGCGCACGCCGGCGCGCCGCTCGTCGAGCTGACGGCCGCCCCGCGTTGCGACATCGAGCGCGAGATCTGGCTCGTGGTTCATCCGGACGTGCGCCGATCGCCGCGCGTGCAGCGCGTCGCCGACGCGATCGCCGACGCGGTGCATGCGGCGGACGGCCGCCTGTAAGCCGCCGAAACCGCAAACGGCTTTGCCACGCGCGTCGGCGGCCGGCATAGTAGCGCTTTCACTTCATTCGCCCCGCCGCCATGTCCACCGCCTCCGCCTGCGTCGTGCGTGACGCGACCGACGCCGACCTCGATGCCATCCATGCGATCTATGCGCACCACGTTCGCCACAGCGTCGCGTCGTTCGAGGAAACGCCGCCCGACGTCGCCGAACTGCGCGCACGCCGCGATGCGGTGCTGAACCACGGGCTGCCGTACCTCGTCGCCGAATGCGACGGCCGCGTGGCCGGCTACGCGTACGCGACGCCGTACCGCACGCGCAGCGCGTACCGCTTCACGATCGAGGATTCGATCTACATCGACGATGCGCAACGCGGGCGCGGAATCGGCCGCGCGTTGCTCGCGGCGCTGATCGCGCGCTGCGAAGGCGGCCCGTGGCGGCAGATGATCGCGGTGATCGCCGACGGCGGCACCGGCGGCTCGACGTCGCTGCATCGCGCGTTCGGTTTCGAGCCGGCCGGCCTGTTGAAAGCGGTCGGCTTCAAGCACGGCCGCTGGATCGACACGGCGCTGCTGCAGCGCCCGCTCGGCGACGGCGCGAACACGCGCCCCGCCTCGCCCGAGCCTGCCGCGGCGCGCTAGAATGGCCGCATGTCAAAACAGACTCATTCCACGCCCGACGAGGCCGCGCCGGATTCCCGCAACGAATACACGGTCGACGAGCTCGCGCGCGTGTCCGACACCACCGTGCGCAACGTCCGCGCCTACCAGGATCGCGGGCTGCTCGCGCCGCCGGAGAAACGCGGGCGCGTCGGCATCTACGACGACACGCACGTCGCGCGCCTGAAGCTGATCAACCATCTGCTCGCGCGCGGCTACACGCTGTCGAACATCCAGGATCTGATCAAGGCGATCGACGAAGGCCACGATCTGCGCTCGATCCTCGGCCTCGAGAACGCGATCGGCGGCCGCTGGTCGCACGAGTTGCCGAAAACCTACTCGCTCGCGCAACTCGCGCAGATGTTCGGCCCGCAGGCGACCACGCAACTGTCGCGCGTGACCGAGCTCGGGCTGCTCGAACGGCGCGGCCTGTCGTTCGTCGCGAAGAGCCCCGCGCTGCTCGAGGCGGCGGCCGCGATGACGAAGGAAGGGATTCCGCCGCGCGAGCTGCTCGACGTGATCAGCCTCGCGCGGCCGCATTTCGACGCGATCGCGCGCCTGCTCGTCGATCTCGTCGTGAAGCGGCTCGACCGCTACGACGCCGGCACGCTGCCGCCGGCCACCGACGTGCCCCAACTGGTCGACGCGATCTGGCGCCTGCGCCCGCTCGCGGCCGTGTTCGTCGAAGGCGAGACGAACCGCGCGCTCGAAACCGCGGCCGGCGCATATCTCGGCGGGCGGGTCGCGACGATCCTCGACAAGAAGCTCAGCGACGAAGCAGCGCGGCAGTCCGGCACGACGGACACGCCCGATCCGGCGGGCGGCGGCGACAAAGCATAGGCCCGACGCCGTCATATCCATATCGGCAATGCTTCGTTTGCGGGCGCGATCGCCCATGCGACGATTCTTCCAACCGAGCGGCGCCGGCCGCTCCCCGAAGATGCCTCGCATGGAGTTCGTTCGATGATTCGTTTCACCCGCTGGATCACCCGCGCCGCCGCCGTCTCGCTCGTTGCCCTGTCCGCCGCGTCGGCGTTCGCGCAAGGCGGCGCCGACAAGATCGTGCGCATCGGTTATCAAAAGGCCGGCCTGCTGTCGGTCGTCAAGGCGCAGGGCGCGCTCGAAGCGCGGCTCAAGCCGCTCGGCTATGGCGTTCAATGGTTCGAATTCCCGGCCGGCCCGCAACTGCTCGAGGCGCTGAACGCGAACAGCATCGACTTCGGCTATACGGGCGCGCCGCCGCCCGTGTTCGCGCAGGCGGCCGGCGTGCAGTTCGTCTATGTCGGCGCGGAACCGCCGGCGCCGCACAACGAAGCGGTGTTCGTGAAGGCCGATTCGCCGATCCGGACGGTGGCCGGCCTGCGCGGCAAGAAGGTCGCATTGCAGAAAGGCTCGAGCGCGAACTACCTGCTGCTCGAGGCGCTGAAGAAAGCCGGCGTGCGCTATGACGAAATCCAGCCGGTGTATCTCCCGCCGGCCGATGCGCGCGCCGCGTTCGAAAGCGGCAACGTCGATGCGTGGGCCGTGTGGGATCCGTACTACGCGGCCGCGCAAAGCGCGCTGAAGGTGCGCACGCTGTCCGACTACACGGGGCTCGCCGCGACCAACAATTTCTACGAGGCGACGCGGAGTTTCGCGCAACAGCATCCCGACGTGGTCGGCGCGATCCTGAAACAGGCGCGGGAAACGGGCCAGTGGGTCAACGCGCATCCGGCCGACACGGCCGCGCTGCTTGCGCCGAAGGTCGGGTTGCCGCAGGCGCTCGTCGAGACGTGGATCAAGCGCGTGCCGTTCGGTGCGGTGCCGATCGACGAACGCATCGTCGCCGCGCAGCAAGGCGTGGCCGATGCGTTCCACGCGGCGAAGCTGATTCCGCAGAAGCTGAGCGTGGCCGAAAACGCCTGGGTCGACAAAAGCGTGGCGGGTGCGCTGGCGGCGAAGTAACGCGCGCGGCCCCCTGCATCGGCAGGCCGGCCGGGCGCGATGCCCCGCCGGCCGCTGTCGCGTGCCGCGCGCCACGCGCTCAACGCAACGCCGCCGCCACCTTCTTCTGCCGCCACAGACACAGCAGATCGCACGCCACATGCGCGGCCGCGATCGCCGTGATGTCCGCGTGATCGTACGCCGGCGCCACCTCCACGACGTCCGCCCCGACCAGATTCACCGCCCCGAGCGCGCGCACGATCGCCAGCGCCTGCGCGGACGACAACCCGCCCGCGACCGGCGTCCCCGTTCCCGGCGCGAACGCCGGATCGAGGCAATCGATATCGAACGTCAGGTATGCAGGCCGCGTACCGACGATCTCGACGATGCGCTCGACCGCCGCCCGCGCACCGTGGTCATGCACCCACGCGGCATCGAGCCGCTCGATCCCGAGAAAGTCGTCGTTCCACGTACGAATGCCGACCTGCACCGACGTCGCGGGATCGATCAGCCCTTCCTTCACGGCCTTGTAGAACATCGTCCCGTGATTGAGGCTGCCCGGGTCGTCGTCGGCCCACGTATCGCAGTGCGCGTCGAAATGGATCAGCGACAGCGGCTTGCCGTGGCGCTCCGCGTGCGCGACCAGCAGCGGATACGTGATGTAGTGGTCGCCGCCGAGCGTCAGCATCTTCGCGCCCGAGCGCAGGATCGTGCGCGCATGCTCGACGATCGCCGGCTTGATCGACAGCGGGTTGTGCGCGTCGAACCAGCAGTCGCCGTAGTCGACGGCCGCGAGGTCGTCGAACGGATCGAAGCCCCACGGATACGGGTTGAGCTCCGCGAGCTGCACGCTCGCCGCGCGGATCGCGGCCGGCCCGAGCCGCGCACCGGAGCGATACGTCGTCGCGAGATCGAGCGGCACGCCGGAAATCGCGACGTCGACGCCGTCGAGCGCGCGCGAGTAATTGCGGCGCATGAACGACAGCACGCCCGCATAGGTGTTTTCGATCGAGGAACCGTACGGCGTCGTGCGACGGATCGCGCCGTCGCCGTGGAGAAGTTCGGTCATGGTCGGACCTGTTTTCGTGGCGGCCGCGCCGCCCCGCTTCGAACGAGCGCGCGGGCCGGGCACGGCGGGGATTCATCGGGCATGCATCGGCTCGCGCATTCAGTCGCGAGGCGACGCGGGACATCGACAGCGACAACGGCAATACCGCGGCGATCATAGCAAGCCGAATCGCAGCTGTTGCCCCGGTTCCGCCGGGGCAACGCGCGGAAAAATCCGGTGCCGCAGCGCAGGCCGCCGTCGTCGTTTCCTAGAAGGATTCGCCGGTTTTGGCGTGCCCGTTCTTCCGGATAATGGCCGGCAGCCGCGCCCCCGACGGCGCGTCGTCCACCGCAGACGACAACAAACCGGAGACACCCGCCTTGATCGCCACGCTTCCCGCCACCTACCGCCGGCTCTGGCCGCTCGCCATCGCCGCGGCGCTGCTGTACGGGCTGTCGCTCGCCGCCGCCCCCTATCCGGGCCAGGCCGCCGCGAAAGCCGCGATGGGCATCCTGCTGCTCGCGGCGGGCAGCACCTGCGGCGCGGCGCGCGAACGCGCATGGCTGTGCGCGGCGCTCGCGACCGCCGTGCTCGGCGACGTGCTGCTCGCGCTGCCCGACTGGCCGCTGTCGTTCGTCCTCGGCCTCGGCGCATTCCTGCTCACGCACGCGTGTTATTGCGCGATCTTCTTTCGATGGCGCGCGCGGCCGCACGGCTGGCGCACCGTTGCGCTCGTCGGGCTGTGGATCGCCGCGCCGGCGTTCTACGCGGCGTTCTTCCCGCACCTCGGCGAGCTGCTGGCGCCGGTCACCGTCTACATGCTCGTGCTGTGCATGATGGCGAGCTTCGCGCTCGCCGCCCGCACGCGCGGCCCGCTGGTCGCCATCGGCAGCCTGATCTTCGTCGGCTCCGACACGCTGATCGGCGTCGGCCGCTTCCTCGGCGTTTTTCCGGGCATCGACTATCTGATCTGGGGCCTCTATGCGCTTGCGCAGATCACGATCGTGGCCGGGGTTTTCCATGAGATCGCCGGCCGGTCGATCAGCCCCTGATACCGTTTCAAACGGGCCGCCGCGCGTGGGCGGCCCCGGTTTTGCCCTGTCTTGCCCTACCGACGGCCTTTTCCGCTCATCCCGCATTGCGGAAGCCGGACCGTTCCAAACCCCGCTCAGCCTTTTCCCGTCTGGCTTCCGGCCCTTAGAGCGCCGCCTCTAGCCTCTTGCGGTTTCCGGGTTCACCCACTATCGTTACATCAACCAATGTAACATTAAAAAATGAGCCAGATCGGAGACACCCGGATGAATGCTCGCACGTTGCCTTTCGGTCCACCCGGCCACGACGGCCTGGACGAAACCATCGACATCGCCATCATCGGCACCGGCTTTGCCGGCCTCGGGATGGCGATCCGCCTGAAGCAAACGGGCGTGACCGACTTCGTCGTCCTCGAGAAGGCCGCGTCGGTCGGCGGCACATGGCGCGACAATCATTACCCCGGGTGCGCATGCGACGTGCAATCGCACGTCTATTCGTTCTCGTTCGCGCCGAACCCGCGCTGGACGCGCATGTTCGCGCCGCAGCCGGAGATCCGAGCGTATCTGGAAGACTGCGTGCAGCGCTTCGGCATCGGCCCGTACCTGCGGCTGAATCACGAGTTGCAGCGCGCCGAGTACGACGAAGCCGCGCAACGCTGGCGCCTCACGTTCGCGAACGGCAAGCGGCTGTCCGCGCGCGTGCTGGTGTCGGGAATGGGCGGGCTGTCGCGCGCCGCGCTGCCGGCAATCCCCGGTGTCGAAACCTTCCAGGGCCGCGCGTTCCATTCGCAGCAGTGGGATCACGACTATCCGCTCGAAGGCAAGCGCGTCGCGGTGATCGGCACCGGCGCGAGCGCGATCCAGTTCGTGCCGCGGATCGCACCGCGCGTGAAGTCGCTCGCGCTGTTCCAGCGCACGCCGCCGTGGATCATGCCAAAGCCCGACCGCAACCTCACCGGCTTCGAGAAATGGCTGTTCCGCACGTTGCCGTTCACGCAGAAGGTCGTGCGCAGCGGCATCTACTGGATGCTCGAATCGCGCGTGCTCGGCTTCGCGATCCATCCGTCGCTGATGAAGAACGTGCAGAAGCTCGCGCTGCGCCACATCCGCAAGCAGATCCCCGATCCGGAACTGCGCAAGGTGGTGACGCCGAACTACACGCTCGGCTGCAAGCGCGTGCTGATCTCGAACGACTATTACCCAGCGCTGTCGCGCAAGAACGTCGACGTGATCACGACCGGCATCGACCACATCGAAGCCGACGCGGTCGTGACGACCGACGGAAAGCGCCATGAAGTCGATTGCCTGATCTACGGCACCGGCTTCCAGGTGGCCGACCCGTATCCGCGCGGCGCGATCGTCGGCCGCGGCGGCCTCGACATCGTCGACGCCTGGCGCGACGGCGCGCACGCGTATCTCGGCACGACGCTGCCCGGCTACCCGAACTTCTTCATGATCGTCGGCCCGAACACGGGCCTCGGCCACAACTCGATGGTGTTCATGATCGAGTCGCAGATCGAATACATCCTCGGCGCATTGCAGGCGATGCGCCGCGAGCACGCGGACGCGATCGAGGTGCGCCCGCTCGTCGAGGCCCAGTTCAACAACGATCTGCAGGGCAAGCTGAAAAAGGCGATCTGGTCGACGGGCGGCTGCAAGAGCTGGTACCTCGACCCGCGCACCGGCAAGAACACGACGCTGTGGCCGGGCTTCACGTGGCGCTTCCGCCAGGCGACCGCGCGCTTCTCGATCGCCGATTACCACGCGTATCGCGCACCGCACGACACGACCGCGCGGCCCGCCGCCGCGCCGGCCGCTTCCGCTTCCACGTCCGCCGAAGCGGCCTGAGCCAGACAAGGAGCCACCGACATGAGAGATTTCGCCAACAAGGTCGCCGCGATCACGGGCGCCGGCTCGGGCATGGGCCGCGCGCTCGCGATCCAGCTCGCGCAGGCCGGCTGCCACGTGTCGCTCGCCGACAAGAACGGCGTCGGCCTCGCGGAAACCGAACGGATCGTCCGCGCGATCGCGCCGAACGTGCGCGTGTCGACGCGCGTGCTCGACGTCGGCGATCGCGACGCGATGTTCGCGTGGGCCGACGACACCGCGCGGGAGCACGGCAAGGTCAACCTGATCTTCAACAATGCGGGCGTCGCGCTGTCGAGCACGATCGAAGGCATGGACTACGGCGATCTCGAGTGGATCGTGAACATCAACTTCTGGGGCGTCGTGCACGGCACGAAGGCGTTCCTGCCGCACCTGAAGGCGTCGGGCGAAGGCCACGTGATCAACACGTCGAGCATCTTCGGGATCTTCGCGCAGCCGGGCATGAGCGGCTACAACGCGACCAAGTTCGCGGTGCGCGGCTTCACCGAATCGCTGCGCCAGGAACTCGACATGATGAAGTGCGGCGTGTCGGCCACGTGCGTGCATCCGGGCGGCATCCGCACGAACATCGCGCAGTCGAGCCGCGTCGCGAAAAACATGGTCGGCTTCATCGTCGAGAGCGAACAGCAAGGCAAGGACAGCTTCGAGAAGTTCTTCATCACGAGCGCCGACGACGCCGCGCGCACGATCCTCGCCGGCGTGCGCAAGAACAAGCGCCGCGTGCTGATCGGCCGCGACGCGAAGGGCGCGGACTGGATGGCGCGCATCCTGCCCGCCGCATACCAGGCGCTCGTCGTGCTCGCGACGCGCCGCGAGGCCGCGAAGGCCCGCCGCGCCGCACGCGGCACGCCGGCGCCGGTGCACGCCACCTACAACAATGCAGGCAATCAGGGAGAACAATCATGACGACACCGAACATGATGCCCGTGCGGCGCGACATCCGTTTCGCGCTGCCGCCCGAACGCGCGAAGGACTGGCACGTGCAGGGCGTACCCGTCACGCACTTCATGAATGCGCTGTCGCTGCTGTTTCCGGCCGGCGAACGCTTCTTCATGGACTCGGTGCGCAATTACCGCGACCGGATCGAGGATCCCGAGCTGAAGAAGCAGGTGCTCGGCTTCATCGGCCAGGAAGCGATGCACACGCGCGAGCACATCGAGTACAACGACCTGCTGCAGGCGTCCGGCCTGCCCGCGCACAAGCTCGACAAGCGGCTGTGGACGATCCTCGGCTTCTTCAAGAAGACGCTGCCGCATTCGATGCAGCTCGCGATCACGATCGCGCTCGAGCACTACACGGCGATCCTCGCGAACCAGTTGCTGTCGGGCCACGAGCACCGGATCGACGGGTCGGTCGAAGGCTATCAGCAGATGTGGATGTGGCACGCGATGGAGGAAACCGAGCACAAGGCGGTGTCGTACGACGTGTGGAACGTCGTGATGAAGCCGGGCCTCGGCAGCTACCTGCTGCGCACCGGCACGATGCTGCTTACGACCGTGATGTTCTGGACGATCGTGTTCGACTTCCACGTGCGGCTGATGCTGTCGCACCGTCGCAAGCATGGCAAGTTCGGCGGCATGTGGCGCCTCGTGAAGTATCTGTACAGCCCGAGGAATGGCGTGTTCCCGAGCATCGCGCGAGAATGGCTCGACTACTTCCGCCCGGGCTTCCATCCGTGGGATCACGACAACCATCAGTATCTGCAGGGGCTCGACACGCTGCTCGCCAACATCGACGCGACCAACGCGCGTTATGCGGCGCAGGCTGCGCCGCGCCGCGTGCCGCTGCATCCGGTTGCGCAGGCATGACGCGATGGCGCACCCTCACGAGATGCTGACCGTCCCGTCCGGCGACGTGAAACTCGCCGTCTACGTCAGCGGGCCGCGTCGCGCGCCGCCGCTGATCCTCGTGCATGGCTACCCCGACTCGGCAGCCGTGTGGGCGCCGATCCGCGCGCGGCTCGCGAAGCGCTACCGCGTGATCGCGTACGACGTGCGCGGTGCCGGCGCATCCGATGCGCCGCGCCGCCGCGCCGACTACACGCTCGAGCGGCTCGCCGGCGACCTGAAGGCGGTGGCCGACGCGACCTGCGGCGGCCGGCCGTTCCACCTCGTCGGCCACGACTGGGGCTCGATCCAGTGCTGGGAGGCCGTGACCGACCCTGCGTTGCGCGGCCGCATCGCGTCGTACACGTCGATCTCGGGCCCGTGCCTCGATCACGTGTTCCGCGCGAAGATGCGGCTCAAGCAGAGCCTGAAATCGTGGTACATCGCGTTCTTCCATCTGCCGCTCGTACCGTCGCTGGTGTGGCGGCTCGGCGGCGCCGCGCTGTGGCCGCGCTGGCTGCAGATCACCGAGCGCGTGCGCGCCGAGCGCGATCCCGCGCAACTGAAGAACGCGCTGAACGGGATGCAGATGTACCGCGCGAATTTCATCGCGCGGGCCCGCAAGCCGCGTGAACGGTATGCGCAGGCGCCGGTGCAGATCCTGGTGCCCGTGCGCGACCGCTACGTGACGCCCGAGATGTCGGCCGACCTCGACCGCTGGCTCGGCGAGCACGTGCGCGAGGAAATCGACGGCGCGCACTGGATCGTGCTGCGCCATCCGGACCTGATCGCGTCGCGGATCGACCGGTTCGCGTCCGCGCATGAAGGGGCCGCGGTCGCGGCAGTACCGGCGGCGACGCCGGCCATGCGGACGGGAGCGGCCATTCAGCGCAGCGGCGGCAAACGCTTGAACAACGTTTCGTAGTCGATCACGAGCCCGTCGTCGTCGATGTCCATCTCCGCCGTGAAATTCCGGAAGATGCCTTCGTATCGGTAGCGACGGCCCGGTTCGATGCACGCATAAGCCTGCTTGACCGGCGTGACCTTCAGATCCGGCGTCGAGATGTACGCGACGTCGATCGGCCGTCGCTCGCCGCGCGCGAGGCCGAGGCGGCCGATCGGCAGCGAATTCGTGAACGGCGTCGCCGCGATGTCGATGTCGATGCAGCCGTCGAGCTCGTGCAGTTCGCGGCCTGAACCGTCGCGCCAGTGCCCGGCCCCGTCGCCGCGCAGTTCGAGCGTGCCGCCGCCCATCACCTTGAGCACCGCGTAGGTCACGCGCCATTGCGCATCGCACTCGACGCGATACGCCAGCCCGTACGCACGGCCGTACCGCTGGCCGACCACCGCGCTTTCGACGACGATGCCGGAATCATTCCGGTCAAACGTCAGATGTTCGATTCCGTCGCCCTCGAGCGACGCCCACCGCAGTTCGCGCATTCTGCCGCCTCCTTGTTACCGCACATCGAGGCATCGTCACACAAATCCCGGCTGTCGAGAATGCCGCCGTCGATGAGCCCAGCGCGCGTCATTCGTGTTCGGCGGCTATTGCCAGCTCCTCGAACGCCGATCGGATAGCTTCCACGACTCGCGCCGCTCCGCGCTCATC
This sequence comes from Burkholderia sp. AU32262, assembly GCF_020419985.1. Taxonomy (NCBI): domain Bacteria; kingdom Pseudomonadati; phylum Pseudomonadota; class Betaproteobacteria; order Burkholderiales; family Burkholderiaceae; genus Burkholderia; species Burkholderia sp. AU32262. Next base: position 289,516 of record NZ_JAIZRS010000006.1, read on the forward strand.
CTCGAACGGCGAACTCGGTCCACCCGGTGGCTGGCGCACCGTCCAAGGTTAAGTCCAGATTCACGCTCGCCACTCGTTCACGTTCAAGCATGTGGCACGCGCACGGTTAGCCCTGGCAAATCAGCGAAATCCGCGACGTTCAGCGTCATCAGCGCATAGCCGTGCTCAATCGCCTGCGCTGCAATCCACAGATCGTTGTAGCGCGGCCGCGGCGAGCGGGCCGCCTGCTTGACAGCAGCAGCCAGCACCCCGAAAGCGGCCGCAGTGTGGCGCGTGACTTCAAGCACAGGTCGGCGCTCAAGTTGGCGCAAATGGGCGGCGCGCCGCGCGCGTTCGGCAGCGTCCGCGCAAGCCTGCACGCCGAATGCCAGTTCGCCCAACGAAATCGTCGAGATGAACACAGGCGCATCGCCCGCCGTGTCGATCACGGCACGCGATTCGATCGTGCCGCCGGCCAGCCCCACCCACACGCAACTGTCGATGATCATGCCCACGGATCACGAACTCCGTCTTCGAAGCCGCTGCGACTATCTCGCAGCCAACGGGCTGCGTCCTCGGCGTCGAAACTTACAGGCAAACCTTCGAGCGCTTGTGCGGCGTCCATAACGGGCTCGGCCGGAACCAGTCGCGCGATCACGGTCTGGTTGCGTTCGACCACGATCGTCTCACGGCGTTGGGCGACCTGATCGAGGATCTGGCGAGTATGGCGGGCCAGTTCAGTTGCGGTAATGGTGACCATGGCGTCTCCGGGACGAGTAATACGTATTGTACGTATTATACGCATTCAATGCCCGGTGCGAGAACGAATGGCTGAACGTGGCGGCCTTCGTGGGCGAGTCGAGACCCAGAGTCCCCTTGCCGCACGGTTCTACAACAGCGCATTCGCGAGAGCAGACCTCGCTATCGAGCTTCGGTCCGCGTCCGGCGAGCGTGGTCGAACCGCAACCATATCGCCTTGAGATCACAGCCTGGTCGGGCTCTCGGAGCGATACGCGATTTCGTCCAACGGTGGGTCGCCGTGGTCAACATGACCGGGGCGCCGAGCCGCTCGGCGAAGTCGACTACCCCCGCGCCGAATACACACCGACCATGCCCCACATCAGGGCATTCGCCACAAATCCTGACTATCCAGAATTCCCTATTCCGGTGCATCGAAACGTGCCCTATGCTCGCGGCTTGTCCTGCTCCGCCGCCATCATGCCTACCGCCCGCCCCGCCTCGCCGTCGATCGACCTGCGCATCCTGCTGCGCGGCGTCGGACAGATCGTGCTCCAGGCGCATGCGCTCACCGGCGCGCTGCTCCTGGCCGCGCTGGCGCTGACCGACCTGTGGCTCGCATGCGCGGCGCTGGTCGGCTCGGCTGCCGCCAGCATGACGGCCGTGCTGACGGGCGCCGAGCGCCGCGACGTCGAACAGGGGCTGCACGGCTTCAACGGCGCGCTGGCCGCGCTGATCGCCGTCCTGTTCGCGCCCGGTCAACTCGCCGCCGTCGCGCTGGTGCCCCTGGTCGCGATCGGCGCGGCGCTCGTGCAACGCGCGATGCGGGCGCCGCTCGCCCGCTGGCGCCAGTGCCCGTATTCGAGCCCGTGCCTGGCCGTCACCGCGCTGTGGCTGCCGTTTGTCGCGTCGCAGCATGCGGACGGCGCGAGCGCCGATCCCGTGCCGACGCTCGCTTCCGCAACCGACGCGCTGCTGTCAGGCGTCGCTCAGACCACCTTCGCGCAAGGCGCATGGGCCGGCGCGCTGGTCGTCGCCGCTCTGGCCGTCGCGTCGCGCCGCGCGGCCGCGTTCGCGCTCGGCGGTGCGATCGCGTCGACCGTGCTGCTCGTCGCGCTCGGCGCGAGCGACGCATCGTTCGCCGATGGCCTGCTCAGCTTCAATGGCGCGCTCGCCGCGCTCGCGCTGATGTCGCGCGGGCCGCGTGCGGCGCTCGCGGCCGCCGCCCTCGCCGCGCTGATCCAGTGGCTCGCGATGCGCGCAGGCATTACCGTGTTCACGGCCCCGTTCGCGCTCGCGTCATGGGTGACCGTAGCCGTCGCGCGCCGCCTCACCCTCGGAGAACCCGATGTCATTCGCACACCGTCCTGATGCCGTGAAGCCCGGCGGCCCGATCTCGGACGCCGAACGCAAGCTGCGCGTCGACCTCGCAGCCGCGTACCGGCTCGTCGCGCTGAACGGCTGGGACGACCTGATCTACACGCATCTGTCCGCAACCGTGCCCGGCGAGCCGGGCCACTTCCTGATCAACCCGTTCGGCCTGACCTTCGACGAGGTCCGCGCATCGAACCTCGTGAAGATCGATCTGGCCGGCAACCGGATCGGCGACGGCGAGCACGCGGTCAACGTGACCGGCTTCGCGCTGCATGCGGCCGTGCACGCCGCGCGCGCGGACGCCGTCTGCGTGATGCACCTGCACAATACGGCCGGCGTTGCCGTGTCGATCCAGCGCGACGGGCTGTTGCCGGCGTCGCAGCACGCGCTGCGCTTTCATGGCGATCTCGCGTACCACGACTACGAGGCGCTCGCGTTCTCGCCGGCCGAAGGCGCGCGGCTGACCGCAAGCCTCGGCGCGAAATCCGCGATGCTGCTGCGCAATCACGGCACGCTGACGGTCGGCCGGACCGTCGCCGAAGCGTACGTGCTGATGGATACGCTGATCAAGGCGTGCGACATCCAGTTGCGCGCGCAAGCAGGCGGCGGGCCCCTCGTGCTGCCGGAACCGGCCATCGCCGAGCGCACCGCCGCACAACTGCGCGCCGGCGGCGTGATCGAGGGCGAACTGGAATGGCCGGCGCTGCTGCGCCGCCTCGACCGGATCGATCCGTCGTATCGCGACTGACGCCGCATCCGCACCGTACCGAATCGCTCGTCTTCAATCGTTCAATCCCAACCGGAGCATGTGTCATGCCGACTTTCAATATCCAGCTGTTCGAAGGCCGCACCGTCGAGCAAAAGCGCGCATTCGTCGAAGCAATCACGCGCGTCACGTGCGAGACGCTCGGCTGCGCGCCGGGCTCGGTCGATATCATTCTCACCGACGTGAAGAAGGAGAACTGGGCGACGGCCGGGAAGCTGTGGAGCGATGAGGGTTGAGCGACACGGGCGGCGTCGCTTCGGCGTCGTCTGCCCGGTGCCGCACCCTAACCCTACCCCGCGGCGCCCGCCGCCGTTGTGCGCCCGCACATCGCTTCGTCACGCAATCGGCGCATAATGCGGGGCAGACGCAGCAGCCGATGGCCACCCGACGAGGAGACCGCCATGGAAGCGAAGAACGAGGAAGTCGTCGCACACCTGCTCTCCGATGTCGTCGAATTCGCGCGCGCTCGCCTGCCCGACGCCACGTTCCGGATCGTCGAACCCTTCCTGCGTCATTACTACGACTTCGTCGATGCGGACGATCTGCAGAGTCGCGGCATCGCCGACCTGTACGGCGCCGCGATGGCGCACTGGCAGACCGCCCAGAAATTCGTGCCCGGCAGCGAACGCCTGCGCGTGTACAACCCGATCCTCGAACAGCACGGCTGGCATTCCGACCACACGGTGATCGAGATCGTCAACGACGACATGCCGTTCCTCGTCGACTCGGTGACGATGGCCATCAACCGTCTCGGGCTCGCGCTGCATTCGGCGCTGCATCCGGTGTTCCGCATCTGGCGCGGCGCCGGCGGCGGCATCGAGCGGGTCGACGCGGGCGGCGCGACGTCCGGCGACGGCCAGTCGCAACTCGCGTCGTTCATCCATTTCGAAGTCGACCGCTGCGGCGACGCCGCGTTGCTCGACACGCTGCGCGAGGACATCGCGCGCGTGCTCGGCGACGTGCGCGCGTCGGTGGAAGACTGGCCGAAGATCGTCGACATCGCCCGCGCGACGATCAAGGAGATGAAGGCGCGCGAATCGACCGCGGAGGACATCGAGGCACGCGCGTTCCTCGAATGGATGGCCGCCGATCACTTCACGTTCCTCGGCCAGCGCGACTACGCACTCGTATCGGACGGCACGGGTTTCGGCCTGCGCGGCATCGAGGGCTCGGGCTTCGGCATCCTGCGCGAATCGTTGCGCACGTCCGGCGCGCCCGACGTGACGCCGCTGCCGCCGGCCGCCGCCGAGATCATCACTGGCCCCTGGCCGATCTTCCTGACCAAGGCGAATTCGCGCGCGACCGTGCACCGGCCCGGCTATCTCGACTACGTCGGCGTGAAGCTCGTCGGTGCCGACGGCAAGGTCACCGGCGAGCGCCGCTTCATCGGCCTCTACACGTCGACCGCCTATTTCGGTTCGTTCACCGAGATCCCGATCGTGCGCCGCAAGTGCGCGAACATCGTGCGGCGTGCGGGCTTCCTGCCGAAGGGGCATCTCGGCAAATCGCTCGTGACGGTGCTCGAAACCTATCCGCGCGACGAACTGTTCCAGGCCGACGAAGACCGGCTCTACGACATCGCGCTCGGCATCCTGCGCCTGCAGGAACACCAGCGCACGCGGCTGTTCGTGCGCCGCGACCGCTTCGACCGCTTCGTGTCGTGTCTCGTGTTCGTGCCGCGCGACAAGTACAACACCGATCTGCGCCGCCGCATCGCGAAGCTGCTGGTCGATGCGTACAACGGCGTGAACGTCGAGTTCACGCCGCTGCTGTCGGAATCGGCGCTCGCGCGCATTCATTTCGTCGTGCATGCGGAACCGGGCACGATGCCCGACGTCGACACGCGCGAGCTCGAAACGCGGCTCGTGCAGGTCACGCGCCGGTGGCAGGACGATCTCGCCGACGCGCTGCTCGACACATTCGGCGAAGAGCAAGGCAACCGCCTGCTGCAGCGCTATGCCGATTCGTTCCCCGCCGGCTATCGCGACGACTACCCGGCGCGCACGGCCGTGCGCGACATCGAGCTGATCGAGCGCGTGAAGGACTCGGGCCAGCTCGCGATGAACCTGTACCGCCCGATCGAGGCCGAGCCGCGCGCGTTCCGCTTCAAGGTGTATCGCGCGGGCGATCCGATCGCGCTGTCGCGCAGCCTGCCGATGCTCGAACATCTCGGCGTGCGCGTCGACGAGGAGCGGCCGTACCGGATCCAGACGCAGGACGCCGCGCATGCATGGGTACACGATTTCGGCCTCGAGCTCGCCGACGATACCGAGTTCGACATCGAGCGCGTGAAAGGCCTGTTCGAGGACGCGTTCGACCGGATCTGGAGCGGCCGGATCGAAAACGACGACTTCAACCGTCTCGTGCTGCGCGCGCACCTGAGCGCACGCGAAGTGACGATCCTGCGCGCGTATGCGAAATACCTGCGGCAGGTCGGCTCGACCTTCAGCGACGCGTATATCGAACGCGCGCTGACCGGCAATCCGGCGATCGCGCGGCAACTCGTCGAGCTGTTCCTGCTGCGCTTCGACCCGCGCATCGGCGACACGCGCGACGTGCAGGCCGAACGGCTGCTGAAGGCGATCGAAGGCGCGCTCGACCAGGTGCCGAACCTCGACGAGGACCGCATCCTGCGCCAGTTCCTCGGCGTGATCAACGCCACCGAGCGCACGAACTATTTCCTCGCCGACGCGAACGGCGAATCGAAGCCGTACCTGTCGTTCAAGTTCAACCCGGCGAAGGTGCCCGGCCTGCCCGAACCGAAGCCGATGTTCGAGATCTGGGTGTATTCGCCGCGCGTCGAGGGCGTGCACCTGCGCGGCGGACGCGTCGCGCGCGGCGGCCTGCGCTGGTCGGACCGCCGCGAGGATTTCCGCACCGAGGTGCTCGGGCTGATGAAGGCGCAGATGGTAAAGAACGTCGTGATCGTGCCGGTCGGCTCGAAAGGCGGCTTCGTCGTGAAGAACCCACCGCCGCAGACCGATCGCGAAGCCTGGATGCGCGAAGGCATCGCGTGCTACCAGACGTTCCTGCGCGGGCTGCTCGACCTCACCGACAACCTCGCCGGCAACGCGATCGTGCCGCCGCCCGACGTCGTGCGCCACGACCCCGACGATCCGTACCTGGTCGTCGCCGCCGACAAGGGCACGGCCACCTTCTCCGACTACGCGAACGCGATCTCGCACGAATACGGCTTCTGGCTCGACGATGCGTTCGCGTCCGGCGGCTCGGTCGGCTACGACCACAAGAAGATGGCGATCACCGCGCGCGGCGCGTGGGAATCGGTGAAGCGGCACTTCCGGGAGATGGGCATCGACACGCAGACGACCGACTTCACCGTGGTCGGCGTCGGCGACATGTCGGGCGACGTGTTCGGCAACGGGATGCTGCTGTCGCCGCATATCCGGCTCGTCGCCGCGTTCGATCACCGGCACATCTTCCTCGACCCGAACCCCGACCCGGCGACGAGCTTCGCGGAGCGCCAGCGCATGTTCGCGCTCGAACGCTCGAGCTGGGCCGACTACGACGCGGCCGCGATTTCACCGGGCGGCGGCGTGTATCCGCGCACCGCGAAGACGATCCCGCTGTCGCCGGCGGTACAGGCCGCGCTCGGCATCGACGCGCACGCGCTGCCGCCGACCGAGCTGATCCGCGCGATCCTGCAGGCGCCGGTCGACCTGCTGTACAACGGCGGCATCGGCACCTACGTGAAGGCCGCGCGCGAAACCCACGCGCAGGTCGGCGACCGCGCGAACGACGCGGTGCGCGTGAACGGCGCGGACCTGCGCTGCAAGGTCGTCGGCGAAGGCGGCAATCTCGGCTGCACGCAGTTCGGCCGCATCGAGTTCGCGCAGCGCGGCGGCCGCATCAACACCGATGCGATCGACAACTCGGCCGGCGTCGATTGTTCGGATCACGAAGTCAACATCAAGATCCTGCTCGGGCTCGTCGTGTCCGACGGCGAGATGACCGAGAAGCAGCGCAACGCGCTGCTCGCCGAGATGACCGACGAAGTCGGGCTGCTCGTGCTGCGCGACAACTACTACCAGACGCAGGCGCTGTCGATCGCGGGCCGCTATGCGGTCGAGCTGCTCGACGCCGAGGCGCGCCTGATGCGCTGGCTCGAACGCGCGGGCCGCCTGAACCGCGTGATCGAATTCCTGCCGACCGACGACGAAGTCGCCGAGCGGCAGGCCGCGAAGCTCGGCCTCACGTCGCCGGAGCGCGCGGTGCTGCTCGCGTACAGCAAGATGTGGCTCTACGACGCGCTGCTCGAATCCGACGTGCCCGAGGATCCGCTGGTAGCGGCGATGCTCGTCGACTACTTCCCGAAGCCGCTGCAGCAGCGCTTCAGCGAGCCAATGCGCCGCCATCCGCTGCGCCGCGAGATTCTCGCGACGCACCTGACCAACGCGCTCGTGAACCGCGTCGGCTGCGCATTCGTGCACCGGCTGATGGAGGAAACCGACGCGAAGCCCGGCGACATCGTGCGCGCGTGCATCATGGCGCGCGACGTGTTCGACCTCGATGCGGTGTGGCGCGACATCGACGCGCTCGACAACCGCGTCGCCGACGACGTGCAGGCGCGCATGTTCGTCGACGTCGCGCGGCTGCTGGAACGCGCGGCGCTGTGGTTCCTGCGGCACCTGCAAGCGGGCGCGGTGGCCGACGGCGGCGTCGCCGAGCTGATCGCGCGCTGCCGCGACGCCGCACAGCGGCTCGCGCCGCAACTGCCGTCGCTGCTGCCGGCGGACGATCTCGATGCGCTGTCCGAGCGGCAGCGCGTGCTCGTGGATGCCGGCGTCGACAGCGCGCTCGCGGTACGCGTCGCGAGCGGCGACATCTCGGCCGCGCTGCTCGACATCGCCGAAGTGGCCGCGACCAGCAACCGCAGTCTCGAACTCGTCGCGGGCGTCTATTTCTCGCTCGGCACGCTGCTCAATTACGGGTGGATCGGCGAACGCGCGGCGACCCTGCCGACGCCGACGCACTGGGACATGCTCGCGCGCGCCGCCGCACTCGCGGAAGTCGCGCGGCTCAAGCGCACGCTCGCGACGAGCGCGCTCGCGGAATCGCCGGACTCGACCACGCCGGACACGATCGTCGGTGCGTGGCGCGCGCGCCGCGAGGCCGCGCTCGCGCGTTACGAGCACCTGCTCGCGGATCTGCGTGCGTCGGGCGGCGCGAGCCTCGCGGTGCTGCTCGTGGTCGTGCGGGAAATGGCCGTGCTCGAACGCGCGTGACCGGTCTAGCCGCGATGACGAACGTATCGGCTCAGACCGTCGCGACGAGCAATTCTTCCGCGGGGTTCGGCGGCCGCAGGCCATCCGTGCGGTCGGCGAAATAACGGCGCGTCAGCTCGGCGGCCGACACGTGTTCCGCCTTCGCGAAGCCGGCCGCCAGGGCGAGCGCCTGGATCTCGTCCGGCATGAAGAAGCTGATGAACGGCGTGCCGCTCGCCCGCGCGCCCTTCGCGGCCATTTCCATCCCTGGGCGCACGTCCGGATCCGCATTTTCCAGCGGCAACAGGAACGTCATCGCGAACGTCGAACCGGGCGCGAGCGACGCGACTTCGCGCAGCGCGGCCGCATTCGCTTCGCGCGTCAGGTACATGCTGACGCCGGTGGACACCACGACCGCTGGCTGGCCGGCATCGAAGCCCGCGCCGACGAGCGCGTCGCGCCACGACTGCTTCGCCTCGAAATCGACCGGTACGAAGCGCAGCCAGTCGGGCACGCCGAAGCCGAGTTCGACCAGGCGGCGCTGCTTCCAGCGCTGCGGCGCCGGCTGGTCGACTTCGAATACCGTCACGCACGACGCCATGTCCGGCCGGCGCTGCACGAAACTGTCGAGCCCCGCGCCGAGGATCACGTACTGGCTCACGCCGCGCGCGACCTGCTCGGCCACGAGGTCCTCGATGAAGCGCGCTCGCGCGACGATCGACGCACGAAACGGCCGCGTGAACTGGGGATCCATGTCGCCGCGCTGCTGCCAGCGGGGTGCCGGCGCGAGCAATTGCAACCCGATCTCGTCGGCGAGCACATGCGGCGGCGCGTCGAGTTCGACGTGCAGCGCGCGCCACAGCGCGACACGCGCGGCCGTGCTGTCGGGTGCGTCGTCTTCGCGGATATCCGTCATGTCGACCTCATGCGCCCTGCTTGCCCGGCGCCTGCAGGCGCCACACGCGACCGTCCGGATCGCGCACGGTCATGTCGCGCGTGCCCCAGTGCGTGTCCTCGAACGGGGTGACGACATCGACGATCGGCTGCGGCTGCACCGCCTGCTCGTCGGCCACCTTGATGACGACCTGCATGTCGGGCTTTTCGCTCGGCGGCACTTCGGCGATGAACAGGAACGGGCCGTCGCCGCTGCGCAACTGGCCCGACTGGTGATCGGTTTCGAATTCCAGCCTGAAGCCCAGCGCCTGAAAGAACTTCGCCGACTTGCCCCAGTTGTGCGTGGTCAGGTACACAGCTTCGATCCGTTCGGACGACATGTCACTCCTCCTTGTTGGACGGCTCCGCGCCGGGCGGCGGCGCGGCCAGATACGCGCGCAACGCGTCGGCCACCAGTGCGGACAGCGATTGCTCCGTCTCGATGGCGCGATGCTTGACCTGCCGAATCAGGCCGAGCGGCAGGTACACGTTGAATTGCTTCACTTCTTCGTCGGTCATGGGTACTAGTATGCTAGCAATCTAGCAAAAGTCAACGGAGGACGATGGCGGGATGATCGCGGCCCATGTGCGAGCCGCCGTCGGATGTCGTGCGTCCGCGTTACCGCGCAGCGCGCGCCGCAAGCCGCACGAACAGCGCGTCGAGGTCGAATCCCGCCGTATCGATGCCGATCGTGTCGCGCAGGCACGCGGCCCAGTCGGCTGCATTGTCGAGCGCGATCGTGCGCCCGGCCCCCGCCGCGTCGCGCAGCGTCAGCACGGTATTGAGCAGCGCCGCGCGGCCGTCCGGCAGCACGCGGCACGCGATCAGGTCGTTCACGAAGATCGAATCGGGATACGTCGACGTGAACCAGTTCGCGGCTTCGTAATCGATCCATTCGGCCGGCTTCAGCGAGAAGCGGTAAGTCGTCTGCCAGCCGTCGGGAATTTCGAACTGCATGTCGAATTCGCCGTCGACCGGTGCGTCGACCACACGAAACGCGCCGTGCGGCGTCAGTTGCCGCTCGCCCGGCGCGAAGCGCAGCGGCGCGGTCAGCGTCGCGCTGCCGAAGCCGATGTCCGCGAGCCACGCCGCGCCGTCGACGTCGATGCGCAGCAGCATGTGCGTCTGCGCGGTCACGATTTCGGGCGGCCGCATCCAGCGCACGCGCGCGATCAGCGGCGTCACGCGAAAGCCGATCGTCGTGAGCGCGGTGTAGAACAGCTTGTTGAGTTCGAAGCAGTAACCGCCGCGGCGGCGCTCGATCACCTTGTCGACGATCGCGGGCAGGTCGAGCGCGACGCGCGCGCCGGTCAGCGGATTGAGGTTTTCGAATGGAATCGCCTGCGGATGCAGCAGGTGCAGCCGGCGCAGCACGTCGAGCGTCGGCTCGGCCGGGCCGTCATAGCCGATGCGGGAGAAATAGCGCGAGAGGTCGAACGAGTCAGTCATGAACCGGCACCGATAAGAGGGACCCGCCACGATAGCATCGCGCGAAATCCCCATGTTGGGCGGGACGATCGTTCGTGGCCGGCGCGCGCGATGCCGACGACGCATCGCGCACGCATCCGCGCGACGTTACGGCAGCAGCTTCAGTGCAGACGACGCAACCGACGGCACCGAAATGCCCTGGCTCGTCGCGAACTGCACGGCCTGGCTGAGCGTCGCCGCGAGCGATTGCAACTGGCTCGGCGCGCTTTGCGCGATATACGACGCGGCCTGCATGTTCTGCGGATTCAGGCCCGATTGCAGCAGCGACGCGGCGCTCGTCGAGCCGAGATTGCCGAGTCCCGGCTGCAGTTGCGAATACTGCGTGAGCCCCTGCCCGAGCGATGCAAGCCCGTTGCTGAACGCCTGCTTGTCGATCGGGCCGTGCGTGGCGCCGCCGCTCGCGAACGCCTGGCCGAGCGCCTGCGACACCGATTGCTGCGCGCCGCCCATCTGCGACAGCGTGGCCGGCGACAGCGCATCGCCGCCGGACAACTGGCTCGCGGCCTGCTGCGCCTGCCCGGCCGCGCCCGTCAGCCCCATCGCCGATGCGAGCGACGACTGGCCGTTCAGCACCTGCTGGTTCGCGCCGACATAGGCCTGCAGCAACTGCGCGACACCGCCCTGCGCCGGCGCTGCCGCCTGCTGCTGCCCGCCGCCGAGCAGCGACGCGCCGATCGACTGCAGGTCGAGCTGCGCGTGTGCGGTGCCGCTCACCAGGATGCCGAACGCGATGCCTGCCGAGGCCAGATACCGGCCCGTCGCGCGAATGTGCTTCATGTGTTTTCCTCGTGCCCGAATGATCGAGGCAATATTGTCGAAGCGCGTCGCGCGCCGCCGCAACGACTGAAACACATCGAAACGAAATCACGCCGCGCCGCCGCTTGCAATTCGGCGACCGACGGGCCCCGTCGCGCGGATTCGCGTACGTTTGCCGCGCGATGCCGTGCACGCGTTGCGATTCTTTCTCCGGTTGCATCAATGAATGCCGGCTCCCGCCTGCGCCGGCGAGCTTCAAGTCGAACGATGCAAAACGAAACGGGCAGCTCGCCGCCGCCCGTTTCGTCACCCGCCTACCCGCCTACCGGCCACCCGCCGGCCGCGGTATCACGCCGCCATCCATGCCGGCACGCGCCGCGCCACCCAGTCGGCCGCCTGCTCGTAGCCGTGCGCAAGCTGCAGCACGGCGAGATCGGCGCGCGGACGCCCGATCAGCTGCATCCCCATCGGCAACCCCGCGTCGTTGAAGCCGACCGGCACGTTGATCACCGGGCAGCCGGCCAGCGTCCACGGCACGACCGTTTCCATCCAGCGGTGGTACGTGTCCATCGCGCGCCCCGCGATCTCCTGCGGCCAGCGCTGTTCGACGTCGAACGGGAATACCTGCGCGGTCGGCGCCGCGATGAAGTCGTAACGATCGAAGAAGCTCAGCACCGCCTGATGCCACGCGGTGCGTTCGACGCTCGCGTCGAATACCGCCGCGCCCTGCATCGCGAGCAGCCCTTCGACCTCGTAGATCGCCTCGGGCTTCAGCAGCGCGCGGCGCACCGGGTCGCGATAGTGCGCGAGCAACCCGCCGCCCGACAGCAAGTGCCGGTGCGTGAGCCACAGGCGCCAGATCCGGTCGGGCGCGAACGCCGGCAGCGCGGCATCGACGTCGCAGCCGATCTCGCGCAGCGTCGCCAGCCCGCGCTCGCACTGCGCGAGCACGCCGGCCTCGGTCGCGAGATAGCCGTTCCAGTCGCCGACCCACGCGATGCGCTTGCCGCGCAGATCCGCGTCGAGCGGCTGTGCGAACACGGCCGGATCCTCCGCGAGCGACAGCGGATCGTTGCGGTCGTAGCCGGCCTGGATCGCGAGCAGTTGCGCGACGTCGCCGACGGTGCGCCCCATCGGCCCTTCGATGCCGAGCTGCTGCATGAACACGTCGACGCCCGGCCAGCGCGGCACGCGGCCCTGCGACGGACGGAAGCCGTAGACGTTGCAGAACGCGGCCGGATTGCGCAGCGATCCGCCGAAATCGCTGCCGTCCGCCACCGGCAGCATCCGCGACGCGAGCGCGGCCGCCGTGCCGCCGCTGCTGCCGCCCGCGCTCTTCGTCAGGTCGTACGGGTTGCGCGTCGCGCCGTAGACCTCGTTGAACGTGTGCGAACCGAGGCCAAACTCCGGCGTGTTGGTCTTGCCGATGAAGATCGCACCCGCCGCGCGCATTCGCGCGACGCCGACGGAATCGGCCTGCGGCACGTTCTCGCGGAAGATCGGCGAGCCGTAGGTCGTCCGCAGCCCCTTCGTCATCGCCAGATCCTTCGGCGCCTGCGGTATCCCGTGCAGCCAGCCGCGGTACTCGCCGCGCGCCAGCGCCGCATCCTTTTCCGCGGCTTCGGCCAGCAGCGCATCGGGCTCGCGCAGCGCGACGATCGCGTTGACCGCGCCGTTCACACGCTCGATGTGATCGAGATACGCACGCATCGTCTCGACGCACGAAACCGCCTTGCTGCGGATCGCCGCCGCGAGCTCGCCGGCCGACAGGCGCACGATCGGATCGACGGAAATGGAAGCGGGAGCGAGAAACTGCGGGGCGCCGTGCGGCATGCGAGGTCTCCTGGAATCGGAATGGAAGGCTCGACGGCGCTCGCTCCCATGCCCGCCGGGAGACGGTCGCGCCGCGGCCGATGCTCTACTCTACGTGACGCCGGATGCTCGACCTCCGATATTTTCCGTCGCGATTCATTGAGGATTCGACTAAATCCGGGCGCCCGACGCCGCGCTGCCCTGGCCGCCACGGCCGATGAAATCGTTTATGCGCATAAATTTAAATTTCTTATATTTCTAATAGACGCGTCATGTGCCGGCGCCCGTTAACGACATTTTTACGCGGCCGCGCGATCTCTTTAGATGGCCCGGCCCGACCGCGCGCTACGCTGGAAGCATCCCGTTTCCTGGATATCGCTCATGCTCAAGCTGCTGGTTCCGGTCGGCCATTCGCCGCGCTCGCTTCAGGCGGTTCGCCACGCGACATTCCTGTATCGCGAGCGCTGCGCATCGGAGGTCGTGCTCATCAACGTGCAGGCGCCGCTCGAATCCACGCGGCTCGAGGCCTATCACCCGCTGTCGCGGTTGCGCGCGATCGAAGAAAAATTCGCGGCCGGCGATCTGGCGATGGCAGAGCGGATTCTGAAGGAGGCCGGCGTCAAATACACCGTCGAGGTGAAGGTCGGCCCGGTGGCCGACACGATCGCGGCCGTGGCGGCCGAGACCGGTTGCGACGAGATCGTGGTGGTCGCGCCGCGGCACGATCCGCTGCACGCGCTGATGTCGGTGTTTCGGCGCAGCGTGATGGGCCGGCTGATGCGGATTTCGAATGTGCCGGTGACGGCGGTGCAATGACGGCAACGGCGCGTCACGCGTGCGCCCCGGGCGCACGCTGTCGCGCAGCGTTTATTTGATGGCCTTGCGCCAGAACACGAAATAGGCGGCCGCCGAAGAAGCCAGCAGCAGGATGGCCCACATCGGGGCAAGACTGATCAGGACGGAAGAGACGTTCAACATTTGGATTCCTCACTATTTCGACAGCGATATTCAACATTTGCCTGCTTGCCGGACCCGATGGGTCGCCCCCGCATCGCGTTCCGTCAAATCATGCATTCATGCTATCGCTTTGAACGGCCGCGCGACCGCCGTCGCCCGCCCGCACCCTGACATTCGTCAAACTCGCGCGCATTGCCCGCCTCTCCAGCACCGGCGGAAAAACAGGACGGGATCGCCCTGCCCCGCCACCGCTTTCAGCAGACGTTTACCGGGGGAAGCCCCAAGTGCTTCGTCGAACGTGTCCGCGTTACGCTTGAGCGACGAGGAGACGAACCATGAGACGAGCCGTACATATTGCCGTTTTCGCACTGCTGGCCTATCTCATCGGCGATCGCGCGATCCTGCACGCGCAGGGCCGCGACGCCAGCCCGCTCGCATGCGAGCAAGGCGCCGCGCAAGTGAAGGCCGATGCGCTCGGCCGCGGCTTCGGCGAAGCCGCCGCCGGCAGCCAGAGCGAGGCCTTCATGTCGGGCTGCCTGGTGACGGGACGCAGCAGCCAGGACGTTGCGATGGCGGCCCGCTGACGCGTATCATCCGGCGGCAAACCAGCCGCGCCCGAGCCGGCCGCGCCCGACATGGCTCGCGCGGGTGTCGGCTCGCGCTGCCCGCCGCCGCTTTTCCGTTCGACGTTTCGCCGAACGTCACCACCCGCCTCCCTGCGCACTCATACCCGACATGACCGATCCGAACACCGCGTTGATCCAGCGCTTCTACACGGCCTTTCAGCAGCGCGACATCGATGCGATGCTCGCGTGCTATGCCGACGACATCGTGTTCAGCGATCCCGCGTTCGGCGAACTGCGCGGCGAACTCGCGCGCGACATGTGGCGGATGCTGGTCGCGCGGGCGCAGGAATTCTCGCTGACGTTCGGCGAAGTCGCCGCGGACGGCCAGGCCGGGCGCGCGCAGTGGAGCGCGCATTACCGGTTCGCCGCGACCGGCCGAATGGTGGTCAACCGGATCGATGCGCGCTTCCGGTTTCGCGACGGACGCATCGTCGAGCATCGCGACCATTTCGACCTGTGGCGCTGGGCGCGTCAGGCGCTCGGGATGAAAGGCGCGCTGCTCGGCTGGACGCCTTTCATGCAGCGCGCGATCCGCGCGCAGGCGCGGAAGAATCTCGACGCGTATCGCGCCAAACGGCGATAAACCGCGCGCGCCGCGGCTCCTCCGCTAAGGCTTCATCGTCGCGTTGATCAGGTCGTAGGCCATGTCCGGCACCACGCCGTCCGGGTTCTGGAGACCATTCTGGCGATACCAGCTTTGATCGGCCTCCGGATGCGGGCCGGCAAGGCCGACGCGCCCTTTGCCGTAGCGGTACGTGGCAGCCGCGATGTCCTTGTTCGGGTAGATCGCCAGCACGATCCCGCCGGAGCCGATCGGCGCGACCGGGAGCCTCGCGCCGTCCTGAAAGTAGATCCAGCGCTTTTTCCCGCGCCAGACGACCGGCGTCACCGTGTCGGCGATGCCGTGAAGCGTCGAACCCGGCCGGCCGACCTCGGCGTCGATATCGCCGGCAACCAGCCCGAAACCC
Organism: Burkholderia sp. AU32262; assembly: GCF_020419985.1. Taxonomy (NCBI): domain Bacteria; kingdom Pseudomonadati; phylum Pseudomonadota; class Betaproteobacteria; order Burkholderiales; family Burkholderiaceae; genus Burkholderia; species Burkholderia sp. AU32262. The sequence continues at coordinate 305,136 of NZ_JAIZRS010000006.1, forward strand.
TGCGCCCCGGCCAGGTAGGCGCCCATGCACAGTCCGAGATATCGGCCGCCGTTCGCTACGTATCGCCGCACGGCCCGCATTTCGTTTCGGCCGATGCTGGCTGCCGCGCCGGGAATGTCCTGCCCGCCGCCGGGCTGCACGTAGAGCGCCGCACCGGCCAGCGCCGCGGGCGTGATCTTGAGCTTTTCCGCCGGCCCCACGTAGATCACCCGGAACCGGTGGTCCGATTCCCGCAGGCGTCTGGCGATGGTTTCGGCGCAACCGTCGCACGCGGCAGGACCGCGATAGACCAGCGCGACCGGCCGGCTCGCCGGATCCCGCGTTTCGTCGCCGGGCGCGGCCGCGTGAACGGCCGGCGACGCGACGAGCGCCATCATCAGGAAAATCGCGTCTCTGGAGCGCATGTGGTGGATCGCCGGAGTCAAGGGAATCGCTGCCGCCCGGGGCGAATCGACAGGCGCGCGACGACCCCCGCCTCCCGTTCCGACACTCGATGCAAGCCGCGTGACAGCAAGCGTAGCGGCCCGAACGCGCCCGGTGTGTACCGTTTCCTGCGCGCTTGTGCAGATATGTGCGACACCGGCGGACCTGAACCGACACCCCAGCATCCGCCCGACAAGGCCGGCTGCGCCATACGGCCGCGCCCCGTCTTCCCCACCCCTAAGTCTTATATAAGACATAAGACATTTGACGTTCCAGACCATTGAGACTAGAATCCCGCTCAAAGCAGTGCCTGGAATAGCCCCGGAGTGCCGGCAAGGCCTTCCCCTCCAACGCAATATCAGCAGGTCTCCCCATGCTTGAAAACTTTCGTGCTCACGTGGCCGCCCGCGCCGCGCTCGGTATTCCTCCCCTGCCGCTGACGGCTCAGCAAACCGCCGAACTGGTCGAATTGCTGACGAACCCGCCCGCCGGCGAAGAGCAGACGCTGCTCGACCTGATCACCCATCGCGTGCCGGCCGGCGTCGACGAAGCCGCCCGCGTGAAGGCCGGCTTCCTGGCCGCCGTGGCCAAGGGCGAGACCGCCTGCCCGCTGATCTCGCGGGCGCGCGCGACCGAACTCCTCGGCACGATGCTCGGCGGCTACAACATCCAGCCGCTGATCGAGCTGCTGTCCGACGAAGCCGTCGCAGCGGTCGCCGCCGACGCGCTGAAGAAAACCCTGCTGATGTTCGACCAGTTCCATGACGTGAAGGAACTCGCCGACAAGGGCAACGCGCACGCGAAGGCCGTGCTGCAGAGCTGGGCCGATGCCGAATGGTTCACGAGCCGTCCGGAAGTGCCGGAAAGCCTGACCATCACCGTCTTCAAGGTCACGGGCGAAACCAACACCGACGACCTGTCGCCTGCGCCGGACGCCACCACCCGCCCCGACATCCCGATGCACGCGCTGGCGATGCTGAAGAACGCGCGCCCGGGCATCACGCCGGAAGAAGACGGCAAGCGCGGCCCGGTCAAGTTCATCGAATCGCTGAAGGAAAAGGGTCACCTGGTCGCGTACGTCGGCGACGTGGTCGGCACGGGCTCCTCGCGCAAGTCGGCCACCAACTCGGTGCTGTGGTTCACCGGCGAGGACATCCCGTTCGTGCCGAACAAGCGCTTCGGCGGCGTGTGCCTCGGCGGCAAGATCGCCCCGATCTTCTACAACACGATGGAAGACGCCGGCGCGCTGCCGATCGAGCTCGACGTGTCGCAGATGAACATGGGCGACGTGGTCGAACTGCGCCCGTACGAAGGCAAGGCGCTGAAGGACGGCAAGGTCATCGCCGAATTCCAGGTGAAGTCCGACGTGCTGTTCGACGAAGTGCGCGCCGGCGGCCGCATTCCGCTGATCATCGGCCGCGGCCTGACCGCGAAGGCGCGTGAAGCGCTGGGCCTGCCGCCGTCGACGCTGTTCCGCCTGCCGCACCAGCCGGCCGACAGCGGCAAGGGCTTCTCGCTTGCGCAGAAGATGGTCGGCCGCGCGTGCGGTCTGCCGGAAGGCCAGGGCGTGCGCCCGGGCACGTACTGCGAACCGAAGATGACGTCGGTCGGCTCGCAGGACACCACGGGCCCGATGACCCGCGACGAACTGAAGGACCTCGCGTGCCTCGGCTTCTCGGCCGACCTCGTGATGCAGTCGTTCTGCCACACCGCCGCATACCCGAAGCCGGTCGACGTGAAGACGCACCAGACGCTGCCGAACTTCATCAGCACGCGCGGCGGCATCGCGCTGCGCCCGGGCGACGGCGTGATCCACTCGTGGCTGAACCGCATGCTGCTGCCCGACACCGTCGGCACCGGCGGCGATTCGCACACGCGCTTCCCGATCGGCATCAGCTTCCCGGCGGGCTCGGGCCTCGTCGCATTCGCGGCCGCCACCGGCACGATGCCGCTCGACATGCCGGAATCGGTGCTGGTCCGCTTCAAGGGCAAGATGCAGCCTGGCGTCACGCTGCGTGACCTCGTCAACGCGATTCCGCTGTACGCGATCAAGCAAGGCATGCTGACGGTCGCGAAGCAAGGCAAGAAGAACATCTTCTCGGGCCGCATTCTCGAGATCGAAGGCCTGCCCGACCTCAAGGTCGAGCAAGCGTTCGAGCTGTCGGACGCGTCCGCCGAACGTTCGGCTGCCGGCTGCACGGTGCGCCTGAACAAGGAGCCGATCATCGAATACCTGAACAGCAACATCACGCTGCTCAAGTGGATGATCGCGCAGGGCTACCAGGATCCGCGCAGCCTGCAGCGCCGGATCGCGGCGATGGAACAGTGGCTGGCCGACCCGCAACTGCTCGCGCCGGACGCCGACGCCGAATACGCGGCCGTCATCGAAATCGACCTCGCCGACATCCACGAGCCGATCGTCGCGTGCCCGAACGATCCGGACGACGTGAAGACGCTGTCCGACGTCGCCGGTGCGAAGATCGACGAAGTGTTCATCGGCTCGTGCATGACCAATATCGGTCACTTCCGCGCCGCGTCGAAGCTGCTGGAAGGCAAGCGCGACATTCCGGTCAAGCTGTGGGTCGCGCCGCCGACCAAGATGGACCAGAAGCAATTGACGGAAGAAGGCCACTACGGCGTGTTCGGCACGGCCGGCGCACGCACCGAAATGCCGGGCTGCTCGCTGTGCATGGGTAACCAGGCGCAGGTGCGCGAAGGCGCGACGGTGATGTCGACGTCGACCCGCAACTTCCCGAACCGCCTCGGCAAGAACACGAACGTGTACCTCGGCTCGGCGGAACTGGCGGCGATCTGCTCGCGTCTGGGCAAGATCCCGACCAAGGAAGAGTACATGGCCGACATGGGCGTGCTCACCGCGAACGGCGACAAGATCTATCAGTACATGAACTTCGACCAGATCGAGGACTTCAAGGAAGTCGCCGACACCGTGCAGATCTAAGCGCGCAACCGGGCGGCGGCGGGTGGTCGACGTCGCCGCGCACCGCAAGGCGCCGCGGGCCGAATGGCCGCGGCGCCTTTTTTATGCGGTGCGCAAAGGACGCAGCGATCGGCGCATCGCGGTGTCGATGTGGCGTTGCCGCCCCGCTCACGAAGGCGCGCTCCGAATCACCAGTTCGTTGAAACCGGTGTCCGCATCGGGCTCGCGCGAAAAACGATGCGCGGGCAGCAGCACGAGCAGGATCTCGGCCGTCGTGCGCACCACGCAGCCGTTCGCGACGTGGCCGCCCGTCACGCGGCCGGCTGCATCCGAGATCGACATATGCAGATGCGCGCCGTCCGGCGACACCGAGCCGGCCAGCGTCAGGATTTCGAGGTCGCCGCGCAGCTCGGTCGGCTGATCGACGCCGGCGAAACGCAACTGCGCGACGCTCAGGCTGCCGATGCCCTGGATCACGAAGGCCGCATGCGAATCGTGGCGGCGCAACGCCAGCTCGATCGCGCCGCGCAGATCGTCGCCGGGGGAAAGACGCAGAGGATGAGCTTGCATGGTCGAGAACCTGTGGGTGGACCGTGATATCGACCAAGCGTACGTTCGCCCGGTGAATCCGGCAAGTCAGCCGCTCGCGACAATCCCAGCGCGTCGTTGTCTTCCCTGCGTCGTTTCATCCGCTACCGTTCGACTTTGGGCCACCTGCGCATACGGGCCCCTGCCGCATGGTTTCGCACCGACCGCAGCGCATCGGTCTTGTTTTTCGTACGGAACGCACATGCATCCGTCTGAGAACCGACCCTGACGTATGCAAGAATCAGTTCCTCGAGGAAATCCCTGCTATATCGCCCTCTTTCAGCGAACGCCCCGTCGAATGCCCAAATGCCAGAATACGTATGAGCGGTTCCACACCCCGAGCGACGACATTCCCGCGCGGGAAGTCGCGGCGATGAGCGATGAGGAGCGTGCGCGCGCCAAGTCGGCGGCGATCGTGCATGTCCGAAGCTGGCTCGCCATTCTGGTGGTGCCGGTCGTAGTTGGGCCTGCGATCCCGATACTCGCGTATCTGCTGGGTATGCTTGCATACCGCGGAATGGTCGATCCGGCCTTTGATATGGATCGTGCGGTCGGCGAAACAGCCGTCACCGTCATATGGGTCACGGCGCTCTTCATCGCAGCGTGGATCGGCCTGAACTGGTGCGTCGCGACGTACGGTACCCGACAGCGGTACTGGCGCGAAATGCCGTCCAACGGGCATGTCGAATTGGAGCGCCATACGCTAAGTTCGGCAATCGTCGTGTGGTCGGACGACTACGATCCGGAACCCGTCTACGTCGAGGAATGGATCGACGGCAAGCTCAAACCCGGCAGGGCCCGAGTAAGGCAGTGGATCCTGGCCCGAACGTCCGTCGGCCATTGGCTGGTGCTGGATCATCGAATTGCGGCAGACAATTGGTACGGACCGCCAACGCTCCCCTCGGAGACGAAACGATTGATCCCGCGGCGAGAATTGGCAATCGCATTTGCACCACGCACCCATATCCGCATCGGATTGAGATGGAGTGGACCGGCGGCGCCATTGACCGTGACGTCCTGTCTGCTGTCTCACGCCGAATGTGAGCGCCTGGCTGCGGCGGCTCACCACCATGCTTTTTTTCCGCCGGACCAATATGGCGTCGTCGATCCTACCGATGCGGATTGGGTCGGGGAACTCGCCGCCAAGGCACTGGAGCGCGAAGTGCCTGCCGACGTGGCGGCCGGACGAGTATTGACGTAATCGTCGCGGGTCGTTTCAACGACGACTGCGGCCGCCACCGCGCGAAGGCGCCCGGCGAACAGTCCGAAAGGGACACCAATTGGCGGCGACGGCATAATGACGGGGCTCAGTTCGAGGTCTTGTGCACGGTCTTCCGCGACGCAAGCCGCCCCAACCCGAATTCGCCTTGATGACAACGATTCCGAACCGACGATCCCGCCTGCGCGGCGGCCTGCTGGGCCTGCTGATCGGCGACGCGCGCGGCGTGCCGTATGAATTCCACGACGCCGCGTCGATCCCGCCGCCTGCCGCGATCGACATGACCCCGCCGCCGGGCTTCGCTCGCGCGCACGGCGGCGTACCGCCCGGCACCTGGAGCGACGACGGTGCGCAGGCGCTCGCGCTGCTCGACGCACTGCTGCGCGAGCACGACCTGAATCTGGATACGTTCGCCGGCAACCTGCTGGACTGGTTTCATCGCGGCGCATTCACGCCCGACGGCCGCGTATTCGACGTCGGCCTGCAGACGCAACGCGCGTTCCATGCGCTGGCGGCCGGCGCCGCGCCCGCGGAGGCCGGGCCCCGCGAGGAGCGCGACAACGGCAACGGCTCGCTGATGCGCTGCTTCCCCGTCGCGATGGTCGCCGCGTCGCGCGACGACGCGATCCGGCTCGCGTACAAGCAGAGCGTCGTCACGCACGGTCACATGCGTTCGCAGCTTTGCTGCGCGCTCTATTGCCTGACGGCGCTGAGGATCGTCGATGGCCAGCCCGCACCCGATGCGGTGCGCGCAGCGGAGAACGAACTGCTCGCGCGCTACGAAGGCACGGCTGACGAAATCGAACTGAAGATCGTGCTCGACGGCCGCTTCGACGCGCCGCAAGGATCGGGTTATGTGGTCGACAGTTTCTGGTCGGCGATCCATTGCCTGCTGTCGACGGGCAGCTATGAGGACTGCGTGAAGCGCGCGATCGCGCTCGGAAACGACACGGATACGACGGCGGCCATCGCCGGCGGCCTCGCCGGCGGGCTGTACGGCGAACAGGCGTTGCCCGACCGATGGGTTGCAACGCTGCGCGGGAAAGACAAGGTCGAGGGCTGGCTCGCGCAGTTGTGAATGCAACCTTACCGGCCGGCCGTCGAATCGCACCTGGCGGCCCGAACCCGATGACCCCGCGTCGTTGCATCGACGCGTGCGCGATCGTTCCTGCCGCGAAGTAATCCGCTGCCGCCACAGCATCAGCGTCGATCGCGCGCCAGCAACCCGTACAGCGCACTGTCCGACACTTCGTCGCCGACGATCCAGCGTTCGCGCAGCAGCCCTTCCCGCACGAAGCCGAGCCGTTCGAGCAGCCGCGCCGACGCGGCATTGCGCGGATCGATATCGGCTTCGAGGCGGTTCAGTCGCAGCGTGGCGAAGGCATGATCGATCACGGCCGTCGCCGCTTCGCGCATGTATCCGCCGCCCCAGAACCTGCGCCGCAGGCTGAAGCCGATCTCCGCGCGCCGGCACTGCGCGTTCGCATGGAACAGCGCGCATTCGCCGAGCGCTTCGCCAGTCTCCCGCAGTTCGAGCACGCAGGTCTGGCTCTCCCCGCTCGCGGCGGTCTGCACGTTGCGCGCGACGCGCGCCTCGGCCTGTTCGAGCTGCGTCATCGGCGAGAACGAGAAGTAGCGCATCGCCTCCGCATCGGACCAGATCTCGAAGAAAGCGTGTGCGTCGGCGTCGCGAAGCGGCCGCAGGACGAGGCGGGAGGTATTCAGCGTGACGGGTTCGAACAGGGGCATGGCGACGGTCTGATGAAAATCGGGACCGTGAATTAGAACACGTGAGCCGTGCGGCAACCATGGCGCCCGTTGGCAGCGCTCCACATGGAACGACGGACCGCGGCGAAATAAAAGGGCCCAGGGAACATCTCCCGGGCCCGAGTACCTGGACCGTGACTGCCGGCCACGCTTACGCCTCGAGCGCCTCCAGCACCTTCCCCTTCGTCTCGATCCCGACGAAGTGCACGGTCGCCGCCGCGATCAGCGGCACGATGCCGATCAGGTAGAACGCCGGCGCGAGGTTCCCGCCGATGATCGCGTGCGGCACGATCATCGGCGCCGCGAACGACGCGATCTTCAGCCACGCGCTGCCGAGCCCGCAGCCCGACGCGCGGATGCTCGTCGGATACTGCTCCGGCGTATAGACGTACGCGGTAATGAAGCCCGACGCCATCAGCCCGAGCGACAGCGAGCAGAAAGTCGCGACCACATACACCGACGACGCGTGATAGATGCCCGCGAACGCCAGCGACAGCGCGCACAGCACGAACGACCACACGATCACCGGCTTGCGGCCGAGCTTGTCGACCAGCAGCGCGGAGGCCAGCGACCCGAGCACGCCCATCACCGAACCGATCACCGCGAGGTTCAGCGCGAGCTGCAGCGGCGCGTGATAGAAGTTCTTGTAGATCGTCGGCAGCCAGGTCGACAGCCCGTACTGGATGAACCCGCAGGTCGCCCACAGCGTCGCCACCGCGAGCGTGCGCTTGCGATACGCGGCGCTGAACAGGTCGCTCATCCTGCGCTTCGGATGCTGACGCACCATCTCGTCGAACGCGGCCGCCTGCGTGGCCGGCGGCAACTCGCCGCGCACCGATTCCTCGAACGCGCCGACCGCACGCCCAGCTTCCGCGAGCCGCCCGCGCGACGCGAGCCAGCGAGGCGACTCCGGCACGAGATGCGTGAGCACGAGCGACAGAAGCAGCGGCAGCCCGCCGACGAAGTACATGATCTCCCAGCCGAAGCGCGGCACGAGCCACGCGCCGAGCGCCATCGACACGAGCAGGCCGATCGGGAACACGATCTCGTACAGCAGCACGAAGCGGCCGCGGCCATGCGCGCGCGTGATCTCGTTGATGTACGTCGCGGCGACCGGCAATTCGCCGCCGAGCCCGAGCCCCTGCAGGATCCGCAGCAGCACGAACACCTCGAACGTCGGCGCGAAGCCGCACGCGATGCTCGTGATCCCGATCACCGCCGAACTCCACGCAATCGCCTTCACGCGGCCGTGCTTTTCGGCGAGCGCGGGAAACAGGAATGCGCCGATCAGCTGACCGATCGCGCCGGACGCGATCAGCATGCCGATCTGCGTCGGCGACAGCCCCCACTTGTGAATCAGCAGCGGCAGCGTCGCCGCGATCGTGATCACGTCGAAGCCGTCGAAGAACGTCGCGGTGCCGATCAGCACGCGCGCGCGGATCTGCATCGCGTTGGCCGGCAGCCGCTCGAGCCGCGCGATGATCGCACCGGGCGTGGCGGCGGCAGCTTCCATCGTGGCCCTGCCGGCCACGACGTTGTCGAAAGTGCTCATGCAGGGTATCTCCTGGATCTCTTTCCGGGTTGGGCCGGTCAGGCAAGCGCCTGGGTCGTGTCTGCCAGAGCTTCCGTATCCACCGCCCGGCCCTGGTTCATCCACTTGCGCGCGAGCTTCAACTCACGCGCGTTGTTCACCGCGACGACACCTCTCACATGCCCGTCGCCAACGAAAAACAGCGTCGCACGGCGCGCGGCGAGATCGCCGCGCACGACGAGCTGCGCATCGGCCGGCAGATCGCCGAGGATCTGCAGGTTCACGTCGTACTGATCGGACCAGAACCACGGAATCTCCGCATACGGCGCGCGTACGCCGAGCACGGCCTTCGCCGCCGCGATCGCCTGGTTCTGCGCGTTGGCCCACGATTCGAGCCGCACGCGCCGCTTCAGCCAGCCGTTGTGATGGTTCGCGACGTCGCCGCACGCGAAGATCGCCGGATCGCTGGTCGCGCCGTATTCGTCGACGACGATGCCGTCGTCGATCGCGAGCCCCGCGTCGCTCGCGAGCGACACGTTCAGCGCGAGGCCGATGCCAGCCACCGCGAAATCGGCGTCGATCGTCGTGCCGTCGGCAAGCGTCGCGCGTACCTTCGACGCGTCGTCCGGCTGCGGGTCGAGCGACGCGAGCGCCGCGCCCGTGCGCACCTCGACACCGTTCGAACGATGCAGGTCGAACAGGAAGTCCGACACGATCTGCGGCACCGAACGGCCGCACAGGCGCGGCGCACCTTCGACCACGATCGCATCGACGCCGAGCTTGCGCGCCGTTGCCGCGACTTCGAGGCCGATCCAGCCGCCGCCGATCACGAGCACGCGCCGGCTCGCGCGCAGCTTCTCGCCGAGCGCGGCCGCTTCGTCGAGCGTGCGCAGATAATGCAGGTTCGGCGTGTTGACGAGCGCATCGGGCAAGCGGCGCGACGTGCCGCCGGTCGCGATCACGAGCCGGTCGTATGCGATCTCGCGGCCGCTTTCGGTCTTCACCACGCGGCGCGCGCGATCGATCGACGCCGCGCGTTCCGGCTGCCACGCTTCGACGTTCAGCGCATCGAATTCGTCGGGGCGCACGACGCGCACGGTTTCGATGTCGGCGTCGCCGGCCAGCACGGCCTTCGACAGCGGCGGGCGCTCGTACGGCAAGTGCGGCTCGTCGGCGATCATCACGAGGCGGCCCGCGAAGCCTTCCGCGCGCAGCGTCTTCAGCACCCAGCCGGCCGCCTGGCCGCCGCCGATCACGACGACCGTGCCCGGCGCGGCCGCTTCCTGCGAGTTCGTTTCGCTCACGATTTCCGCTCCGTCATGAACTTGCCTTCAGGCGCCTTCGCGTTCTTCTGCCGGCGCGTGTTGCCGTCGAGGCCGCCGTCGACGGCCCATTCAGCGAACACGGTCGGGCCCGGCTCGAATTCGCGCGGCTGCCACTCGGGCGTGAGCACGTCCTCGTCCGCGTAGTATTCGATCAATGCGCCGGCCGGGTTCTGGAAGTACCAGAAGTACGCGGACGACACCGGATGACGCCCCGGGCCGAGCTGCGTTTGCCAGCCGCAGCGGTCGATGTGCATGCCGCCGCCGAACACTTCGTGGATGTCGCGCACGGTGAACGCAACGTGGTTCAGGCCGCGTTTTCCATTCGGCAGCGCGAGCAGGAACAGGTCGTGATGGCCGCCGTGCGGCGCGCAGCGCATGAACGCACCGCGGCCCGGGTAACGGTCCGACGTCTCGAAGCCGAGCAGTTCGTGATAGAACGTTTCCTGCGCGTCGAGGCGGTTCGTGAAGAACACGACGTGCCCGACCTCGACCGGCTCCGCACGCGCATAGATCGGGCTCGGCTGGTCGACGCGCAGCGTCTGGCCCCACACGTTCGACGGCGAGCCCGTGATGTCGAGTGCGCGCTTGCGCGTGACTTCGACGCGGATCGCCATCCCGTTCGGATCGATGCAGCCGACCGCATCCTCCTGCGCGTAGTAGCCGGGCTGGCCGGCGAGCTTCGTGCGCAGCGCGTCGAGTTCCTGCCGCGTCGCGACACCCCACGTGACTTCACGCAGCGTCGGGCCGGCTTCGAATGCGGGCGGCAGCGACAGATCGTCGGCCCGCACGACCAGCACGGTGCAACCGTTCAGCGTTTCGAAACGGGCGCGGGTGTCGTCGTGCGCGACTTCCTTCAAGCCCCAGTCGGCGAAAAAGCGCCGGCAGGTGGCGAGGTCGTCGACACCGTACGTGATCTGCTCGATTCCCAAGATGCTCATTGCGTCATTCCCCTTCGCTCAGTTCGCCCACGGCAGCGGCGCGTCGTTCAAGCCCCAGTAGAGGCTCTTCTGCTGCATGTATTCGCGGATGCCGAGACGCCCCTTCTCGCGCCCCATCCCGCTCTCCTTCCAGCCCGAGAACGGCGTGGAGATCGAGAACAGCTTGTACGTATTGATCCACACGGTGCCCGTCTCCAGCGCCCGCGCGATGCGCCACGCACGCTTGTAGTCGCGCGTCCAGATGCCGGCCGCGAGGCCGAACACGCTGTCGTTCGCCTGTGCGATCAGCGACGCTTCGTCGTCGAACGGCATCGCGACCAGCACCGGCCCGAAGATTTCCTCCTGGCAGATGCGTGCGCTGTTCGGCAAGCCTTCGAGAATCGTCGGCTGATAGAAGAAGCCTTGCTCGCGCCCGTCGCCCGTCGGCCGCTCGCCGCCGCACAGCAGGCGGCCGCCTTCTTCCAGCCCGAGCGCGACGTAGCGTTCCACCGACTCGCGATGCTTCGCGGTGATCAGCGGGCCCATCTGCGTGTCGGGCCGCGTCGGGTCGCCCACGCGCAGCTTGCGCGCGCCGGCCACCAGGCGCTGCATGAATGCGTCGTACACCGCGTGCTGCACGAACAGCCGCGACCCGGCGATGCACGCCTCGCCCGACGAGCTGAAGATCCCGTACAGCACGCCGTTGACCGCGTGATCGAGATCCGCGTCGTCGCACACGATCGTCGGCGACTTGCCGCCCAGTTCGAGCGACACGGGCATCAGCTTCTCGGCCGCGATGCGCGCGATGCCGCGGCCTACCTCGGTGCCGCCGGTGAACGACACCTTCTTCACCAGCGGATGGCGCACGAGCACGTCGCCGATCACCGAACCCTTGCCCGGCAGCACGCTCAGCACGCCCTTCGGCACGCCGGCTTCCTCACAGATGCGCGCCAGCGCGAGCGACACGAGCGGCGTGACCTCGGCCGGCTTGAGCACCACCGCGTTGCCGCCGGCCAGCGCCGGCGCAAGCTTCTGCGCGTCGGACGCGATCGGCGAATTCCACGGCGTGATCGCCGCGATCACGCCGATCGGCTCGTACACGCTCATCGTCAGGTAATCGCCGCGCGACGGCGTCAGTTCTTCGTCGAGCGTTTCGAGGCAGGCCGCGAAATAGCGGAACGTGTTCGCGGCGCTGGCCACCAGCACGCGCGTCTCGCCGATCGGCTTGCCGTTGTCGCGGCGCTGCAGGTGCGCGAGCGCTTCGTGGCGCTGCATGATCAGGTCCGCGACGCGGTACAGCACCTGCGCGCGCTGGTGCGGTTTGAGCCCGGCCCAGTCGGCGCGACGCCATGCGGCGTCGGCGGCCGCGACGGCGTCGGCCGCGTCTTCCGCGTTCGCCGTCGACACTTCCATGTTCACCGTCTGGTCGGCCGGATAGATGCTCGTGTAAGGCGCGCCACGGCCGCGCCGCCACTCGCCGCCGATCAGGATGTTGCCGTCGGGCACGAGGCTCGTATCGAAAGAAGTCATGTCACCAATCCCACAAATCTGTCTCTGCGCATCCGCCCTCGCCGTGGCGCGGGCGAACGCTCGATGGTCCGGTCAGATCACGCAGCGGGCCGCGCGGTTGCGCAGCGCGCGGATCGCGCTGTACGCCGTCAGCGCGGACGTCTTCGGGTTGTCGGGCAGCGGCTTGCCGCTCATTTCCAGCGACATCTCGCCGAACGCGCCGCGCGCGGTGATGCGGTGCACGTTGCGCGCGACCGCCGGATCGGCGATCAGGCGCACGTGGGTCGCGTCGAGCCCGAGGCCCGCGAGCGCGACCGTCGCCGCGACGTTCGCGTTCTTCGGATAGAGCCGCGCCGCGTCGCGCGCGGTGCCTTCGAAGATCACCTTCTCTTCGGTCATCGCGTGCAGGTCGCACAGTGCCTCGGCCGGTGTGCCGAGCCAGCCGAGCGGCGGCTTGCGGCCGACGTACAGCACTTCGTCGAGGCCGCCCTGCTTCGCGGACGCCAGCGCGTCGATGCCGCCGATCGCACCCGACAGCAGCGTCACCGTCGTGCCGCCTTCGTCGGCGGCCTGCGACAGCACGTCGAGCAGCGCGAGATCGGACAGCGCGCCGATCGACGCGACCGCGCAGTCGGTGCCGGCCTTCAGCAGCGGCACGACGTGATCGACGAGCGCGCTGTGGCCCGCGCATTCGAGCGCGAACTCGGGGCGGCGGGCCAGTGCATCGACCGACGACACGACCTCCACCGCGCCGCCGAGCTCACGCTGTACCGCGTCGCGCTGGTGTTCCGGCACGATCACGTGCGCGACGCGCAGCGACGCATCGTGCTCGACCGCGTGGTACACGGCCGCGCCGATCGCGCCGAAGCCGATCATCGCGATGTCGACCGGGGCGTGCGCCCGCTTTTGCCCGTTATGCATACTGGCGCTCCGTCGGCGCTTCCTGCTTCACCGGCGGGCCCGCGAAGGCGGACGCGAACGAGCCGACCGACAGCATGTCGACCTCGACCATCACCGGCCCTTCCTTCGCGATCCCTTCGCGCACGATCGCCTCGGCCTGGTCGAGCGACGTGATCCGGTAGTGCGTGAGGCCGAAGCTCGCGCAGAACTGCGCGAAATCGGGCTGGTGCAGCTGCACGAAGCAGCGGCGGCCGCCGTAGTGCGCGTCCTGGATGTTGCGGATCACGCCGTAGCACTGGTCGTTCATCAGCACGATCATCACGTTCGCGTTTTCCTGCACCGCCGTCACGAGTTCGCCGACGTTGACCATCAGGCCGCCGTCGCCGACGAGGCAGACCGTCTTCGCCGCGGCGCCCGCGAGCGCCGCGCCGATGCCCATCTGGATGCCCTGGCCGATGCCGCCGCCGAGCGCATGCACGCCCGAGCGCGGCTCGAAGATCTTCAGCAGGCGGTTGCCCCACGTGCTGTTCGAGATCGTCACGTCGCGCACCCAGTTGTAGTCGCGGCCGACGGCGCCCTGCAGCGTGTCGACGAGCTTCTTGTACGGCCCGAGGCCCTTCGCCACGTCGGCCACCGCGTCTTCGCGGGCCGCCGCGAGATCGGCCGCGAATTGCGGATCGACGGACAGCCGGCCTTCGAGGCGGTCGGCCAGTTCGGCCAGCACGCGCTTCGAATCGCCATGCACGAACAGTTCGTTGCGATAGCCGCGGTTGTCGGCGAGCGCGTCGGCATCGACGCGGAACAGCGGCTGCGGCAGCGCGAGCTTGTACTTCAGCGTCTCGTTGCCGCGCAGGCGCGAGCCGACCACGACGAGCGCGTCGCAGGTCTTGTAGAACGCTTCGACCGACGCATGCACGTTGAACGCGCCGAGCGTCGCCGGGTGATCTTCCGGCAGCACGCCGCGACCCTGCACGCTCGTCACGACACCGAAGCCGAGCTTCACGAGGCGTTCGACTTCCTCGCGTGCATGGCGCGCGCCGCCGCCGAGCCACAGCAGCGGGCGGCGCTTGGCCGCGAGTGCGTCGGCAAGCTTCGCGACGCGCGCGGTGTCGTGCTCGCGCACCGCGACGTGGGCGGGTGCGAGGTCTTCCGGCCATTCGATTTCGGCCGCCTGGATGTCGATCGGAATCTCGACGGACACGGGGCCCGTCGGCGCGGTCTGCGCGATGCGCACGGCTTCGCGGATCGTCGGCAGCACGGTTTCGACGGTGCGCACGCGGAACGCGGCCTTCGAGATCGAGTCGAGCATCGACAACTGGTCGGGCGCTTCGTGGATGTACGCGAGATCGCGGTCGAGATACGGCGTCTCGATCTGCCCGGTCACGTGCAGGAGCGCGGTGCCGGCCGTCAGCGCCTCGACCATCGCGCCGGCCGCATTGCCGGCCGCCGTGCCCGTGCTCGTGAACGCGACGCCGAGGCCGCCCGACACGCGGGCCAGCCCGTCGGCCATGTTCAGCGCGCCCGCTTCACCGCGCGCCCCGACATAGCGGATGTTGCCGCGCGAGTTGATCGCGTCGAGGATCGGCATGTTGTGGATCGAGATGACGCCGAACGCGGTTTTCACGCCGCACTGCTCGAGAAAGGCGGCAATCAGCTCGCCAACCGTGGTTTTTTTAGACATGGCGTGCAAAGCCTCCAGAAACGTCGATATGGCTGCCCGTCGTGTAGGACGACAGATGCGTTGCGAGATAAAAAAGTGCCCAGGCGGCCTCGTCGGGCTTGCCGAAGCGATTCAGCGGGATGTTCTTCTTGCGGGCGAGCGCGCCCGTCCAGTCTTCCCAGCTTTCGCCGGGCTGCGCCTGCGTGTCGTAGCGGCGGCGCCACTGCCCCGACTCGACGATGCCGATCAGGATCGAGTTCACGCGGATGCGCTGCGGCGCCAGTTCGGTCGCGAGCGATTTCACGAGGCTCAGCACGCCGGCGCGCGCCGACGACGTCGCGACCATGTGCGGCTCCGGCTGCAGCGCGAGCAGCGAGTTCACGCAGGTGATCGTCGGCGCGGCCGCATCGCGCAGCAGCGGCAGGAAGGCGCGCGTCGGACGGATGATGCTGAAGTACTTCAATTCGAGTTCTTCGCGCCAGGCGTCGTCGGTCGTATCGGCGAAAGTCGACACGCGGCCCTGGCCTGCATTGTTGACCAGCATGTCGGCACGGCCGAAACGCGTGGACACCGCTTGCGCGAATGCGGTCACGTCGGCTTCGTCGAGCACGTCGCAGCGCGCGGCCAGCAGTCGTTCGCCTGCGTACTTGTCGCGCAGCATCGCTTCGGCGCGGGCGAGGCGCTCGCCGTCGCGGCCGCAGATCGCGACCGACGCGCCCGCCTGCAGGAACCGTTCGGCGGTCGCGAGGCCGATGCCGGACGAACCGCCCGTCACCACCACCACCTGCCCGGTCAGATCGATCTCAATCATGTCGTCAGTCCTCGCCGGGCCGCCCCAAGAAGATTGATCGCCCCGTCGGGGGGCAGCGTGCGAAGCATGCGTGGGGGTCTCATTTCAGTCCTAAAGCTTTCATGAACGTGTGCTCGTCATCCGAGCGGTAATTGAGCCGTCGCGACAATTCCGCCGCCGCGCGCTGCACCTTGTCGATCAGCCCGTCCGCGATCAGCGCCGCGTCGATCTCCGGCCTCGGCACCGTCACCGTGATGCACGCGACGATCTTCTGCGTCTCGTTGCGCACCGGCGCCGTGACGACCGAGATCCCGCGTTCGAACGACGAATTGCTGACGCCGTAGCCGCGCAGTGCGTCCTCGCGGATCACGTCGTACAGCGCGTCGACCGTTTCCGGCGTCGCGCTCGTCATCCGGTTCAGCACGCGTTCCGGATACAGCGCATGCAGTTCCTTCAGCGACAGGTCGCCCATCAGCACGTGGCCGTGCGTCGTCGCATGCGCGGGCAGCCGCGTGCCGACGTTCACGCGGATCGAGCTGAACACCGGCGACTGACTCTGCGCCTTCGCGACGAACACCACGTCGCGGCCGTCGCGGATCACGATGTGCGTCGTGAAGCCGGTCGCATCGCGCAGGCTCTCGATCACCGGCAGGCCGAGATCGGTCAGCTCCAGCGAGCTCAGGTATTCGAAGCCGAGCCGCAGCACCGCGATGCCGAGCTTGTAGTTGCGATCCTTGTCCGCGCGTTCGAGAAAGCCGAGCGATTCGAGTGTCTGCAGCAGACGGAACACCGTCGTGCGCGGAATGCCGAGTCGCTTCGACAACTCGGGCGCGCCGAGCACGGGCTCGCGCGGCGAGAATTCGGCGAGAATCCGCAGCCCGCGTTCGAGGCCCGGCACCACGTAGCTGGCTTCGGCCTTCGCGTTGTCGGATTCGTTTTGTTGCAGCGGTTCGCTCATGCCAGCCCCCACTGCGCATCGCACTGCCGGCAGAAACCTTCGATCAATGCGGAATAGACGGCCGGCGCTTCCACATAACCGGCATGCCCGGCCTGCGGAATCACCTGCAGCCCGACACGCGCGGCCGCGGCGATCCGCTCGCACGCGGCGGGCGGCGTGATCGCATCGTGCGCGCCGACGGCCACGGCCGTGCGGCCGCGAAAGCCGGCGAGATCGGCCGCGAGATCGGCGTTCGCGAGCAGATGCGTGGCCTGCGCATAGCCGGCCGGCACGATGCGCGCCATGTTCCAGCGCACCCACGCCCGCGCCTCCTCGTTCGCGAAACCGGACAGCATGTTGCCGCTGCGCTGCTCGGCGAGCCCGGCCGGGCCGAGTTCCGCGAGCATCGCGAGCCGCGCGTCGCGGCGCGATTCGCGGGTGTCGGCCGGTGCGCTGCCGTAGCCGCCGGCGGGCGACACCAGCAGCAGGCCGGCGATCCGCGCGGGCATCACACGGGCGAGACCGCCCGCGATGATCGCGCCGAGCGAATGGCCGACCAGCACGCAGCGTTCGATGCCGAGTGCCTCGAGCCACGCGTTCAGCGATGCCGCGTAATCGGCGGCGGCAGGCGACGCGCCGTGCACGGGCGTCGACACGCCGTAACCGGGCGCATCCCACGCGAGCACGCGGCGCGATGCGCCGAGCGTGTCGAGCTGGCACACCCACGATGCGGCGCCCGAGCCGATCCCGTGCAGCAGCACGGCGGGCAGCGCGCGGCCCGCATGCCGCGCGCCGGCCTCACGGTAGCCGATCGTGCCCGCCGCGCCGGCTACGCAACGCTGTTCGGGAAACTGCCCGAGCAGCGCGGCGAACGCCGCGGTGCGGTCGCGTTCACGTTTGTCGATGACACTCATTGCTTCGCCCGCCCCGCCTCAGCGCTTGATCTTCGCGAGCGGCGAATCGGGCGGATACGTCGGCGTGATCGGCTTCGGCGAACCGAGCATCACGCACATCAGCGCATCTTCCTCGCCGATGTTGATTTCCGTGCGATACACGCCCGGCGGCACCGAGATCAGGTCGCGCTCGCCGAGGATCGCTTCCCACGTCTCGCCGTCGCGCTCGCAGATCACCTTCATCTTGCCGCGCAGCACGAAGAAGATTTCCTCGACGTCGATATGGATGTGGCTCGGGCCGATGTTGCCGGCCGGGATGACCATCGTCGAGAACGTGAAGTTGCCGGCCGGCACCGTGTTGACGTCCTTCGCGACGCCCGTGCCGCCCGTGCCGACGTAGCGCATCTGCGCGCGGCGGTACTTCGGGTCGTAGTCGGCCTGGAACTTCAGCGCGTCCCAGTCGTAGCGCCGCGTCGCGTAGCGCGCGACGCGCCCTTCCATCCAGTCGTTGAAGCTTGCGCCTTCCGGCTGGTCCCACGATTTGCGTTCGAGATCGGCGTCCGCCATCGTCCTCTCCTTCATTCCGAGTGAAAACTTCAATTCAGTTCATTACGAAGCCGCCGTTGACCGGCAGCAGTTGACCCGTGACGAAGCGCGCGCCGTCCGACAGCAGGAACAGCACGGGGCCCGTCACGTCGCCGGGCACCTGCGCGCGCGTCAGCGCACGGCCCTGCAGGTAGAACGCATGGCGCTCGGCCGGTACGTAGGCGGTCGCCTCGACTTCGGTGAGCCCCGGCGCGATCGCGTTGACCGTCACGCCGTGCGCGCCGAACTCGCGTGCCTGCGCATGCGTCATCGCGATCACCGCGCCCTTGCTCGCGACGTACGCGAGCAGCTTCGGCGCGCCCCACAGCGCGGTATCCGATGCGAGGTTCACGATCGCACCGCGTCCCGACTGAGCGAGATAGGGCAGCGCTGCATTGCTGACGAGCCATACGCCGCGCACGTTCACGTTCATCACGGCGTCCCACGTCGCCACGTCGAGCTCCGTCGACAGCTTGCCGCCCGAGTTCGTGATCGCCGCGTTGTTGATCAGCGCGTCGATGCCGCCGAGCGCCGCCGCGCCCTGCGCGACGAAAGCGTCGATGCTGGCCGGATCGGCAAGGTCGAGTGCGAAGAAATGCGCGGCGTGGCCGGCTTGCGTGAGCTGCGCGGCGAGCGCGCGGCCCTCTTCCGCGAGCACGTCGCCGAACGCGACCTGTGCACCCGCTTCGACCAGCGCCTTCACGAACGCCGCGCCGAGACCGCGCGCGCCGCCCGTGACGAGCACGCGGCGACCGGGCAATGCCACGACCGAAGCGAACTCAGCCATTCGCGTGCTCCGAGGCGGCATGCGCCGCACGATGCGCGTCGAGCGCGGACAGGTGTTCCTGCGCACGCTGGCGCAGCATCCGGCGCACACGTGTGATGCCGACGTCGTGCTGGTACAGGTATTCGTGATCGCGCGCATGCGGCGCGAGGCTTTCGAGGACGTAGCGGTCCTGCTCGAGTACGTCCCAGTGCAGGCCTTCGAGGCGGTTGCGGTACATGAAGCGCCACACGTCGCGCTGCCAGCCGCTGACCTTGCGGGTACGCCAGAAATAGACCTGGCAGTGGTCGCCGTCGACCGGCGTCGCGAAGCCGATGATCCCGAAGTTGCCGCCCGGGCCGAATTTCTGCTTGTACGGAATCGCGAGACGCATCCACAGGCAGCCCGTTTCGCCGAGTTCCACCCAGTCGAAGTTCACGTCGCGCTGGCCGATCTTCTCGAACATCAGGCCCGTTTCCGTCTTGCGCACGCGCATGTCGGCCTGCTTGTCGCCTTCGGCCATCGAGTGCGACGTCGCATGCAGATACGCGCCGTGCATCGGGTCCATCACGTTGTCGATCGCGTACTGGTAATTGCACTTCCAGTTCGATACGCACAGAAAGTGGCCGTACTCGTCGGCGACCAGTTCTTCCGGCAGATTCAGCGGCGCCGGCTCGCCGTGCGCTTCGTCGCCGAACCACAGGAAGATCGCGCCGGCCTTCTCCTCGACCGGATACGACTTCACGCACTTCGTGCCTTCGAGCGGACAGTTCGATACCGCCGGCACACGGTTGACCGTACCGCCGCCGTCGACTTCGATGCCGTGATACCAGCACGCGATGTTGCCGCCGAGGTTCCAGCCGAGCGACAGGCGCGCGCCGCGGTGCGGGCAGCGATCTTCCAGCGCATGGACCTTGCCGTCGTGATCGCGCCACAGCACGATCTGCTCGGACAGGCGCGTGACGCCGACGGGCGCGTTCGACACCTGCCAGCTCGGCGCGACGGGATACCAGTAGTTCTTGATGCCGCGATCGAGGTAGTCGCGGACCGGGTCGTGTTGGGTTTCGTGTTGGTCGGGGGACGTCATCAGTGTGCTCCGGATGCGGTTGTCGGGTCGGCGCTCAGGCGCGCGGCGCGGTCGGTGCGCTCATTCCGCCAGCGAGGCCATTTCGGCGCGGAAACGCTCCACGGTCCATGCGGTGCCGTCCGGCGCGCGAAAGCCGATGCGGTTCAGCCCGGCGACGACATCGTCCAGTTCGGTCGCGCCGCTCTCGAACACGCGTTCGAGCGCATCGCCGAGGTCGTTCTCGTACTGGGTGGGTTCCGCCTTGCGGTTCTGCCAGACCAGGTTCTCGACCTGGCCGGGGATCTCGATCTGCCCCTTGCCCGCGACGTTGTTCGGCTGCGGCGCCACCCACGGCTTCAGGAAGGGATTGAAGTTGACGGTCGCTTCTTTCATGTTCAGTCCACCTTGATCTGGATTTCCTCGCCGGCGAGGCGCACCGCGTACTGCTTCAGCGCGCGCCCGCCCGGGCCCTTCAGGCATTCGCCCGTCTTGATGTCGAACACGGCCTCGTGCAGCGGGCATTCGACCGTGCCTTCGTCGACGAACCCCTGCGTCAGCAGCGCGTACGCATGCGGGCATACGTTCTCGAGCGCATACACGTCGTCGCCGACGCGGTAGATCCCGATTTCCACGCCGTCGGTCCGCTTGAACTCGATCGGCGTGTCTTCCGACAGCGCGCCGGCGTGACCGGCGCAAATCCATTGTTCAGACATCTCGCACCCTTCCTTCTGATCGACTCTCGGTTTGTTCCGTTTTGTTCCATATCAGGAACATCAGTTTATGGATGGTGATTATAGGAGCGACTTTCCGCGAGCAAAATAAAAAGCTGCATGTCCTAGGGAAAACACCGACGCGCAGTTCGACCGCCCCCCTTCGCCTACCTTATCGAATGTAATTTTTTGTTGTTTGACGCGGGTTTATCGGTTTTTCAAAGGCATCAGGCCTTGCTGTACGGCCTCACGGGAGCACTCATCCGTCCCGAAAAATTTATTTTTGATCGAACGCTCCGCGCCCCTATACTCCATTCCATTAGAGGCACGATGTTCCTTATATGGAACACAAAAATGCCCACTCGACGATGCACCCGCGCGACGGCCGGCCGTCCCCGCGCAGGCCGTCGCAACACGTTTTCATCAGGTTGGAGAGTCAGGAGACAAAATGGTCAAGCATGCGGTAGCAGCGGCAGTCATCGGAATGAGCGGCGCGTCGGGCGCGTGGGCGCAGAGCAGCGTGGTGCTGTACGGCAGCATGGACGCGGGTGTCGCGTACGTGAACAACGTCGGCGGCCACGCGAAGTGGGCGATGATCCAGGGCAATACGCAGCCCGACCGGTGGGGCCTGAAAGGCAAGGAAGATCTCGGCGGCGGGCTGTCGGCGATCTTCCAGCTGGAAAACGGCTTCTATACGAACAACGGCCAGTTCGCGACCGCGAACACGATCTGGAATCGCGCGGCGTTCGTCGGCCTCGGCGCCGAGCGCTACGGCACGCTGACGCTCGGCCGCCAGACGCCGCTGGCGTTCGACTATCTCGACCCGCTCAGCACCGCGTACCTCGCGATGAGCTGGTACGCGTTCCATCCGGGCAACATCGACGGGCTCGCCGCGACCGGCAACGTGCCGTACAACAATTCGATCAAGTATCGTTCACCGACCTTCGCGGGCTTTTCGGCCGCGGCGACGCTCGCGCTCGGCAACACGACGAACTTCTCGACCGGCAAATCGGTCGGCGTCGCGCTGAACTATGCGAACGGGCCGTTCAAGGCGTCGGCCGTCTACTCGAACGAGCACGATCGCTCGCTCCTGATCGGCCAGACGGGCATCACGTCGTTCCAGGGGCAGAACACCGCGAACGGTTATCTCGCCAGCAAGGTCGAGAACATCGGCGCGGGCGCGTCCTACCAGATCGGCGACTTTCTCGTGCACGGCCTCTACACGCGCGTGAAGATGCAGTCGAACGGGTTTTCCGACACGTTCCAGAGCTACGACGCGGGCGTGAACTACCGCAGCAGCGCGTTCAACACGATCGCGGGCGGCGCGGCAACCACGACGCTGGCCGGCCGCCGCTGGACGCAGGTCGAGCTCGGCGACATCTACGCGCTGTCCAAGCGCACGCAGTTGTATGCGAACGTGCTTTATGAACACGCTTCCGGCGGCGCGAAGGCCGCGTTCTTCACGGCCGGCGTGTCGAGCACCGCGAACCAGGTGATCGTGCTGACCGGGATTCATCATTCGTTCTGAACGCGTTCGGGCACCGGGCTTCGGCGCACGAGAACGACAAGAGCGGCCCGCGGGCCGCTCTTGTCGTCTGCAACGCCGCGCGCCGCGGCCGAATCGATACGCGAGCGTCAGAACATCGCGACCTTGTGGCGCGCATGCGCGAACGTCGGGTCGCTTTCGAGCGGACGATAGTTCAGCCGTTGCGACAGGTCGACCGCCGCACCGCACACGGCCTCGACGAGCCGCTCCTTCTCGCCGGCCTCGCCGATCTCCGAGCGCGGCACCGTCGCGGTGATCGCCGCGACGATCGAGCCCGAATGATCGCGCACGGGTGCGGTCACGGCCGAAATGCCGCTCTCGAACGCCGCCTCGCTGACCGCATAGCCGAGCCGAGCGTAGTGACGCACGCGTTCGTACAGTTCGTCGACGGTGCCGGGCGTGCGCTCGGTGAACTGTTCGAGTTTTTTCTCCGGATAGAGCTGCCGCATCGCATCGCGCGTCAGGTCCCCCATCAGCACGTGGCCGTGCACGGTCGCATGCGCGGGCAGGCGCGTGCCGACGTGCACCTTCACCGAACCGAACATCGACGCATTGCTCTGCGCCTTCGCGACGAACACCACGTCGCGCTGGTCGCGGATCAGCAGGTGCGTCGACAGGCCGGTCGAATCGCGCAGCCGTTCGAGCACGGGCGTGCCGAGATCGGTCAGTTCGAGCGAATTCAGGTATTCGAAGCCGAGCCGCAGCACGCCGACGCCGAGCCGGAAATAGCGATCGCCGTTCACGCGTTCGAGAAAACCAAGCGCCTCGAGCGTCTGCAGCAGGCGGAACGTCGTGGTGCGCGGAATGCCGATGCGCTTCGACAGTTCCGGCGCACCGAGCACCGGCTCGCGCGCGGAGAATTCGGCGAGGATCCGCAACCCGCGTTCGAGCCCCGGCACCAGATAGGACGAAGCGCCGCCCGACGATTCTTCGTCGCCGGGCGCCGCCGGATCGGGTGCACCGCTCATCGTTGTCTTGACCATGTGGACATGGACGGAAGGAAATCGGTCACGAAACAGGTCATCGATCGTCGTGGATATTCAGTCATGCTACCTCAGTGCGCGCGTGGGCTCGCACCGGCGCGCGGCGCCGCGACGCAGCATGCGCGTCCACGCCACCATGACGCGTCATTCAAGGTCGAGAGGATAGCAGCGTTGGACCGCGCGACGCCATGCAGAAATCGCCGGACGCCAGCGCGCTGACCGCACGGCGCCCGCCCACGGCGCGGTCGGACGACGGCCAGCAGCACGGAACTTGACGTCGGACCGCCTACAGGCGCGACAGATAGACACGAATGGTCGTGCGGTCGTACGTAAAACCGCCGGCCGGATCCGGCTGCAGCACGCGTGCCAGATCGACCGGATGCAGCCAGCCGGCGCCCAGCAGGCCGCCGTTGATCCCGCGGATCCGGGTGCCGCCGACGGCAATCGCCGCGTGAAAGACATTCGCGCCGCGAGCGAAGCCGACCGCGGTGCCCGCCGGAATGCTCGCGCGCCCGTCCCATTGAGTGCCGGTCTCGAAGTTGAAGCGCGTCCTCCACGACTGGCCGATCGTGTCGAGCAGCGCCGCGGGCGTGATCATCGCGTCCGCGCGCAGCAGATACCGCACGTAGGCCGCGGCATCGTAGCAGACGCCGCCGGACATGTACTCGTCGATGTTCGCCATCCCGAACATCAGCGCCTGCGCGTGTTTTTGCCGTTCGGCGATGCCGGATTGGGCGACATGCCCGCCTAACTGGGTCAGTTGCACGGATAGCTCCTTTCAGGAAAGCGGGACGTCATTGTCTCGCCGATGCAATAACCTCATATCTTATTACGATATGAATCGGCGTTTTCCACGCTCCCTCGTGCGATACGTGGTTGCACCTGCTCGGGAGGTCATGAGCCTGCGTGCAGACTTTCGCCACGCGTGTCGCCTCGTCGACGCGATGCCCGCGCATCGAAGGCGGCATAGGCATGCCTGTGTCGAACGGCACGGCCCATTTGGCACAGCGAATGCCGGCAAACGGTCGCATTTCGCGCCTGGAGAAAAAACGGAAGCAGTCGGAAAAGCGCCGTCCGGCAACGGACGGCACAGAGGAAGGCGATCCCCGCGCCGGATCGCCGCGACGACGTCAGGCCGTCACGGCGGCGTCATATTCGGCGCGGGCAAGCTGGCCAGCGGCGTATGCCTCGGCTTCGCCGCGAAAGCCTTCGCGGCTGAACGCCACGACTTTCACGCCGACGCCGGTCGCCCGCTTCACCGTCAGCGCCCATTGCCATCCGCCGTCTTGCTCGAAGACGTGCAGCGAGGGTTCGAAGGAAGGGTCGAATACGGTCACGCGTTGTGCTCCTGCCCCGTCGCGCGCTGCATCGGCAACGCACGGAGGCATGTCGAAAAGGGGGCGCGCCGGTGTGCCGACGCGCTTCTGCCATTCCACAGTCTAATCAGCGATTGTTGCGACGCACCATCAGAGGTTTCACTCATCTATCGGAACCGCCCGTTCGATCGAATCTGACTCAAAGCCTTGCGGGACGGGGCTGAGCGACACGTCGGCCGGCCCGCCATCGCGTTCGTGCGGCAACGTGCCGCACGCGCGATGGCTTGCATTGGCCTTTCGCGAATCACGGAAACGGGGTGCGACCTATTCGGCCGCCATCGACACGCGCCGGAAGGTCAGGTTGACGCGTTCGCCCTGCACGCTGGGCGCCTTCGGCACGCGGTGCTGCCATTCGGCCTGCGTGCGTCCGCGCATCACGAGCAGGCTGCCATGCACGAGGCGGTATGCATGCGTGACGCCGGTCGCGCGATGGCGAAGATCGAACACCCGCATCGCGCCGAGGCTCACCGACGCGATCACCGGCGCATCGCCGAGTTCGGGTTCGTTGTCCGCATGCCAGCCGAGGCTGTCCAGCCCGTTGCGATAGCGATTGAGCAGCACGCTGTTGAAACGCACGCCGCACGTCGCCTCGACCGCACGCTTAAGGGCGAGCACGGCCGGCGTCCATGGCTCCGGCACGTTGCGGATTCCGGAGTACACGTACACGGCATCCGGTTCGCCCTGCCACGCGGTGAGCCTCGGCAACGGAATGCGTCCGCGCGGCGTACGGATCGTGTCCTGCCGCCACGCGACCTCGTCGATCAGCGCGGCCAGCGCGCGATCGGCGTCGGGCGGCGCCAGCCAGTCCGGGTACCAGTCCACGTCGGGCACGGGCGTATCAGCGAAGAGATCGGGCGTCGACATGTCGGCAGGAACGGGCAAGGAACGGAGCGAACGCGCATGTCTGCATACTAGCCAACGGCGCCGCACGCCGCCATGCGCTGTCATTCCCGACGAAAGGAAACCGCGGGGCGCGCGATGCGCGTTCGCGTCGCGTAACGGCCGTCCTCGGCCACCGGCTACCCGCGTGTCAGCCGAATCAGCGTGATCTCGGACGGCACGCCGAAGCGGTTCGGCGGCCCCCAGTACCCAGTGCCGCGGCTCGTATACAGCCACATGTCGCCGATGCGGTTCAGCCCGCCGATCACCGGCTGCTGCAGACGCACGAACGGCGGCCACGGCAGGAACTGGCCGCCATGCGTGTGCCCCGACAACTGCACGGTAAAGCCCGCGCGGTTCGCCGCTTCCGCGCTGCGCGGCTGGTGCGCGAGCAGGATCTTCGTGCCGACGTCGGGCGGCGCACCGGCCAACGCCCGCTCGGGATCGCTGCGATGGGCGGGATCGAAGCCGCCGGCCGTGAAGTCGGTCACGCCCGCGAGCACCGCCCGCGCGCCGCCGCGCTCGATCAGCACGTGCTCGTTCAGCAGCACGGTCAGCCCGATGCGACGAAATTCGTCGATCCACGCATGCGCACCCGCGTAGTACTCGTGGTTGCCCGTCACGAGGAAGGTGCCGTGCCGCGAGCGCATTTGACCGAGCGGCGCCGTATGTTCGCGCAGGCGCTTGACCGAACCGTCCACCACGTCGCCCGTCACGACCACCAGGTCGGCGTCGAGCGCATTGACCGCGCGCACGATCCGTTCGATGTAGGGCCGCTTGATCGTCGGGCCGACGTGGATGTCGGACAGTTGCACGATCGTCAGCCCGTCGAGCGCGGCCGGCAGGCCGGCGACCGGAATCGACACGCGCTTGACCGCCGCCGTGCGGCGCGCGCCGACGAACCCGATCGCCGTCACGAGCACCGCGGCCGCCAGCACGCCGAGCGCCGTGTCGGGCGCCGCGCCGCTCCATGCGCCGTCATGCCCGAGATGCCGCCACGCGAGCACGCCGAGCAGCACGATGTCGCGCAGGAACGTCAGCACCAGCAGCGACGAGAAGAAGCCCATCGCGAGTGCGCCCGCCCAGCCGACCAGCGTCGCCGCCCACCCTTCGTCGAAGCGGCGCGAGAACATCCCGACCGGAATCAAGACGACGAAACTCGCCAGCACGAGCGCCGCGATCGTGCGCGCGAGCGGCGACACGAACGCATCGGGAATGATCCGCATCCCGACGTACAGATGGAACAGCACGCCGATCGCAATGAACCGGACAAAGAAACTTCGCATGGAACGCTCACCTTCGTTGCACGACCGCTTCCGCGACGCGCGCGGCATCGGGCCGCCATGCCCGGTGCCGCGCGTCGCACCCTACGCACGATGGTACACAGATCCCGGCCGCGACGACGGGTCGCGGCCGGCGGTGCGGCGCCGCTGTCTCGTCGATCATCCGCACGTGACATCGCCATGCAGGAACGGGTGAGCCCCGACATCGTGCGCGCTGCGCAGGCAGGCTTGATCGACGTCGGCATCGTCGCCGGCGGAGTGCTGCTCACGCTGCGCAGGCGCATCCAGGTCGGCAACTTCGAGACGGCCTGCCGAATGATCGAAGCAAACGTCGCGTGCTGCCCGAAGGCACCGCGCGCCGTCATGCGAAGACGATGGCGCCGCGCCTCGTCGCGCTCGAAGACGACCGGGCCGAGCGCCGGCTGCAGATCTGCTCGCCGATCTCGATGCGCCTCCGCGTTTCGCGCGCGATTTCGCCGGCCTGCTCGTCGAGGACACACGCGGCCAGCCGGACTGATTCGCATGCGTTCGAGCGGCAATCAGCGGTTTGCGCGCCAATTGCCGCTGCGTCGACATGGCAAACCCCGCTGCACGATTTCGTCTGACGATCCTTGATAGTCCATTCGCAACCCTGCGCGAGCGGGTGCTGGCAGAATTGCGGCGGTCCGATCATCGCTGCCGACACGCACTGCCGGACCGTCCGGCATGACCGATGGCGCGGCCACGATCGGCCCCGACCCCTGCCGTGGACGCGCGCCGGATCGCTGGCGATCCGCATTACGCTGATTTATGATCGGCCCCGTATCCTGAAATCGTCGTCGCGGCCCGGCCGGTTGCGACGATCCGCATTGCGCCGTGCCCGGCATCCACCCCCAACGTCGAGCTCGTCACACCATGAGAACAACAACGCCGCGCGCGCCGCTGCGTATCGCCGCCGTCCTCGCGCCCGCCCTGCCGCTCGCGGGCTGTGCATCGCGCGGCGCGCCGTCCTACGTGCTGTTCGGCGCGTACTTCCCGTTGTGGCTCGTCAGCGCGATCGTCGGCATCGTCGGCGCGATCGTCGCGCACCGCGTATTCGTCGCGACCGGCTGGGCCGCGACGGTGCCCTACCAACTCGCCGTCTGCACCGCGATCGGGCTCGTGGTCGCCGTGCTCGTCTGGCTCACCGGCACGGGGCCGTTCGCATGAAGGCCGCCGGCATCGCCCGCCCCTCCGTGAAAGGCCGCGTCATCGCGCTCGCGATCGTCGCGCTCGGCATCGCGGCGCTCGCGTACGCGTACCACCGCACGACGGCCTACCCGTCCACCGACGACGCGTCGATCGACGCGGACGTCGTGCACGTCGCGTCGCCGGTCGGCGGCCGCCTCGTGCAGCTCGCGGTGCATGAAAACCAGCGCGTCGCGAAAGGCGACCTGCTGTACGTGATCGATCCCGTCCCGTACCGGCTGACCGTCGCGCAGGCGCAGGCCGATCTCGAACTCGCGCGCGCGTCGCTCGACACACGCCGCCGTTCGCTGATCGGCGAGCGTTCGAACGCGTCCGTCGCCGCCGAGCAGGTCAAGCGCGCGACGCAGAACTACGATCTCGCGACGCGTGACGTGAACCGGCTCGCGCCGCTCGCCGCGCAGGGCTACGTCAGCGCGCAGCAGTTCGACCAGGCGAAGGTGCGCCAGCGCGACGCGTCCGTCTCGCTCGCACAGGCGCGGGAACAGCAGCGCGCGTCCGCGCAGACGATCGGCGACGACGCCGACGCGATCGCGACGCTGCACGCGCGCGAAGCGGCGCTGGCCCGCGCGCAGCATGCGCTCGACGATACGGTCGTGCGCGCGCCGCACGACGGGCTCGTGACGGGCCTGAGCGTGCTCCCCGGCGAAACGCTTGCGCCGAACCAGTCGATCTTCACGCTGATCGACGCGAGCGAATGGTTCGCGGTCGGCAATTTCCGCGAAACGTCGCTCAATCGCATCGCGGTGGGCGACTGCGCGACCGTCTATTCGATGATCGACCGCGACCGCCCGATGACGGGCAAGGTCGTCGGCATCGGCGCGGGCATCGCGGACAGCGACCGCATCAACCTGCCGCGCTCGCTGCCGATCGTGCAGCGCTCGGTGAACTGGGTGCACGTCGCGCAGCGCTTCCCCGTGCGCGTGAAGCTCGACGAACCCGACGGCAAGCTCGTGCGCGTCGGCGCGAGCGCGATCGTCGAGGTCCGGCATGGCTCAGCCTGCCGCTGACGTCCGCTCGCCGGGCCCGCGCGAAGTCCTGCGGCTGCTCGCGCCGTTTCCGGGGCGCGCGGCCATGGCCGTGCGCGTCGCGCTGATCTGTGCGCTCGTCGTGCTCGTGACGAGCGGATACGGCACGCCCGAAGCCGCGATTTCCGCGTATGTCGTGTTCTTCCTGAACCGCGCCGATCGCGTGACGAGCGCCGTGCTCGCGGTCGCGATGCTGCTGCTCGTCACGCTCGTGATCGCGCTCGTGATCGGCGTCGCGATCTTCAGCATCGAGTATTCGGTGCTGCGCGTCGCGTGCATGGCCGTGCTGTCAGTCGGCCTGCTCTACCTGACGTCCGCCAGCAAGCTGCGCCCGGTCGGCGCGATTCTCGCGATGATCGTCGGCTTCGGGCTCGACGACCTGGGCCTGGCGCCGGTCGGCGAAGCCGCGACGCGCGCGCTGCTCTATGCGTGGCTGATGGTCGCGATCCCCGTCGGCGTCGCGATCGTCGTCAACCTGCTGATCGCGCCGTCGCCGCGCAAGCTCGCGCACGCGCAGCTCGCGAAACGGCTGCGGCTCGCCGCGCGGCGGCTGCGCGGCGACGGCGGCGCGCGCGACGCGTTCGATGCCAGCCTGCGCGAAGGCGACAAGCAACTGCTCACGTGGCTGAAGCTGTCGAAGTTCGAAGGTTCGTCGTCCGGTGCCGATGTCGTCGCGTTGCGGCAGGCCATCGCGTCGAGCACCGCGCTGCTCGTCGCGGTCGCGCTTGCGGATCGCGAACCGGCGGCGCGGCTGCCCGACGCATTCGCCACGCCGATCGCGGCGACGCTCGACGAGATGGCCGCGATCCTCGAACAGGGCGGCTATCCGGTCGACGTGACGCTCGCGCTGCCGGCGCCCGATGCGCTGCCGCCGCTCGCACGCGTCGTCGCGGCGGACCTGCACATCGCGCTCACGCAGTTCGCGCAGCCGCCCGCAACCGACGCACCGGCGGTATCGGCCTCATCAACCGATACCGCCGCCGACAAACCGGCGGAACCCGCCGCACCACCCGCCCCGCGCGGCGGCTTCTTCCTGCCCGACGCGCGCACCAATCCCGACCACGTCCGCTATGCGCTGAAAACGACGGCAGCGGCAATGTTCTGCTACCTGCTGTACTCGCAACTCGACTGGTCGGGCATCCATACCTGCTTCATCACCTGCTACATGGTGTCGCTCGGCTCGACCGCGGAAACGGTCGAGAAGCTCACGCTGCGCATCGCCGGCTGCATCGTCGGCGCGCTGATCGGCACCGCCGCGCTCGTGTTCGTCGTCCCGTCGCTGTCGTCGATCGGCGAACTGATGGCGCTCGTCTTCGCTGGCGCGTGGCTGTCCGCGTGGGTCGCATTCGGCTCGCCGCGCATCGCGTACGCGGGTTTCCAGGTCGCGTTCGCGTTCTTCCTGTGCGTGATCCAGGGCGCCGGCCCCGGCTTCGACCTGACGCTCGCGCGCGATCGCACGATCGGCATCCTGCTCGGCAACGTCGTCGTGTATCTCGTGTTCACGCGCATCTGGCCCGTCAGCATCGGCAAGCAGATCGACTCCGCGTTCGCCGCGCTGCTCGACCAGTGGCGACGCATCGCACAGATCGCGCAGCCGGCCGAACGGCGCGCGCTGGCCGCCGAAGCGTTCGCCCGGCACGGCGCGATCTCGCAGGAGCTCGGCCTGATCCATTACGAGCCGTCGTGGGTGCGGCCGGCCGCGGCGTGGCTCGCCACCCGGCGACGCGCGCTCGCGGAACTCGGTGCGCTCGAAGGCCCGCTGTTCCTGCTCGCCGAACGCAAACCCGGCGACGCGGCGATCGGCGAGCAACTCGCGCGCGTGACCGCGCCGGGCGATGACGAAACCGCGCCCCGCGCGAATGCCCCGGCGGCGCCATCGAGCACAGCCCATACCGACCCCGCGCGCGACGCGCTGCTGAACCTGATCGACACACGGCTCGCGCACATCGCCGACGCCGCCCGTCAAGCCACACCGAAGGAGCCTGCCCCTCATGCGCGTACCTGAACCGCCGGCCGCCCCGATCGCCGCCGCCGCGCTCGCGACCGCCGTCGCGCTGGCCGGCTGCGCGACGTCGTCGATCGATCTGGCGCCGGAGGCATCCGACCGCCCGTGGCAGCCGCAAACGTCGGCCGCGGGCGACATCGTGGCGGCGCCGCCGCGCGCCGCCGTGCAAGGTGTGCACGACTACACGCTGCCCGCGTCGCCGGCGCTCGCGTCGGTGCCGCCGCCGGCCGCGCTCGATGCCGCGCATGCGTACACGCTGCCGGAACTGATCGATCTCGCCGAATCGGCCAATCCGCTGACCCGCATCGCATGGAACGACGCGCGCAACGCGGCGCTGGCGGTCGGCCTCGCCAAGTCCGCATACCTGCCGCGCCTGTCGGCGACGGCGATGGGCGCGTACCAGGCGAACCACGGCTCGACGTCGACGATCCTCGGCGATTCGTCGAGCAACACCACCGTGCACGGGACGATTTCGGCGCTGTCGCTGCAATGGCTGCTGTTCGATTTCGGCGGCCGCGCGGCGCGCGTCGAAGCGGCCGAACAGGCGTCGATCGCATCGAACGTCGCGTTCACGGCCGTGCACCAGCAGGTGATCCACGACGTGACGGTCTCGTACTACCGCTACGAAGCCGCTCGCTCGCGCGCCCTGAGCGCGCAACAGGGCCTCGCGAACGCGGATGCGATTCTCGCGGCGTCCCGTGCACGGCTCAAGCACGGCGTCGGCACGGTCGTCGAGCTCGCGCAGGCGACGCAGAACCGCGCGCAGGCGAACCTCGCGCTCGTGCAAGCCAACGGCGCCGAGAGCGACGGTTACCTCGCGCTCGTCTCCGCGCTCGGCATCTCGCCGCTGTCGAAGCCGACGATCGCCGCGTTGCCGCAGCGGCCGCTGCCGCCTGCGCTCGGTTCGTCCGTCGACGCGATCGTGTCGGACGCGATCGCGCGCCGCCCCGACCTGCAGGGTGCGTTCGCGCTAGAAAAGGCCAATCGCGCGAAGATCAAGGCGGCGCAAGCCGCGTTCATGCCGAAGATCTTCCTGTCCGCGTCGACGTCGTATGCCAGCGGCGGCACGGCCATTTCCGCGCTGCCCGCGATCGGCGACCAGGCGCCCACCGTCAACCTGAACGGCAGCCGCTACGGCGGCGGCGTGTTCCTCGGCGTGACGATCCCGCTGTACGACGGCGGCCTGCGCTCGGCCGTGCTGATGCAGGCGCGCAACGACGCGGAAAGCGCATCCGCGCGCCTCACGCGGACCAAGGAGGAAGCGGTGCGCCAGGTCGTCGCCGCGCAGAACGCGGTGCAGACGAGCCTCGCGTCGCACGACGCCGCGAAGGCGCTCGTCGATGCCGCGCAAACGAGCTACGACGCGGCGCTGACCGCGTACCGGAACGGCGTCGGCTCGGTCACCGACGCGACGATCGCGCAAAGCCAGTTGCTCGCCGCGCGCAACGCGGAAGTCGACAGCTATGCCGGCGCCTTGTCAGCCGCCGCCGCACTCGCACTCGCGACGGGTACGATCGGCTCGGCGCAGTAGCGCCGCCAGGCGGTTGACGCGGCCGCGCGCCGCCTACTAGAATGCCGCCCATTCTTCCTTCAGGAACCATCGTGGACAGTTGCAGCACTCCGTTGCGTGCGCCGCTTGCCGCCTGAATGCCTGTCCGCCGCAGTTCTCCTGCCCCGGCTCGCGTTCCGCGGGCCGCACGCCATCCGTTTCACATTTGAATGACGCATTCGCACGGTACAGTACCGCGCGATGACGGCTGGCGCCGCGTCGCCTTCGGCCTTGCGCCGCGGCGACGCGAGCCGGCACGCGCTTCTTGCACGGCAGGACAACCATGACTTTCGATTTCGCACTCCGTCTTTTCACCGCGTTCGCCTGCGGCGTCGCCATCGGCCTCGAGCGCCAGATGCGCCAGCGTACGGCCGGCCTGCGCACCATCACGCTCGTCGCGAGCGGCGCATGCCTGTTCGTCACGCTGGGCGTGCTGACCGGCAACGGCGTGGCGGGCGTCACGCAGATCGCCGCCTACGTCGTGTCCGGCGTCGGCTTTCTCGGCGGCGGCGTGATCATGCGCGACAAGGGCTCGATCCAGGGCATCAACACGGCCGCGACGCTGTGGTGCTCGGCCGCCGTCGGCGTGCTGGCCGGCTCCGGCCACTACGTGCCCGCGCTCGCCGGCACGGGCGTCGTGCTGCTCACCAATACGGTGTTGCGCGGCGTCAGCCAGGCGATCAACGCGACGCCCGTCTCGAACGCCGACCTCGTGCGCGAATACCGGATCACCGTGATCTGCCTCGCTGCCGACGAAGTCCACATCCGCACGCTGCTGTCGAACGCGATGTATGCGAAGCCGCTGTCGTTCCAGAGCCTCACGAGCGAAGACGTGCCCGACCAGCCGGACCGGCTGAAGGTCACCGCGACGCTGAAGCTGCATCCGAAGGATCAGCAGAAACTCGAGCAGATCGCGAGCCGGATGAGCATGGAGAAAAGCATTTCCAGCGTGAGCTGGACGGCGAAGGAAGTGGAACCGATGATGGAGTGAGCCGCGTGGCGGCAGCCGCCTCCGGCGGCGCCGTCGCGCAACGTCAAGTCACGGTGCTTCGATGAGCCCGGCCGAGATCGCCTTGACGACCGCCTGGACCTTGTTGGTCGCGCCGAGCTTCTCGAGGATGTTGTTCACGTGGAAGTTCACAGTCCGCTCCGAGATGCTGAGGATCTGGCCGATTTCGCACGCGGTCTTGCCCTCGGCCGTCCAGCACAGCACCTCGCGCTCGCGCGCGGTCAGCGTGACGCCCGCCGCGGGCGACAGCTTCGGCACCATGAAGCGGCTCATCAGCGAATGCGACAGGTTCGCGAGCCAGTTGGTCTGCAGCGTCAGCATGTTGATCTCGGCCGGCGTCAGCCGGTCGGCATGACGGGCGATGCTCAGCAGACCGAACGCACCGCGCGCCGCCCAGCTCGACTGCGCGACGCCCACCGACAGCCCGAAATCGCGCGCGTCCTGCCACAGCGGGCACGGGTCGATGTTGTCGACGTCCGGCCAGACGATCATGTTGGTGCTGAGTGCGCCGTCGCGAACCGTCGAATCGATCTCGATATAGTTCCGCGCCTGGTAGTGCGCCATCCAGCCGTCCGGATAGGTATTGAAGATGGCGACCGCCGGCTTCGAAACGGGCAGCGGTACGCGAATGCCGTAACAGCAGTATTCGAACCCCAACCGCTTGGAATAGGCAGCAATCCGCTGGAAGAGCTGCTGCTCGTCTTCCGCGGCGCTGAATTGTTGGTAGGCATCCTGCCAGCGCAGTTCCATTCTTTCTCCGACAACGTCACGCTGTCATACTTGTCAGGTTCCAGCACCCTTTCGAGGCTGATACATTCCGCGCATGACTTCACCCTTGCTGCACCCTGTCGCCGGCCCGTCCCCGGACGGCTACGTACGCCTGTCAGAAAGCGCACTGGCCGCCCTTGTGCTCGACCATGTCGAGAGCGGCCTCGACCCGTCGCTGCTGGCCGAACTGCGCGACAACGCGATCGACGCGCGCCTCGCCGGCTATACCGAATGGCATCGCGCGGCCGGTGCCGGCGTCGCGTACGTGACGGTCGGCTGGGACTGGTATCTCGAACGCGCGACGGGCACGTTCATGATCGCGGGCGGCGATGTCCGCAGCAACGTGATGGCCATCGACGCCAAGGGTGCCGACATCGGCATGTTCCGCACGGCCGCCGCGCTCGCCGCAAGGCTCGCCGCCATCGACTGGCCCGCCGCGGTCGCGTCGGCCCTCCTCGGGCACAACGACGCCTATCATGCCGGTCCGACGCTCCAGTGACAACTGGCTGCGCATTCCTCTGACGATATTGCAAGACTGGCGCTCTTTATAAGCAAAAGCGGCCCGGTTTTCAATCCCGTCGATCAAGAAACCGTTGCCACGTCCCCAATGGCGTCCATCGACGCCACCCTGTAAGAGTTACCAGTTACAGGCTCCTCGTGCCGCGCGCTGTAATGCACGCATACAAAAGCACAGATCCGAGGACATCCATGCAGACCTTCGTTCACGAGGAAGGGCGGTTGCCACACGAACTCGCGGCGGATCTAGGGCGCTATCGGCGCCGTGTGTTCGTCGAACAGCTCGGCTGGGCGCTCCCGTCGGCGAACGAAAGTTTCGAGCGCGACCAGTTCGATCGCGACGATACCGTCTACGTGTTCGCGCGAAACGCCGCCGGCGACATGTGCGGATGCGCGCGCCTGCTGCCGACGACGCGCCCGTACCTGCTGAAGTCGCTGTTCGCCGACCTGGTCGCGGAGGACATGCCGCTGCCGCAGTCGGCCGCCGTCTGGGAACTGTCCCGATTCGCGGCGACCGACGACGAAGGCGGGCCCGGCAACGCCGAATGGGCCGTACGCCCGATGCTCGCGGCCGTCGTCGAGTGCGCGGCGCAGCTCGGCGCGCGGCAGTTGATCGGCGTGACGTTCGCAAGCATGGAGCGGCTGTTCCGCCGGATCGGCATCCACGCGCACCGCGCAGGCCCGCCGAAGCAGGTGGACGGGCATCTGGTGGTCGCGTGCTGGATCGACATCGATCCGCAAACGTTTGCCGCACTGGGAATCGAGCCCGGGCAGGTCGCCCGGCAAGCTATCGCCGCCTGAGCCGGAACGCGCGTTTCCGTCCAGGCGGCATCGTAACGAAGGAGAACCAACGTGGACCAGTCTCAGGTCTTTCGCGCGATGATGCCCGGGTTGACGGGCGTCGGCGGCGCCCGCATCACGGTCGCCTATCCGTCGTTTCCGAGGCCGTTGCCGCTCGTGCGGCTCGACCGCCGCGGGCTCGTGTTTCGCGCCGCCGGCGCCGCGCCGCTCGTGTGCGGGCTGCCGCGCCCGGCAACCCTGCTGGTCGCGGACGAACCGCTGTGCTCGCTGCGCCTCGTGATCCGCGACATCGCCGCGACCGGCGACGGCCGGCACGACCTGACGATGCAGCCGTCCGGCGCCGCCGGCGACGAACTGCTGTGGCACGCATTGCGCGATCGGGCGCCGTACCGGCGGATCCGGCACCCGCTCGCGCCGGTCGATCGGCCGGTCGCCGTCGACGGCGAACCGCATGCGGCGGCCGGCGAAATCGCGTCACGCCCGTCGCGCAGCGCGGCTTTTCGCCTGCCCTGCCACAGCGACGCGCTGTTCTTCGCCGACTGGCTCGAATATCACTTCGACGAACTTCGCGCGCTGTCGCAACAGCACGGGCCGCAACTGCAGCTCAATCAGCTCGAACGACAGGTTGGCGAGGACGAGGTTGGCGTGCGTTTCGTCTACGACATCGATGGGCATGCGACGCGGAACGCACTGACTGACTGTGCGCGCGAGGCGTGTGCATGGATCGAGACGGAGATGCGCAGCAAATATGCGTTGCCCGTCGCGCAACGGCGGTTCGGCGCGTTTGCGGCGCATGCACGAGCCGGCAGCGTGTGAACGAAGCTCGTGCCGCGCGCCGCCACCGGGCGGGCTGGGGCGGCGGCAGGTTGTGCGGATACAACAAGCGCTTGCAAACGTCCGGGTTTTCCCTTAAATTTACGTCTGTCTCCTCCATGTCTCCAAACATGGATTCGGCCCGCTCAAGCAGCGGGCTTTTTTATTGCCTGAACGGTTTTCGGGGCCATATCCAGCCCCACGTCAGGCTAGCCCGCTGGACGCACGCTGGCCGGGCGTAGCCAGTAGTGATGCACCGCAAATATCAGCGCGACCATCACGACCAGTATCAGCAGCAGGTACAACCAGCCCTTTCTGGTCGTCGGCAGGTCCGTCACGGCGCCGACGTCGCCCGTCAGCGCCGCCAATGCGACCATCGTCAGGCCGGCCAGCGCCAACGTCCCTTTTGCCACCCATCCGAAGGCAACCTCTAGTCCGGCCGCCCATCGCGACTGGCGATAAGGTCCGGCAACTGGCCGGCGAAGATCGGGCTTACCCATTCGTCACGTCCGAGCCGGCATGCGCTTAAATTTCTCCACGCGCACGCTTCAACTCGCGGTAGTTCTGGTTTGCCACTGGATCATCCGCCCGATATGCAACATTCGGAGCACTGCTGCCATCCTGTCCGTCGAGGCCCGGCAGTGACATCAGATGGTCGCGAAGATCGCCGCCAGCAATGGGAGCGATCATCAACGGCAGGAGATACGTGTCCAGGTGCTTGCCTTGGGGATCTTGCAGTTCCCGAGTAAGCGCCTCCAGGTAATCGTCCTTCCGCGACGCATTCCAGTTGATCGCGAAGCCTGCGCGGTGGCATAGCTCCGCGTGAACAAGAAGCATGGTGCGACCATTTCCGTCGAGAAAAGGGTGCCCCCAAGCGAAAGCACCCATGACCATCCCGGTTTTTTCGCGCATCGTGTTTGGATTGTTGCCAGAAGATAGCCCCCATTCGACGGCACGCTGGCACAACTCCGAAGCCTCGAACTGTATTCGCTGCCCCTTTCCGACAAGTCGACCAACGCCGAGATGATGGCGATCCTGACCCGCCCACGGGTAGAACTCGCCGAACAGGATTCGGTGAACTTCAAGAAAGTGAGCGTACGCGATCGGACCTCTGATCGCCTGAAGGTACGCCAACGCAGTCTCGAGACCCGACTCGAAGAACCCGTGCTCAATGTACTTGAGTTCGTCCAGGTCCTTGATGCTGTCAATGTTACGCAGATAGCCCCTGGTGTCGTAGTCCCCGAACGGGTCGAACACGCTTGATCTCCCTGATGTGGTTCGCCATCAATCGGGCAAATTGCCGACCGTTGATTCGATGCTGCTTCTTGAGCGCGACCAGCAGTTTCCCCGTGCGATCAAGTTCGACATCGTCGCCCGCGACTCGCGTCACTGCTTCTGCGAAATCATCGAGGCCCGAGCGTCTGTATTGCACGTCGTAGGCTTGTGCGAGCCGCTCAACAAACGTGCCGACATTTCGGGTCGGAAGCTTGTCGACATCTGCCGGAAGCCTGGGCACCGCGCCCGTGGACGGGCTTTCCTGCTCACCGACATATCGGACGGTGATGTTGCCCCACCCAAGCTTACGAGAAATCCGGCTCCTGCCGGTGTTGACCAGGCAAACGGTGCGACCGTTTTCGTGCTGAATCGTCACATCGATCACCTCGACGCCCAGCTTCCCGAGTGCCTCGCGCAACAGTACCTCATTGCCGACGGCAAATCGCGCATTGCCTTCGAGATCCCAATCAGTCTTGGCATAAACGCCCGCGCCGAGCCGAGTGAGACGTCCCTCGGCAACGAGGCGTTGAAGCGCAGTACTAAGGTGTGATGAACTCCCCAAGCCTGCCAGTTCACGCCGGAGCACGACGTTACCAGAGCGCTTCTTCAACGACATCAAAAGCTTACTGTCCAGATTCATCGGTCACCCCCAACCTCCAGCACACGAGGCTCCATTATAAACCGCGAAAATTTCCTTGTTTAACAATGATTTACCGATTCAGATTCGGCCGATTTGACGGCATGCTTTGTCGCGCGGACACCTCTGAAGGCACCTCAGACATCCCTGCAAATTGGCCGATTGGTCCAGGCCGAGAAGGAAGGATCGAGGCGCCGCAAGACTCGGCAGCACCTGCCATCGCGCGACCGTCGGTCGGGGGAGCGTGTTCGGCAATCGCGGGCGCGAGGCGCGGATCTCGAAGGTGGGGCCAGACACCAACGGCTGGGGCAGGCGCACGCCTGGCACAATTCGCGCAGGCCACCGATACCTGCTCTACGATAGTTACGCCTCATACCACGCATGCATCGCCGCTCTCACAATGTCTTTCGGCAAGAATTCTTGTTCCAAGCGCCCGCGCTCCTGCGTCAGGAGGTATTCGAAGAAGGCGCCCTCGTCCTCGGTTAGTCCGTCAGGACGGCGCCCGTCGACGGGGACGAGTTCACGCACGGCCAGATTTGCCGCGTATCGTTCAAAACAGTCCCGATTCATCAGCAGCGCGCTCAAGGACGGAATAGCTTGACGCACTTTCCCCAACATTTTCAGCCCCCAGGTATCCATATCCCCCCCAATACGCTACACGCTTGCTCGCGAGCCACGGATCATGCGTCCAGTCCAAACTCAGTCCCGCACCGAGGATCGCCACCGCATCAGGTAGCTCCGCCAACTGATGAACGGACCGTTCGTTTTCCACAATGATGATGTGGCCGACGCACTTCGGAAGCTGAACGAGTTCACCGGCCCGGATGCGCTGCTGGCGAAACGGCAATATCCCGGCCGCGAGCGGCACGACGAGCAACCAACGCTCGTCGTCCTCAGGCGCGCCGAGGAACGCCTCGAGCCCCAGTTCGGAAACTTGTCCGCCAAAGCGAACGTTGAGCATGTGACAGAGCAACGCCCGGTGCCACTCGAAGAACTTGCTATCGGTATTGCAGACACCAAGCGCCCGCAGTGGACGCCCTTGCGCACATCCCGGCGATAACGCCAAGGCCACTTCCCCAGCCTTGATGATCTCGTGCACCGGGCGCTCCATCATCAACCTTCGCTGACGTATCACCAGTGCGTGGAACTGCGCGTCCATGTGCCGAACCACCTCACCGAGCCGTTCGTACTCGGCCGCAATCGCGGCATCCTGGGTCGCGCGCACCCAGTCCGACGGGCTTCTCAGTTCCCAAAGGTGCGGCAGTCGCACGGGGCTGCCCCCCGCACGATAGGCCACGGTTTCCCAATGCACGATGCCAATCTCCACCGATCGCCAGGCATCGCAATGCCGTTTGACGCTTTCGGTCTGTTCGGTAAAAGCCTTGGGACTGGGTCTGCCGATAGGCAATCGCAGCGGCCAGCTATCGGGGTAAAGCAGCCGCGCCTCGCGTTCATCGGCCGATTGCCATGATCGAGCGAGGCGTGCAGCCATATCATTCGGTGATTTCATCTCGTCCGGTCATTTGCCGGGCTCGTGCAATGGAATCCAGCTCTTCCCAGCTCAAAGACGTCATCGTTGCCTGCAGTCCTTTTCGATGGATCAGAATGGCCGAGCGCGTATGCGCTCGAAGTAGCCGCATTTCCTTGTTCGGCGTCACAAAGAGCGGATGAAGGCCAAACTCTCGCAGTGCTGAAATAATGCGTCCTGCCACCGCCTGTGAACTCTTCGAGAACGCCTCGTCCAGCACGATGGTGCCAAACAATGGACGGTCCTTGCCATCCGGGCACAGCGCATAGCTCAACGAAGCCGTCAAAATATAGCTTGCAATGATCTCCTTTTCTCCGCCGCTGCCGCCTTGAGATCCCTTCCGGGTTTCACAGACTGCCCCCGAACTGCGCTCGATGACGGACACCGCAAACTGCAGCCGATAGCGAGGATCCAGAAGCGCCTTCGCCCCAACGGTCGTGCGTCGCTCGCTCGCGTCCCTCATGAGCCTGACGACCTCGGCTAACGCGTTGAACTGGCTCTCGCCCTGGTCGTCTTGCAGTGTCGCGGCGCGCAGAATGCGTTGCGCCTGCTCCAATGTTCGCAGACTCTCATGGACGACCCGACGCGGCTCCAGTTGCAAATACCGCCCCGGCTGAAAGTCGACGCGGCGCATCGTGGCGTTCAAGTCCTCGATCCGCTCGACGATGGTCTCCACCTCGTTATCGATACTGCGGAGCAATTGCGTCACCCCCTCGTCCGAGGATTGATTCAGATACCCAAGAAAACGATCCAGCTTTTCGGGTAGCGCCTCATCCCTGAGCACGCGCAGTCGCTCCAGATACTGTGGTACGTCTTCAACTTCCGTGCCGACCTCCGCCAAGGCCCCCGTATCGACAGCGCGCGCCGCGCCCATGCCACGGACCAGTTGGCGTTCGTGATCATTGATCCTCGCAGCAAGTTCCTCGAGGCGTGCACGCAACCGGACGTCGATTTGCGCCTGCTGTCGCATCAGTGTATCCACGGTCTGGACACCGACGAAATCAAAGTGTTGCTCGACCAGCGCCATCTCGATCGCATTCAGTCCCTCGCCGATCGTCGCGAATGCGCGTTCTCGCCCATTCACGGCGGTGTCATACTGCTCTTGAAGCTTCGTCTGCTGTATGAGGCTCTCGTCGCGCGCCTGGCTGGTCTTCTCGAGTTCCGCGCGAACCTCCTCCCAAGCCTGTTTGGCCCTCGCGGTATCCGATGATGGATCCGTCAGCGCCGAGAGCCGTCGGGTGGAATCCGCCACATTACGCTCGGCCTGACGCACATCGATATCCGCAAAATCAATCGACAGCACGCGGTCAAGCATTGTTCGGCGAACCTGTACCTCTGTAACCTGCGCCCTCGCCGCCTCAAACTTTGCCGTAAGCTCAGCGAGCTCCCGTGCCGTCTCGTCACACTGACGCTCGAGCTCGGCGAGAAGGTCCTTGTTGTCAAAACCGGTGAGCCATCCCTGGCTCAACGGTGTCTTGTCCTGCTTTTCGAAGAAACCGCTCTTGCCCGACATGAGCCCCTGCGCGGTCATACCATGCGGCGTATGTTTCAACACCTCGGGGGACGCCACGCAATGTCGATCGATTTGAGCAAGTAGCCCTCGAACAGCCTCCCGATACGGATGGTCCTTGAAGTTAAGTTTTCGCGTGAAGCCGTCGATCAGGAATTCGACGGCGCGATCCGGCGCCATCACGTCCACAAGACGAACATGCAACCGGTTGTCGCGGCCATTCACCCATGCGAGTGCAAGCTTCATGTGTGATGCCGGAACCATGATGCGCAACCGATGGCCGCCCATCGCGCGCTCGATCGCGCCGCGCCATGCCGACTGCGATTTTTGCACCTCGACCAGTTCCGCAACGAAGGGCAGATCCTCATCGTGCAGGTTCAGTTGGCCGGCCAGATCGCGTCTGAACTGTTGATACAGCGACGGTATGTTGGATCCCGGGTGTGACTTTGCATTTGCAAGGGCCGCCTGCTGTTCTGTAAGCGTCTGTTCAGTGCCTGCCAGCGCGGCCCCCTTGGCGTATGCCAAGCGTTCCGCTTCCTCGATCGCGACGGCCGTCGAAGCGAGCAAAGCCCGCGCGCTGGCCTCGTTCTGCCGAAACGTCTCCAGGGTAAGCGCCTGGCTGAACTGAAGCTTCTTGGCGAACAACACATAATCGTTCGCGTGGCGCCGAACCGTCTCAAGGTGCTTGCGTTCAGCCTCAAGCTTGCCTTCGAGTTCCTCGATGCCGCTCCCGCCATCACGAAGATAGATGGAGCCTATCCGAACCTTTGTGTGTGAGGCATAAACTGATGGCCAAGGAGCCACGTTATGCCACGCAAACGTAAGGAAGAAGCGACCGTAGAACCGGGCAAGGGCTTGAACCTGGACCCGGAACTGAT